>JBBRWP010000034.1:0-18632 GCA_038249175.1 Acetivibrionales bacterium
AATATCCTGTATTTCCTGCACAAGGCCTGCCCCCTCCCGTATCATGCGGTTACAGCCTCGACTGGTAACGCTCAGCGCATTCCCTGGAACAGCAAACACATCACGCCCCTGGTCCAGTGCCAGTTGCACCGTAATGAGAGAGCCGCTTTTATCGCCAGCCTCCACAACCAGCAGTGCCTCAGAAAGACCACTGATGATGCGGTTTCTGACCGGGAAATGAAAAGAAACCGGGGGCGTTCCGGGTGGGTACTCTGATAGCAGCGAACCGTTTTTCTCAATTCTATCCGCCAGAGACTTGTTTTCCGGCGGGTAACATATGTCCACACTGCTTGCCAATACGGCAACTGTATCCCCGTTTGCAGAGAGTGCGCCTGAGTGCGCTGCGGTATCGATGCCCCTGGCCATTCCGCTGACAACCGTAAAACCGGCATCGCAAAGATCTGCGGAAAGTGTTTCTGCCATACGGATGCCATAGCCGGTAGCCCTGCGTGATCCGACAACGGAGAATAAGCGCCCGGACAAAGGTTTTCCTTTGCGGTATAGAACATATGGCGCATCAGGAATATTCTTGAGCAGGTATGGGTATTCGTCGCTGTCTCGTGAAATCGGAACAATGCCTTCTTTTTCGCAACGTTGTAAAATGCGCAAGGCATTTTCCTTATACTTATCGGATAAGACGGCGCCCAAACCGTTTTGATTGATCAAGCCGGCCGCAATGAACTGTTCCCGGCTTGTTGAATAGAGCGTTTGCATGTTTGGAAACCGCTGTAATAAAAGTCTTTTGTTGCAATCCTTTGCAGGCAGATTGGCAAACCATATCCATGGCAGTACCGTCGTTTTGTTTTGTACTGCATCGCTACTTATTTCATTCACAGTTATCGACATGTTCTCCTCCTTAAACGGCGTTTCATCCTTATGTTGACATCATCTTTGCAGACCTGTATTGAATGGCTTCCGCCAAATGCGGTTTTCGGATGTTCACAGAGCCATCCAGATCAGCGATGGTTCTTGCCACACGCAGAATGCGATCGTGCGCACGCATGCTCAGGGACAACTGCGTAAAAGCCCGTTCCATCAGTTGCCGGCTCTCTGCATCCAAAGCACAGGCTTGACGCATGGCAATACCGTTAAGCTGGGCATTGCAATAAACGCCTTTTCCTGAAAAACGAGCCAACTGCAGTTTTCTTGCCGCCTCTACGCGGCTTCGTATGGTTTCTGAAGAATCGGAAATCGCGGTGCCTGACATCTCCTGATAGGAAATAGACGGTACGAAGATTTGAATATCCATTCGATCCATTAACGGACCGGATATTCTGAACAAGTACCGTTCTGCGTCTTTTGGCGCACAGCGACATACCTTGGTCGGGTCACCAAAATTCCCGCACTTACAAGGATTGGCAGCGGCCACCAACATGAACCGGCTGGGATAGGTCAGTGTTGCCTGTACCCTTGCCAGGGAAAGTTTTCCTTCTTCCAGAGGTTGACGCAATGAATCCAGAGCAGCACGTCCGAACTCTGGCAATTCATCCAGAAACAACACCCCCCCATGGGCAAGACTGATTTCTCCTGGTTTTGGTATTTTTCCGCCACCCACCAGCCCGGCATTGCTGATGGTGTGGTGAGGGCTGCGAAAGGGTCTCTTTGTTACAAGGCCGTCTTTGTAAGGCATCATGCCGGCAACGCTGTAAATACGTGTAATTTCGAGCGCTTCTTCAAGTGTCGGTGCCGGTAAAATACCCGGGATACGTTTGGAAAGCATGGTTTTTCCGGCACCCGGTCCGCCGAGCATAAAGAGGTGGTGACCACCGGCAGCAGCCACTTCAATGGCACGTTTGGCCAGTTGCTGCCCTTTTACATCCGAAAAATCTTCATAAATTGTGTCATCATCTTGCACAAACGGTTCAGAACCTGTGCCAGTTTTTCCGCCGGGGGTGTTTGGGTAACATGGCAAGTCCGGTGCGTTGCCCATGAATATTTCGGGCATGGCTGAGCCTTGACATCCCTTTGCCAATGAAGGAGGTTCACAATTCTGGACTTGTGATTTTTGACGCAGATGAACAAACGCAACAGCCGAAATTTCAGACGGCGGAAAAGGTTTTATGGAGATGGTATTGCTGAAGTGATTAAAGACATCCATCAATGAGGAGGCCGGAAGAATGATCAGGTCTTTCACCCAAGCGGCTTCTTTGGCATTTTCAGCTGGCAGAACCAACACCTTGCACCCGGTATCTTTTGCAGCCAAAGCCTTGCTGAGGGTACCGTTGACTGGACGCAAACGGCCATCCAAAGCCAATTCCCCAAAAAACGCCACTTCTTGTGCATTGGGTATCAGCAGCAGTTCACTGCACACCAAAATACCGATGGCAATAGCCAAATCGAAGCCGGCACCTTCTTTTTTTGTATCTGCGGGTGCCAGGTTGACAATGAGTCTTTTTTTAGGAAAGGTAAAACCAGAATTGGAAATGGCTGCGCGAACGCGCTCTCGTGCTTCTTTGACTGCCATATCAGCAAGTCCGACAATGTCAAAATAAGGCAGACCGTTGGACAAATCGGTCTCTACCAGAATCCGGTAGCCATCCAGCCCAAAAAGACCACAGGTAATAAATTGACTGAACATGGTCGTTCTCCATTTCATGATGGATTCCCCGAACGACCTTTTATGAAAGAGAAAGATTTCTATAACGCACCATTTGCAAGGATTCAACACGAATACCCTCACGTCTGGCAATGACAGGTTTGACTCTGTATCATAACGTTTGGTCGCATGGGTCTGACTTTAACGCTACGTTATGGACAGGTTACAATTTCGATTCTGAAACATTCGAAAACTTTTTATCTGCAATATTACTCTTCGAAAACATTATCACAAAAAAGCAATTTCGACAAGCTTTATTTTCGAATATTTGTTCTTTTATATTTTTCTTGACAGCCACCCTGTATGCGATATGATATCTTGGGTAAAGTTAATAATGAAAGGAATGCCAATGCTTTCCTTTCGTTGGCAAACACAAATTCTTTATCAACCACAAAGGCGTGGCTTATGAAGATATAGAAACAACAAATAAAGCGTCCCGCGAGCTACCCAACACGATTCAGTACAACACCCTGCCGTACAAAAGAACCTTATCACAACACAGTAGAACAGAACCTTTTCACAACACAGTACAACACGACCTTTTCACAACACAGTAGAACACGCCAAATCACATCAATCTGCTTTAGTATGCAACGGAGGTATCGCAAATGACTGATCTCATGTTTCTCGCCCCGCTAGGATCCGGATGTGCACTCGCCTTTGCCGGATATCTGGCTTGGTCAGTTCTGAAAAAAAGTGAAGGTACAAAGGAAATGGCAGACATTGCCGCAGCGATTCGAAAAGGTGCCAATGCTTATTTGAAACGACAATATACAGGTGTCGGACTGTTCTTTATTGTCATGGCATTAATTCTTGGTGCACTTGCCTTTGCCGGTTTTCTGACTTTCTTTGTTCCATTTGCTTTTTTAACCGGCGGTTTTTTTTCCGGGCTTTCCGGTTTTCTGGGTATGAAAATTGCAACTTCTGCCAATTCACGAACCGCTCATGCAGCCAAAAGCAGCCTGAACAGTGGCTTGCGTGTGGCTTTCTCGTCCGGAGCCGTTATGGGTCTTATCGTCGTTGGCCTCGGTCTTTTGGACCTGTCCATTTGGTATTACTTTCTAAACTGGTATTACAGCTCGGTTGATGTCATAGCCGACCCGAATGTCCGCATTGGTCTCATTACCGGAGCCATGCTCACCTTTGGCATGGGTGCCAGCTCGATGGCCTTGTTTGCCCGTGTCGGCGGCGGTATTTTTACCAAAGCAGCCGATGTCGGTGCCGACCTGGTTGGTAAAGTGGAAGCCGGTATACCGGAGGATGATCCGAGAAACCCTGCTGTTATCGCTGACAACGTCGGTGATAATGTCGGAGATGTAGCCGGTATGGGTGCCGACCTGTATGAATCTTATGTTGGTTCCATCGTCTCTACCAGTGCGCTAGCTGTTGCTGCTGGATTGGGTACAAACGGCGTGACCATTCCGATGATTATGGCGGCTATTGGTGTGGTTGCTTCCATTATCGGAACCTTCTTTGTAAAATCCGGTGAAAAAGCCGAACAGAAAGTGCTGCTCAAAGCTTTGCGCCGCGGCGTTTACATTTCTTCCGTTCTTATTTTAATAGGTGCTTTCTTTCTGGTTCGTGCCGTTCTGCCGGACCACTTCGGTGTATTCTGGGCTATTGTCGCAGGCCTCCTGGCAGGTAACCTCATTGGTTTCTTTACAGAATACTTTACATCTGATACATACCGCCCCACCAAGCGTTTGGCAGAAACCTCCCAAACAGGTGCAGCAACCATCATTATCGGCGGTATTTCACTTGGAATGCTTTCTACGGCCATCCCGGTGATCATCGTTGGTTGTGCCATTTTGGCTTCCTACTTCCTCGCCGGCGGTGGTGAGTCCTTCCAATTAGGGCTTTACGGTATTGGTATTGCTGCAGTTGGGATGTTAAGTACCCTGGGCATTACCCTGGCAACCGACGCTTACGGACCTGTGGCCGATAATGCCGGCGGTATTGCCGAAATGTCACATCAGGATCCTGAAGTGCGACGCCGCACAGATGCCCTGGATTCTTTGGGGAACACCACAGCGGCAACCGGCAAAGGATTTGCCATTGGTTCGGCGGCTTTAACTGCACTTGCGCTGATTGCTGCTTTCCAGGATGAGGTTATTCAGATAAATCCTGCTTTCAAATTTGACCTGTCTATTACAAACCCGCCTGTGCTGGTCGGTTTGTTCATCGGCGGTATGCTTCCTTTCCTTTTCGCAGCACTCACCATGGAAGCCGTTGGCCGAGCAGCCATGAGCATTGTGTATGAGGTGCGCAGACAGTTTCGTGAAATCAAAGGTTTGATGGAAGGAACAGCACCGGCAGATTATGCCACCTGTGTGGATATTTGCACCAAAGCCGCACAAAAAGAAATGGTGTTACCGGCACTCATTGGTATTTTAAGTCCCATTGTGGTTGGTTTCCTGCTGGGTGTTAACGGCGTTGCCGGTATGCTGGCAGGCGCATTGGTCACCGGCTTTATTCTGGCCATTTTTATGGCGAACTCGGGCGGCGCCTGGGACAATGCCAAGAAATACATTGAAAGCGGTGAATTGGGCGGCAAAGGCTCCGATTGCCATAAAGCGGCCGTTGTTGGTGACACCGTTGGCGATCCGTTTAAAGACACCTCTGGCCCTTCCATTAACATCTTAATAAAGTTACTTTCGATGGTTTCCATTGTGTTTGCAGCACTCATCATGAAAATTTCTTTGATGTAAATAATAAACAATTCGTTATTTCCGGCAGGAGTGTTCTACAAAATACACCTCCTGCTTTTTTCGTTATGATATAATACCTTCATAAAAAAGTAGCAAACAGCACCCTCACAGGAGGATGTCTATGAACACATTATCTTATACAGGAAAAAAAGCTGTCATCATCAATCGGGTCTTACTTTTGGTAGGATTGGCCATGGCTTTTCTCCCCCGGCCGCTCATGATGGACATGATGGATGGGGGTTATGCACTGATATTTATCGGTGCTTTCTTGAGTCTGACGACCCTTGTGTTAACACCCTTCTTAGAAAAGCGTGCACAGCTCATGGGCAAAATTCACCAAGGTCAAGGTGTTTTGGCTTGGTGGCGCTATCCAAACACCAAATGGGAGAAACAAAAAGAAAAAGAAATCGCCGACCTCTTCCCCATGATGACCGGTGGCATTGCGCTTGGGGCAATTTTTTTATTGATTGGTGTGGTTGTTTTCTTTGTCGATATGGATGAAAATGCCGGTTTTCTAGGCATCATGGCTTTGGTGGCCATATTCTTTGTTGGTATGACACAAGTGCTTGCACGCACAGGAAAAAAAAGATTGAATAAGATGGAGAATGAAGCTGTTATTCATGAAAACGGCTTGTATTTCATGGGGAGCCTCACCACTTTTGGAAGCAATCATAATAAATTGGAGGCAGTTGGTTTTGACACAGAACATGGGGATGCATTAGATTTCTATTTCATTGAATTCAGGCGCGGCAGTGGCAACCATCAAATTGTCAGTATTCCCATCCCATCTGGCGAAGAAAACACCGCCGCCAAGATCATTTCTTATTACAACAAGCCGGTAACGGAAGAAATACGGTCACGTTATTGAAGTATGTTTGGCGGATGAATTAATCCAATTAATCAAATTTAATTCTATTTTATGAATTCACCCAGATGGCATAAAATGATCCTACCCATGCGATATGACTTTTTGCTGCAGGTTGTTGCAATGATACCGCCTATGCGATACGACTTTTTGCTGCAGGTTGTTACAATGATACCACCCATGCGATATGACTTTTTGCTGCAGGTTGTTGCAATGATACCGCCCATGCGATACGACTTTTTGCCTGATAAATTGCATCAACGTTCGCTGAATACCAGAGAATCTGCTAATCAGTCTGAATCCCTTGCACCACCAAACGTTTGTTGGCAATGATTACAGGATGGCAGGTAAAAAGTGTGCAAATCTTATCGGTTTTGTTGTAGTTCATAATCGAAAAGTCATCCGGTTCGACAATTATTTTTTTGAAGATTTTATACTCCAATGTTTTTTTGCCTGTCTTGATGTAAAAAGTATCGCCTACCTCCAGTTCATCCAACCGGTTGAAATATTTTCCAAAGGTATAACTGCGATGACCGGCCAATACGGCATTCCCGATTTTATCCAGCTTTCCGGATTCGGGCATTCTACCGGCGGCAACACGCAGGGTTTCAACATCCACACCGTCCATGACCGGTATGCGTACCTTAATCTTATCAATATACAAAACGCCAATCATACGTTTTTGAATTTCCGCTGCAGACATCAACGGTTTCATTGTAGGACCAGCCGGGGACGCAGACGCTTCTGCGGAAGGACTTACACTAGGTTCAGCCGTTGTTTCCGTACCGTTACTATTCTCCGTTTCTGTTGATGGGCTCGGTGATGCCAGTGAACCATCACCCTCCGCCACATTGGCTTCTGCGTTGAAATCTACAGCGTTCTGGTAGAAATCGTCTGGATTCTCTGCCGACGCCTGTACGTCATCCACAACTGAAGTGGAATTGAGTAAAAACTCATCCATGGCATCTTTATTCTTCTTCGCATTCCATGCGGTTACAAGCAACGGAATGATAATAAGCAAAATACCACCAATAATGAGTAGATTTGATACAGTGGTCTTTTTAGCATTTCCAGACCGTTTGGTTTTGAAATCCCTGTCTACTTTTTCGAGAATTTCATCCGTTTCAGGGCTGATACTATGATTAATCTCTGGCTGTATGGATAAACCGACCGGTGTTTTATCCTCTTCCGGTTGGTTCGGTTTTATAATCTGTTCCCACCCAGTGGCTTTTTTTTGTAGGTCATTTGTCTTCTCTTTGTTCTTTTCGTTATTCTTTAAACCATTTTTGTTATCATTATTGTCCATGCTTCCTGTTCTCCCCAACTTCCAAGGTGTCTTCTTCAGGAACCTCTTGTTCTCCCCAACTTCCAAGGTGTCTTCTTCAGGCACCTCTGATTCTTCCCATCTTCTAAAAGTTTTTCTTCAGGCACCTCAGATTCTTTCCATCTTCTAAAAGTTCTTCTTCAGGCACCTCAGACTGGTTCTTGCCAATCTTCTTCAGGCGCTTCAGACTGATTCTCTATGTCTTCAATACTTTCTGAATCCTCATTGTTTTCCGGCATATTGTCCATCATCGGAAAGCTACGTTGCCGGTTCACCCCGTTACCTAGAAAAAATGCCACCATCAAACCAATGTATACAATGGTAGTTTCCCCAAGAAGCCAGTGGAAAAACAAAAGATTTAGAATGAGTAACGAAAACAAGCCAAGCACACACCAGGCCATGATTCTGCGTATTTTACTGTTTTTCTTAACTTCTGAATTCAACTCAGTGTCCAATTCAGGGTCAAAATCATTCTCTGTCATTTTTATACCTATTCCATTCTCTGATTGTACCCCAGAAAATCGTTTCGCGACTTTTTCCCGCAAGTTTTCTTGCGTAGAATTGCCTGTTGGTTCAGATTGAAACATTCCCGGTATTTCTTCTCCGTTTATCCAGCCATTCTTTTAACTTCATCTCGTAACCATTACCTGTTGGCTCATAATAAATTGTGCCCAGCAATTTTTCCGGCAGGTAGGTCATGTCATTCACAATATTGCCCGGAAAGTCGTGTGCATATTTATACCCTATTCCATAGCCAAGGTCTGCCATGCCACTGACAACTGCATTTCGCAGGTGCATGGGCACTTCTCCTGTATCCTTGTTTTCTACATCCGCCAAAGCCTTACCAATGCCCATGTAGGATGCATTGGACTTTGGACTGGTGGCAACCATTACAGCCGCCTGTGCCAGCGGAATACGTGCCTCCGGCATACCAATCATCAGAACCGCTTGTGTTGCAGCCACTGCCAAAACCAAGGCATTCGGATTGGCCATCCCCACATCTTCCGATGCACAAATGATAATGCGTCGTGCCAGAAATTCCGGTTCCTCCCCTGCATACAAGGCCCTGGCCAGGTACAATAGTGTTGCATCCGGGTCACTGCCCCGCATGGATTTGATCATGGCACTAATGTTGTCGTAATGACCTTCCGACGACTTATCATAACGAATGGCCTTTTTTTGAATGCAATCAATCATCACATCCCGTGTTAGGTGCAGGGTTTCTGTCCCGTTATAATTTGATGTGAGAACGGCCAGTTCCAAGGCATTCAGGGCAATGCGCGCGTCCCCGGAAGACAGTTCCGCCAACAAAGTTAAGGCTTCATCATCAATATGGATATCCATTTTCCCGTAGCCACGTTCTTCATCACGAATGGCATTTTGAACAATCTTGACGATATGCGGCGCTTCCAAAGGGGTGAGCATAAATACGGTCGAACGTGAAATCAGCGCTTTGTTTACTTCAAAGTACGGGTTTTCTGTGGTGGCACCAATGAGCACCACCGTCCCGTTCTCTACATAAGGCAGGAGCGCATCCTGCTGCGCTTTGTTGAACCGGTGAATTTCATCCACAAAAAGAACGCAGCGACCACTTGGGTTCAGAAAACTGTTTTGTGCGTCTTCAACCACGGCACGGATATCTTTGACACCGGCCGTCACAGCATTCAACTGTTGAAACACCGCCTTGGTGGTACCGGCTATGAGGCGGGCAATGGATGTTTTGCCAGTACCCGGCGGACCATAAAGGATAATCGAAGAAATGCGGTCTGCTGCAATCATACGGTTTAGCAGTTTGCCGTCTCCGATGATATGTTCCTGACCTATAAATTCTTTCAGGCTCCTTGGCGCCATACGATAGGCCAAAGGTTCTGTATGATTGCTCATTTTTTCCGCCTTTTTTTTCTGAGACCGTTTTTATAAGTACTTAAGTAAATATTTTTTTGAGCTATACGCTGTAGGAAAATAAGTTCCTAACCAATCTTTCCCCAGTTCCCTGACGTCATACGATGGACCAAAGTTGATCTGCGATCGTTCATTTTTTTCGATTTTTTTTCTTTGGAAGCAAGCCATAGGCTTCTAAAACAGCCAATGGGTTATTGGCATCGTAGCGTTCAAACATATCTGGTCTTTTCTTTTTGGTGCGCTCCAGCATCTGCAGAAAACGCCATTTTTTTATATGTTCATGATGTCCGGACAAAAGGATGTCAGGCACATTTCTTTCCATAAATACATCGGGTCGGGTGTATTGGGGGTATTCAATCAGCCCTGAATAATGGGTTTCTTCGGAATACGCATCCGGTGATGGCAAAACGCCTGGCACCAGACGACTGACGCAATCAATCAAAACCATAGCAGGAAGTTCACCACCGGTCAAGACATAATCTCCAATGGATATTTCTTCATCCACAATTTCTTCTAAAATGCGTTCGTCCACACCTTCATAGTGTCCGCATAGGATAATCAAGTTTTCTTTTTCTGCCAAATGCATGGCCGTAACCTGGTTCAACACATTCCCCTGTGGACTCATGTAAACGGTATAAGGCTTCTTTTCAAGGTGCGCCAAAGGTTGCATCACCGCTTGCCATGCGGAATATATGGGTTGTGGTGTCATCACCATGCCGGTGCCGCCACCATAAGGATAGTCATCGACTTTTTTATGCTTGTTCTCTGTATAATCCCGGATATTGATCGTTTCTATTTGAATGAAACCGGCATCCCGGGCACGGCCAATAATGCTCTCACTGAGCAAGCGGTCCATGCTTTCCGGAAACAGAGTCAACACATCAAATCTCACAATAACCTCCGAATACTACTCGTTCCCTGTTGTTGTTAAAGGTTTGTCTTTAACACTACAGCGTGATTTCGATATTTATGCCAAATCTAGCATCATTTTTGAGGATTCTGACTTGTTGTAAGTCCGCATAAATATAGGATCATAAAAATGAATTCTTCAAACTCACGCTGTGGTGTTAACCGTTGGAATCTTAGCGAATTAATCATCCCTGACCGATTCTATATCCAGTAAGCCAGCCGAATTAATCATCCCTGACCGATTCTATATCCAGTAAGCCTGCCGGTAACTTCACATCCACCCTGCCACCTGCAATATCTACCGTCAGAATAACATCCTGTATAGCGGGGATAAGAATCTCATTCTTCCCAACCACGTACACATCATTGCTGCCGGTTTGTATAACAGCGGTCAAAGTTCCAAGCAGCTTGTCCTCTTCATAAACCTTCAAGCCAATCAAATCACAGATGAACCATTCATCTTCATCCAGTTCTCGCGCATCTTCACGACTCACCCACAACTCCCTGCCCTTCAGTTTTTCTGCATCTGACATGGTATCCACACCATGCAAGGTTAGCAGTACAGCCGTCTGGTGGAACCGTGTGTTTTCCACATCATACTTCTTTAGATCAGATGCATTCGGGACCTTTGCATCCCCACGGCCGACTGCTGTTGGTGAGAGGTCTATAAAAACGTGATACAGGTACTCAAACCGTGATACATCCGATGTGGATGGCGATACCTTCAACTCACCCCGTATACCATGTGTATTAATAATGCGCCCTACGGATAAAAAGTCTTCCATATGTTTTCTCCCCCACCCACTGTGTTACAAAAGCATAACAATGATTCTACCGTAGTAATAACGCACGTATATGCGTTATTACGCATCCTAATTTGCCGGATTCGTGTTTATAACAAAAAGTGCAACGGCTTTCACCATTGCACGAATTATTGTGGAATAACACCTTTTATATTGATGAAAAAATCAAGTAGCATCTGTCAATGCTTTTGAGACTTCCTTAATGGCCCATTTTTTCAGTGTCATTTTAGAACGGTCAATACTGGTTTCAATGGTCACTTCATCATCTTTAATGTTTACAATTCTGCCACGAAGGCCACCAATGGTAATGATGGTATCGCCAACAATGGCACTATTGACCAGTTCTTTTGCCTTCTTTTCTTTTTTCCGTTGCGGCATAATGAGCAAAAGATACATGAGCCCAAGTGGTACAACAAAGATAAGGATATTGCCGAGTCCACCCAAGCTGCCAAGTGCGCCTGCTGTTCCTGTTGCGGTTGCATCTGTTGCAGCAGTCGCCGCTTTCCCGGATGCGTTACTCGCAACTGCCAAAAAGTTCATCAAAAAGTTCATTGAATAATTCCTCCTAATTTGAACGGTTATGCTGAGAAATTTTATCAGCACCGCTTGTCACAAAATGAATCCTAATCATTATACATGAAATTTGCTAGGGTGTATACATTCTCTACTAAGCTGCTAAAATCGCATCATTTTCAAGTGATGATTCATTCAAAATGAACAGTATAAAAATATTTCAAAAAGTACGCTGCCAGCGTACCAATTCTGGTTTTTTTTATGTTTTAATGGCATTACCCCGAACGACTGGCTGCCGATGGTTTTACCTCGGCGGCATTTTTTTTGGGAATTCATTCGCTTCTTTGATCATTTAATTCGTTGAAAAACATATACAGCAGAAAAACAGCCACGTTTCAACTTGCGATGTTGAAACATGGCTGTATTCTTGATTCTTAGCACATCTGTTACTAATGTCAGGTTTTCGTCACTACACAGTAACTCAACCAGATGAACCCCTAGCTACATTCAAAACGATATGATACCCCAGGCCTTACTTATCTCCTAATCGGACTGTCAAGATACCCGTATTTAAAAAAGAAATATTGCCTGAATTCCGGCAAACGGTCTTCTTTGATGGCTTCACGAACCTGTTTCATCAGATTCAACAGAAAATGCAAGTTGTGCCAGGTTGCCAATCGTAATCCGAGCAACTCACCGGTTTTAAACAAATGGCGAACATAGGCACGGGAATAATTCTGGCAGGCATAACAGGTGCATTCCTCATCCATTGGCCGAAAATCTTTTGCGTACTTCGCATCACGCACAATGATACGGCCATTGGCTGTAAAAATGGTGCCATTTCGCCCGATGCGTGTCGGCAAAACACAGTCAAACATGTCTACCCCGCGCAAAGCACCGTCAATGAGATAATCCGGGCTGCCAACACCCATTAAGTAACGCGGCTTGTCTTTGGGCAAATGAGGTGTGGTGTGTTCCAGAATATCGTTCATGATTTCTCCGGGCTCACCCACAGAAAGCCCTCCTATACCATAACCGGGAAAGTCAAGATCGACCAGTTGTTTTGCGCTCTCAATGCGCAAATCTTTGTAGGTACTTCCCTGAACAATGCCGAACAAACCTTGGTCTTCCGGCCTTTGGTGGGCTTCTTTACATCGTTTTGCCCAACGGGTGGTCATTTCCATGGATCGCTTGGCGTATGCAGCATCACATGGATACGGTGCACACTCATCAAAGGCCATGATGATATCGGCACCAAGCGCATTTTGTACTGCAATAGATACTTCCGGTGATATAAACTTTTTAGAGCCGTCGATATGGGATTGAAAAGTAACACCTTCTTCTTTAATTTTGCGCAGTTTTGTCAGGCTGAACACCTGAAAACCACCACTGTCTGTGAGAATAGGCCTGTCCCAATGCATAAACCCGTGCAAACCACCGGCTTGCTGCACAATTTCATGACCTGGCCTTAAAAAAAGATGGTAGGTGTTGCTCAGAATGATTTCTGCACCAACGGTTTTCAGTTCTTCCGGCGTCATACCTTTCACAGTGGCCTGGGTACCAACCGGCATAAATGCCGGGGTTTCAATGGTACCATGTGGTGTGTGCACCCTTCCCAAACGGGCACCGGAACGTTGACAGGTTTTTATCAATTCATAGCGGATTGCTGGCATTATTTATCCTCAATTCCATGTGTTTTTAAGATTCGCACGCATATCATACCACAATTTATCTTTCCTGAGAAATAACAAAATAATTGGACTAAACATCAAAACAGGATGCCCTATTAAAAAGCGCATCCTGTTTTTGTGCATTATTTTCGACTGAAATCTGAATTATCGTAAGGGTTATTGTGCATTATTTTCGACTGAAATCTGAATTATCGTACGGGTTATTTTCCCTATTGGCAGCATTTTTGGGTGCTTTGTCACCTTTGGGATAATTCACATCGTTAAACTTTTCGTCATACTCTTTATATGCCTTTTGACCATACTCGCGCCGTTTTTCGCGGTTCTTAGCTTCGTCCCAGCTTTGATTCGGTTCACCTGATTTACCTTGCCAGTTTTGATTCGGTTCACCCGCCTGTTCATGCCAGTTTTCTTCCTGTTGACCCGCACCACCGTTCCAAGCGCTTGAACCGTCTGAATGTCTTTGATACCAGCGTTCTGAATGCTGTTTTTCCTTCGGCTTTTTCACAAAGGACAAGATGCCCATGAGGATTAAAAACCCGGCAAAACCATATTTCCCATAGCCGACGTTTCCTGTAAGGAAAGAGCCAAAGAACCCAAAGCCGGCAATACCGCCCAAAATACCAATGGGGATAAGCAAACCCTTGTTATGCCGTTCACCAAACAGGTATAAGAGAAGCAAACCTACTGCAGGTGAGAGTACAAAGCCCGGCCACATAATGCCCCAGATACCAAAAATACTGGATATAAATGAGGTAGCGCCGACTGTCAATAAAACACCCACAGGCACCAACAAACCGGGACTGTGCTGTTCGTTGAACAGATACAGTAGGAAAAGACCCAGTGCCGGTGCTAAAATGAATCCCGGCCATACGTAATGCATCAGAGAAAAAGTGGTTCCCAGCAACAGCGTTAATCCCGTTCCGGCCAAAATACCGGCAGGAACCAGCAACCCGGCCCCTTTGGGTCCCCTCGACAGAAACCCGGCCACGAAAAAGAAAGCAAGAACAAACAAAACAATGGGTGCACTGAAATTCCAAATCCAACGAAAACTAATCAGGTTCAGGTTCCGTAGTATCATCAATGCTCCCAAACCAATCAACACAACACCCCAAAATGACTTTCCACCACGTTTCATATAGAATCCCTCCGTTTCAAGTTATATTGCCAGTATAATGCGTCAAGATGAGGATAGGCTTTTACACAAATTAGAGTTTCATTATAAAAACATCTTGTGTTACGCAGGGTGCGCAATCAACGTCGCATTACCAAACGTGAGATTCCTGTACTATGCAATCAGCACTACATTGTTAAAAAATGATTCTTATGTTACGTAGTAAGCATCGCATCGGCAGTCGTAAATTTCCTGTATTATTCAATCAGCATCGCATCGCCAAAACTGAAAAAACGATACTGCTCTTTTACTGCCTCTTCATAGGCATGCAACACATTATCCCTCCCGGCCAATGCAGATACCAGCATTAATAAGGTAGATTCAGGCAAATGAAAATTTGTAATCAGGGCATCCACAGCCAAAAATTTGTAACCGGGATAAATGAATATCTGAGTATCCCCGGTCATTGGCTGTAATGTCAAGTTTCTTTTACCGGATGAACCGCTGTCATGCATTTGGTTTTTGTCTACGATTCTGTTTTTAATAGCACTTATGGATTCAGCAGATCCTATGGTTTCAGCCGCGCCTATGGATTCAGCAGATCTTATGGTTTCAGCAGATCCTATGGTTTCAGCAGATCCTATGGTTTCAGCAGATCCTATGGTTTCAGCAGATCCTATGGTTTCAGCAGCGCCTATGGATTCAGCAGATCTTATGATTTCAGCAGATTCTATGGTTGTGTCATTATCTGCTGTATTCAGTTCCCCTGTGAACGTACTCTTCCGGTCTTTCTCATCGAAGGTTTTGTTCTTTAGGGACTGACTCGCAACCGTTTCTAAAACACGCACGGACGTGGTACCAACGGCCACAATGCGCTTATCATTGTTTCTTGCCGCCATAATGGTAGCGCAGGCTTCTGTATCAATCTCATAGTACTCCGAATGCATATGGTGGTCTTGAACGTTGTCCACTTTCACCGGCCGGAAAGTGCCCAGCCCAACATGAAGGGTCACTTCTGCAATTTGAACACCCCTATCCCGAATCTGCTGCAACAATTCCGGTGTAAAATGCAAACCAGCCGTCGGGGCTGCAGCGGACCCGTGCCACTTTGAGTAAACGGTTTGATACCGTTCTCTGTCTTCCAAGGTAGCCGTTATATAGGGTGGTAATGGCATCACGCCTGCCAGATCCAGCACTTCTTCCCAAATGCCTTCATAGGTGAACCGGACAAGCCGGTTGCCCTCTTCCAGTATATCCAATACTTCTGCATGCAAAAGCCCGTCTCCAAAAGAAAATCGAGCCCCAATCTTAGCTTTTTTCCCCGGGCGTACAAGCACTTCCCAGTTGTCGCCTGAAATTCTTTTGAGCAAAACAAATTCCATTTTACCAAGGCTGTCTTCTTTCACACCCAGCAAACGAGCCGGAATGACACGTGTATTGTTCAGCACCAAACAGTCTCCTGGGTTCAGAAAATCTACAATGTTATGAAAAACTTTATGTGAAATATCCCCGGTTTCCTTATCCAAAACCAAAAGTCGTGATGCATCCCTTGGTTCAAGCGGGTGTTGTGCGATTAGCCTTTCCGGCAAGTTATAACTGAAGTCTTTTGTCTGCATTTTTCCTCCGTGTTTATTGGAAAACAAAATTGAAGCAAATCTTTGTTTCGCATTATATCATGGATAAGCGAATTGAACAGAGAACGCAACTGCATCGCCTACTGGCTGATGTAGTTTGTGTATGGTTTTTATATTTATGGTAAACTTCCCGCCTTCTCCTGTCATGTTCAATCCGTCGCAACCTTCGCCACAAAGGGACTGTAGATTCGTCAAAACGAAAAACACCGGATCGTCGCGATTCGCCATCCTGGCTCAGGCGCGACTCACCGCCCATCCAGGGCGGTGCCAGTGTTTTTCGCTTTTCCTTATCAACAGGCCCTAATGCGTCTACGGATTGCTCCTTGACTGAACATGACAGGCGAAAGCTACATAACAGAGCTGAAAGAATTTTACTGAGCTGAACACGACAGATAATGGCTACATAACAGAGCTGAAAGAATTTTACTGAGCTGAACATGACAGGCGAAAGCTACATAACAGAGCTGAAAGAATTTTACTGAGCTGAACACGACAGATAATGGCTACATAATAGAGCTGAAAGAATTTTACTGAGCTGAACACGACAGATAATGGCTGCTGTGAATAAATTGCTACTGGATTAGTTCGTTACGCTTTTACTAGACGAATCATATTCCATGAACATTTTGGAATTACGACTGTAACCACAACACCATCGCAAACAGCATTTCCTGCAACAGGATGCACGGCGTTGGGCTTGTCTTTTGTATTGAAGGCATTTCTGTCTTCGTTGGCCAGAACCAAATGCTCCAATACCTTCAAGCCATTGAAGCCTCTTAATTCTGTTTCGAAAGAAACACTTTCTTCTAAATCACGGTTCGCCACAAAAAGAGTGACTTCCCCATTTTCATCATTACGAATCACAACCGCATCCACCACAGGCACATCCGTAAACTGCTTCGTATCGTGCAGTGGTGCCTTTAAAATACCCTGCATCACCGTGCCACGGCCATATTGAGAGGCTTGCATGAAGGGCCAGAAAATACTCTGTACCCAGGCGGATCCGCCTTTTTCTGTCAAAATCGGTGCGATAACATTAACCAACTGGGCTAAACAAGCCACTTTCACGCGGTCTGCATTTTTCAATAAAGTAATAAGCATCAGTCCAACCACAACGGCATCTTCATGAGTATAAAGATCTTCAAGCATGGGTGGGGCTTGTTGCCATGAAGGAATTTCACTGTCGCTCTGATTTGAGTGGAACCAGACATTCCATTCATCGAAGCTGAGCTGAATTCTCTTTTTGCCATGCTTCTTTCCTTGTATGGCATCAGTCATGGCTGCAACAGACTTGATGAAAGCATCCATATCCATGGTTTGCGCCATAAAACTGGCAGAATCCCCGTTTCGATTGCCATAATAGGTATGCAGGGAAACGTAGTCCACATCTTCATAGCACTCATTGAGAACGGCCATTTCATAATCACCAAAGGTTGACATGCTGCTGTTGGAACTGCCACATGCCACCAGTTCTATCGCCGGATCGACCCATTTCATCAGTTTTGCAGCTTCCCGTGCCGTTCTTGCATATTCATTCATGTTTTTATGACCCATTTGCCATGGACCGTCCATCTCATTACCAAGACACCACAGTTTTACATTGTGCGGTTTATCCCAGCCATGTCTTTTGCGCAAATCTGAAAGTGCTGTTCCGCCGGGATGGTTGCAGTATTCCACCAATTGACGTGCTTCTTCCGGACCACGTGTGCCTAAATTTACTGCCATCATCGGTTCTGTGTTGGCTTTTTTACACCAATCCATGAACTCATTGGTCCCAAAAGAATTGTCTTCAATAGAACGCCAGGCAAGTTCCATGCGTCGCGGGCGATCTTTCACCGGACCAACGCCATCTTCCCAGTTGTAACCGGAAACAAAGTTGCCGCCAGGATAACGAACAATAGGCACATTGATGTCTTTGATCAACTTAATCACGTCTTTCCGAAAACCCTGTTCATCTGCCGTTGGGTGTCCTGGTTCATAAATACCTTCGTAGACCGCTCTCCCCAAATGTTCAATAAAAGATCCAAACAAACGTGGGTCCACATCAGACAAAATAAAATCTGTTTCCACAATCAGTTTTGCCTTTTTCATACACACACACACCTCTTTCTAAAAACCATAAAAAACAGACATGCTCATTGAGAACCTGTCTGTTACTGATTATATCGAATGCAACTCATAAAGTACAATGATCAATTGAACTAAAATCGTAAACGATGTTGTTATGATGAACCTTGCCATTTTTATATGATGAACCTTGCTATTTTTATATGATGAACCTTGCCATTTTTATATGATGAACCTTGCTATTTTTATATGATGAATCATGCTGTTTTATTTTAGGAACCTTGCTGCTTGTATATTAGGAACCTTGCTGCTTGTATATTAGGAACCTTGCTGCTTTTATATGATGAATCTTGCTGTTTTATTTTATGAACCTTGCTGCTTTTATATTAGGATCCTTGCTGCTTTTATATTATGAATCTTGCTGCTTTTATATTAGGATCCTTGCTGCTTTTATATTATGAATCTTGCTG
>JBBRWP010000035.1:0-18499 GCA_038249175.1 Acetivibrionales bacterium
GTGTGGTTACGAGGGCACCGAGGGATTTGGCATCGTCCCGGATGAAGGTCACCACTTCTCTGTATACTTCGGGGTTGGCATGAATGGGAATATCAATACCTTTGATGACGGCATCCTTCAGACCAAGCACTTTTGCCCATTCAGGAAAAACACGCATAATGGAAGACTGTGTGGTAGTCACACCAATAAAGTATAGGGTAGGTTTGTCGGCTTTAGTGAATGTCAACATTTTTATTTCTCCTTTCTTTATATCACTACAGCGTGAGTTTGAATAATTCATTTTTATGATCCTTTATTTATGCGGACTTACAACAAGTCAAAATCCTCAAATATGATGCTAGACTTGGCGTAAATATCGAAGTCACGCTGTAGTGATATCTCCAAAGACAATTCAGACAAGGTCGCCATTCCGGGTTCAGTGTGATAAAAGTTGTGAGGATGTTCGGGTCTGCCAATGTGTTGGTCACGGCAATGTTCTCATCGTCCACTTCGAAGCGGTATACGCAGCTGACAAGTTTGCCGGACGGATCCTGCACTTTTGAAAGCATGCTCTGTGTCACATAGACATAGCCGTCACGTACGCGCACGCCATTTGGGTGTTCCATGGCCTTGGCGACCGGCACCAAAAACAACTATACTGCTGTTTTCCTTCATGCCAAAACGCCGCATGGCGCTCAGAACTTCCCGGAACGTAATGATCATTGTGGCATTGACAGGATCCATGTCGCGCGGAATCTTTTTATCAAAACATTTCCACTGTAATCTGTAATTCCTGCCAGAAAAGCCAATCCCGCTTATACTTTCTATCGAACCAGTTCCACTGTGAACTGGTTGCGATCTCCTCGGTATCGGGCTACGGAATATTCAATCGGCACACCATCGGCAAGGTAGGCCGTGGACCTGACCAGACAAACCGGGGCACCGGTCTTCACACCCAGAAGTCTCGCTTCTTTCGCTGTGGCACCGACTGCTTCAATTTTCCGGACAGCCCGCTCCACCCGCTTGTTGTATTGCTCTTCCAATGTCTGATAGAGGGATTGGGTGGTAAAATCCGCTGATGCCATGTTTTCTAGTAAATGAAACGGCAACCAGGTTTCAAGGTAAACCACCGGTTCGCCATCCGCCAAGCGAAGACGGCAGAGATATAATAATGCTGCATTTTCTGCAAGTCCAAGATGCCCATTGACATCGGCGCGACCATTTACTTTTTCAAAGGCCAGCACCTTCGTACCCGGCAACAGGCCTTTTTGCTGCATTTCTCTGTTAAAACTATCAAGTCTCTGAAAAAACCCCTCATCAATTTTAGGTCGGCAGACAAAAGTCCCCTTGCCTTTCTCCCGGGTCAGGTAGCCTTCGTTCACTAATTCATTGAAGGCCTGGCGAACCGTGGAACGGCTGATGCCCAGTTCAGAAACAAAGGTCATTTCTGTCGGCAGACACTCTGACTCACCCAGTTCACCTGAACGGAGTTTATCCAGTAATATCTGCTTAAACTGGTAATACAGCGGAACGGGGATGTCTTTATTCAATTGTATGTCGCGCATGTCTATCGGCAAAAAGAACGCCCCCTAGTGTACTGTCTTGTTGATATATAGTTAATATATGGCTTAATAAAAACTGGTAATGATCGTTCATTATAGTTGGAAATATGAATTACTGATACTATCATTATGTTAAATTTGAACCAGACAATACACTAGCATATGGGAAACATCTTATAAGTAGCAGTTTACGCATCCGGATGTGCAGTCAGGAAAGTCAGAACGTCATCCGTCGTTGGTAGTGAAGGAATGGCACCAAGCTTTGTGGTGGCAAGGGATCCTGCCGCATTCGCAAAGACCAGGATACGCCGGAATGTATCATCCGCGCATAAAGCATCCGGGTCTCCTGCCACCAGTCTGGCAAAAATCCCTGTAAGGGTGGATGCCACAAAAGCGTCGCCGGCACCGGTTGTTTCCACAACGGTCACATCATCAAAAGTCGGTAAATAACCCGTGCGAACACCATCACTGTAGTAGCAGCCTTTTGGTCCCAATGTAACGACGACCAATTTTGGCCCCATGGATAGAATGGCTTCTGCACAAGCTTCCGGGCTTTCAACACCCAGAATGACCCCGTATTCTTCATCGCTGATCTTCACAATGTCCGCATAGCGGAAGCCGTCAAGAATTTCACGCCGCGCCGTGTCCATGTCCGGCCATAATGTCGGCCGCAGATTCGGGTCGTAAGAAATCAGCAAACCTTTCTCCCGGGCAAATGCAATGGCCTTCAATGTGGCGCTTTTCGACGGTTCAGCCCCTAGACTGATGGAACCGAAGTGAAAGAAAGTCGCCCCTTCGAAATAGTCAATGCTCAACTCCTCTTGTCTTAGCAGCATGTCTGCGCCGGGATTCCGGTAGAACATACAATCCCGCACACCATCGCTTTTCTGTGCCACGAAAGAGAGCGTGGTTCGCGCATCCGGATCCGCCACCAAGAAGCTGGTATCGACAGATATTTCTTCCAGCACATCCCTAAGATACACCCCAAAGGGGTCGTCACCTACTTTCCCTATAAATCCGGCCTTAAGTCCTAAACGGCTTACCCCGGCTGCCACATTGGCCGGTGCTCCGCCAGGGGCTTTTTTAAAACCGGAACTACCGGCAAGAGATACGTCTCTATCCGTCGATACAAAGTCAATGAGCAATTCCCCAAGACAAATAATGTCTACTTTATTCATGAAAACCGCCCTTCTCTCTATGCGCAATGCGCTAGTATCTTTTTATTTACCGTTTCTACAATGATGTACATATTTCGCTTATCTTATAATGATGATTCTGGTGTAAGAACCCCGATTTCGACTCCGCAGGAGGTGAAATCGATTGAAAATGCCCAATTTTAGGCCAATATCGCGGTCTACCAGTACAATGCGGAGCATTGTACTGCCGATAACGCCGCGATTTGGCATCAAATTGGAGCATTTTCGGGTTTTTACGGTAGAATCAATGATACATTTATGACGGCATTCATATGGTGTTTCAGGTCTTGTCACTTCGCGGTCATCTTAAACCTGTATTAAAAGCGAAATTTTCTGGTTCATCCCCATCCACCTCGCAATCATCAATCCTGTGTGAATGGGGTTGTCATGCAACAAAGGGTTTCAAGCCCCTCCTTTTATGGGAAATCAATCCTGCACAAATGCCGCGGCTGCCGTCTCCATCATAATGGTGAACGCCTGAGCTTCAGTGGATGTGCCGGATCGGTCGAAGGCGGGTGAACTGCAGGCTCCTTGAATAACACCATATTCGTCTATCTTATGAATCGCCGCCTCCCGCATGATATGGGCTTCTTTCAGCCAACGTTCCGACAGGTGACCCCCTGTTACGCTATGATAAATAGCAAAAGCGAGCATTTGCCCGAGGTTACTTTCAATGAAGGTGTCCGGCTCATCAATCACATCATGGAACAAGCCATCCGCCCGGCGATAAGCCATGCAGCCTGTCAGAATTTCTTCCAGCCAGGCAGTCAGCTCTGCCTTTTCAGCAGACATTTCCGCTGGCAGCATACATAACACTTCCGCCAATCCTGCCGCTGTCCAGCCGTTACCCCCGCCCCAGAACTTGTCGCGAATCCAGACTTTCTTACCGTCATCATAAATATGGCGCATCATCTTTTTCTCAGAATCCCACAGCGCTTTTTTGGCACCGCGAAATTGTTTCATCGATTCGTTAAAATCCCCGATGGTGGCGAAAGAAGGCGGTGCCATATACGTACAATCCGACCAGAACTGTGGTGCGTCGATGACATGGTAAAGGGTTCCCTCTGCATCACGAGGTGCCACTTCATAGGCATATCGTTTCATCTCAGACAGTGCTGTTTCCAGTTTTGCATCCCTGGTTTCCTGCAGTGCATAGGCCAGTACTGGCATGTGCGCGATAGCATCCGTACTGGCTGTACAATCTTCCACCATGCCAGGGCGTCCGTCTGGACGCTGACGCAAGGCGGCATCTTTTGCAAACAAAACAGCCATTTCACATTTCCCTGCATGGATGAGTGCTCTGCCGCCAACGGCGTGTTCCCAGCACTGTCGCTGCATGCACAACATGGCGGTAATCGATTTTTCAATTCTTTCTGTTCGTTTCATCTTGTCCTCCCTGAACCCATAGCGGCTGCCATTATCTTAAGCTATGTCAGTATGTCCGTACATAGTATATCACACAAAACATCTCTAATGTCAGTGTCAAATTGCATGTATTTTTTCAGTAACAAAGTCAAACGAAGGTTTGTGTCACACAAATTATCCATTGACTGGCGTTTCCAATTGACAAGTGTGAATATAAGAGCCCAGCTACCGCATTATTGGGTTGCTGGGCTCTTGCCCTGATATGGAACGTTTTATTTGCTATCCACAACATTACATCAAATTAAATCGGATCAGCTTTTGACTTTTTGATGATGATAAACATCTTGACAATTCCCCATGCAACAATTGCATAGACTATCATGCCAATGATAGTGCCTGGTTCCAATACTGCCTTTGTTTCGATGCCCTGTGTCGTTGCCGAACTAAATATAGAAATAAAAGGAAACAAGAACACCCGGGATACGGCATATATGAAGGCAACGAACCCGCTCTCTGGATTAGCCCCCATCAGCTTGAAAACCAGTCTGAAAGCAAACAGGACTTCCAGAACACCTAGAATGTAATAAACCACTCTTCTTGCTGTAAATCTTTCCTCATCTGGTTTTGTAACGATTACTTCATTCATTTTTCATTCCCTTTCATATGGAAATTGGTATCGTGATCACCTTCGTGAAGGATGACTGTATTTTTTTCACATCGTGAGCCTACGATTGTTATCCGATGATTCTGGTGTAAGAACTCCGATTTCGACTCCGCAGGAGGCGAAATCGATTAAAAATGCCCAATTTCAGGCCAATATCGCGGTCTGTGCGCCGCGATTTGGCATCAAATTGGAGTGTTTTCGGGTTATTACGGTAGAATCATCCGGTGAATCTTATTTCATGTCTCGTGAAATGGCGGAAGCCGTTTTGTGAAGCGTCTTCTTTATTTTTTTGTAGCCTGAATGCACATGCTTTTTCACATCATCCATTTTGCCGTTAAAACGGTCGGTTTCCTGTCTCACATCCGCATTTATTTGTTCCGCCGCATCCTTTAGTTCATTTTTTTTCTGTTCAAACACCTCTTCAATGACTTCACCAGGTGTTCGCACCATTTTATTGGATCGTTCTTCTGATTCTTCCTTGTCCTTCGTGAGCAAAATTCCTGCTGCAACGGCAGCAACTGCGGCTATACCAACACCTACTGCAATTTTCAGTCCGTTTCGATCATTCATATCCTCAACTTGTGGTTCTGTATCCAATATTACCTTATCGTTTTTCATAGTCTATTTCTCCTTTAATACATTCCTGTCTCCTACAGGATGTCATGTTTCAGATTATCAATTGAATAGCGCCTTCTGGCGCCTTCCTTCGGCATGGCAGAGATTATGCCCGCGATATCTTCTGCCTCTAGGTTTTCCAGTTATTCTATGAATACAGATAACCGTTCATATTCGGCGACAGAGAACAGGACTGCATCCGGCCGATTATTCTTCAATATGAAGATTTTCCCGGAATTTTCTGCTTTTTCCCTGCACAATTTGTAATTCTTGATCATGTCAGAATTCGACACGATATCCTTTGTTGAAATATTCATGAGTACTCCACCCTTTTTATTGTACTAACACTAGTTTGCGCTTAGTTGAATAAATTGTCAAGGTATTTATAAAATAATTGTTAGAATAATTATTTAAAATTTAATATAAATTATTATTATACTAATAGTATATTAGCTTTGGATGAGACTATTTGATATACATAATACCCCAATCAACCCCCTGTTCGCCAGGCATTCTGCCGTTCACGGTCATCACGATTATTGATCATTTTCATGAAATCTCAATTATCACATTTTCTCCTTAAAATATAAGTTATTATCGTACAAACAACTGAGATGTACAATTGAATTGGTAAAAAGAATACCAACCAATAAATTGTTGTTGTATCTTTCTGCGCACCTAATGATTCCAGTGTAATAACTCGAACACCGGAATCACCTAATATATCTTGAGCAATATATGGAAAAAAGAATACTGTCACTGCCATAAATATACTTATCGATAATATTGGTAAAACCCATATTTTTTTGGAAGCGAATCTGTAAAAAAAATACTCAGGATAATTGGAATAACAAAAAGACATAGTATTTCATAAATCAGCTGTTTTCCTTCGAAAAACGGCATAGTAAATCCTCGCACTCCTTCACCCTTTAAACCGCAGCAAATACAGCGTTTCTCCGCTGGAATGCATACCCATCCTTTCATAACCACAACGCTCATACAGACCTTGTCCCCGCAAATTTGCTACATGTGTTGTCAAGAGGATGCCACCCATACCCTGCGTTTTTACATAATCGGATGCCGTTTGCATCAGTTGCCTGCCGAGATGTTTCCCCTTTAAATCCTCAGCCACCCCAATGCCCAGCCAGGGAATCATCTTGTCCAAATCCCAAAGGAACACATAGCCCACCATTCTGCCCTCATACAAAGCCATCCAACGGATGACATGTGTGTCTTTTCCATCGAAAAAACCGAGCGCGTTGCCGCTGTTGCCGTCGGCTCTGTCAAAGAATGCCCGTGATTCACCACCCATTTGCTGAAAAAACGCTTCTACTAACAGACGGTCATTTTGCTCGAAACATCGGATTGTGATTCCTTCAATATTCATGGCATTATCCTCCCCATCCTTCGCCTCATAGATCTTGACCCGTTTATTCATCTATCTGAAAAACAGATAATTATCATGCAGGGCGGATGATATTGCGGTGCATTTTCATTTTTTCGGTATAGACACCCAGGCTGCAGATCGAGTCCACTTGATCCTAGCTAATCAATTCTCTTCGCTCAGGTACAAAACTTGCTGAAAGTGCTTCACATTTTCAGCTTTTTTTTCCATGCGAACTCGTCGAGTTCACACAAAACTTGCTGAAAATGCTTCACATTTTCAGCTTTCCATCTCAGTATAGCTTGTGCCATACTAACATGCAATGATGGACGAACCGCTTGAAGCATGCTTTTCAGACATCGTCGGCATTTTCCCATGCCTTCGCAGCGTGGCGATGAAACGGTGTAGTCTGACATGCGACCTAACTCATAGCCAACCGGCTTTAACGGCATAAAAGCTGTTTCACATAAAGTACAAGGTTGATTCTGGTGTAAGAACCCCGATTTCGATTCCGCAGGAGGCGAAATCGATTGAAAATGCCCAATTTCAGGCCAATATCGCGGTCTACCAGAACAATGTGGAGCCTTGTACTGCCGATAATGCCGCGATTTGGCATCAAATTGTATCATTTTCGGGTTATTACGGTAGAATCAAGGTTCAATCTGAGGTAGTTTACACGCCCACAAGAATATTGAATTGAATGAAATTGAAACTTTTTATTGACAATTAACAACGTTTGGGTTATAGTACATTTACCATCTCTTAATACTTTCATCTGAAAATGGCAAAACTGATGAAAATCAGTGACGCAAAACTACAGGGCCTTTGATATGGCAGCCAGTTACCAAATATGAGTCTTTGGAGGGAAAATATGAACAAAAATGTTATCCGCAAGTTGTCTATAATCTTGGCCGTTTTTTGCCTGCTTCCGATTCTGCTTTGCTCAGTATCATTTGCAGCAGATGATGAAAAGATTTTCGAATCGATGGAGAAAACTGATCTCTATGTTATGGAGCAAATTGCTAAAACAATTTCAGAAGTGGACAAACTAATAATGCAATATGATTTGAATTATACGAAAGAATTGGCAAAAACGTCAGATGACACTGATAAATATGAGAAATTTATACAAAAACAGGTTAAGCTTTTGTCCGATATGCAAACAAAAATTGACAAGATGGTTGCAGCACTTCAAAAAAAGACTTTGAAAAAGGTAAATGTCCTGATAAAAAAGGCAGCAAAAGAAGACCTTGTACTTGTCAACGATTATATTGACGTCGAAATCGGTGGACAAATATACCAGGTAGATCCGTTTAAAGTCCTGAGATGACAAGTGTTACATCACGAAAAAACGGGTATAATATAAGCAGTTGGCCTTAGGTGGCTACTGCTTTTTTATTTCGAGGGTTTTATGGATGGATTACACATTATTAAAGAATTCAGAAATTTGGGCATAACATCAGATTATAAAACATCCACGAGTTTGCTTGCAAGTGGTGACAACGTCGATGTGATGCAGATTGATGTGATGCCAGGCGTACCTGCCTGCATCGAACCTGGTGATGATGAAAGTCTGATGGAGTTTTTCTATGTCATTGAAGGTATGGCAATTCTGAATACAGCAGATGAAAATATTGTGGTTCATAAAGGCGACAGTTTCTATACGCACCATTTAGCGGAGAATATCCTTGTTCAATCAGATCAAGGCATCAAACTTTTATATGTCTCTTCCCAGCCAATTTTTAAAACGCTATCTGAATACAATAAGGATTTGAAAACGCTGTTGCATGAATCTGAAAGTAAAGATTTTTATACCCATCATCATGCAGAACGTGTTCAAACATACTGTATCAAAATCTGTGAAAAGCTGAAGATGTCACAGCATATCATCTATACGTTATCCGTTTCTTCGCTTTTTCATGATATTGGAAAATGCATTATCCCTGACGAGATTCTGAACAAACCAGACAAGTTGACAGTTGAAGAATATAATATCATTAAGACGCATCCATCAGAAAGCAGCAGGTTGCTAAACGGTAGATTTGAGGATGTGATTTTTAAAATCGTCCAACAACATCATGAGAGACTAGACGGATCAGGATATCCTTGTGGGCTCAAAACCGATAATATTATGTTTGAGGCGCTCATTATAGCCGTTGCAGATACCTATGACGCCATAACTTCTGATCGGGCTTATCGAAAAGGCATGTCACCTGACATTGCCATGGCAGAAATATGGCGGTTCACACCAGCCCAATATGATGCTGTTGTTGTGCAAGCACTTGAAGACGTCTTGATAGATGAAGGAGAATTGAAAAAATCATAATACGCTTGGAAGCAGGTCATTTATTGCTATTAAAATAGGATATGCCGAATAACCAAAAACTACCCAGTTAAGCTTCGACAAACCTCTCACCACACATGGTAAACATTGTGCACGTTACCACCGGCCAATTCCACGCGGGCACGATCTATGTTCCAACGGACATGTGCCAATAAATCTTCATCCCCTTCATAAGAAAGGCCAAATACACGTTCCATTTTGCTGGCATTATAAAAGGACAATTCTTTTTCAACACCTGCATCCACATCAATGACCCGACTTGTGGATTCCGGAACCAATGATTTTGCCATGTTTGCAATATCCAACCAGGACACAAACTTCTTGCCAAGGGCCAGAAAAACCTCACGGTTTAAGTCGCTGTCCAGAAGTTTCACATAAAGCTCTGCAATCTGAGCAGAAGAGAGAAACTGCGTCCCGTTATATCGGGAAAACGTCACATCCTCATTCTTCAGAATAGCCAACACAATATTACGGAAGCGAACATCCGATTGGGAGGCACCATTTTCACAGACCGGATTGGAGAAGGTATAGCCCGGACGGATGACATTGCGGCGCATCTTCACCTTTTCGGCATAAACACCCTGACCACCATAGTACTGATTAAAGCCAAGCAGATACATCTCTGTCGATGCTTTCGTCGCACCATACAAGTCGCCCGGCAACAGCAAGGTAGTTTCATCCATCCCGTTACGCAGCGGTCCCATGGCAGCTGTCGAACTGGTGTATATAAATTGCTTTACACCGGCCTTTTCAGCTGCATCCGCCAGAAAAGCAGTCACACGTGTATCGTGGTCAATCATTTCAACCGGTGTGTTTCCCCATCCCAATGCGATGTGTACAACCGCATCACATCCCTGAAGGGCTTCCTTCATAATGTCCAAATCCAAGATGTTGCCTGCCACGACCGTCAAATTCTTCATCGCCTTAAAAGCGGGAATGCGGTTCGGTGTACGTGTCAGAAGAACCAGCGAATGACCCTTGGCCAGCAGTGCCTCTGTGACATATTGACCGATGTTGCCTGTGCCGCCTGTAATAAAAATTCTCATAGTTGTTGCCACTCCTTTCGTTTCGCGCAGATATAAACTTTCTTAAAAAGTTGCATATTTTCAGATTTACAAATATGCCTTTCGCCACTAGCTGGCACAAAACTCGCTGAAAATGCTGTGCATTTTCAGCGATAAAGCCATGCTCTCGTGAATTCATAACAACAGTGCAATACCTGTTTTTTAACTTTTATTGAAAACGCTTGCTATGACAAAGTTTTTATTTTGCTAACGAAATCATCAAGCCGTTACAGCGTACTAATAGTTCTCCAATAACTCTATGAAACATTTCAAATCTTCCCTAGCATCCATATAGGCATACTCTCCACCGGCATTGCCATACTTTCCACGTTGAACACAATTCATGCCAAATTTTTCAAGGGCAAGTACCTTGCCATCCATACCTTTGACATTGAAAGCAATATGATGAATGCCTTCACCGTGTGCATCTAGAAAGTCCTGCCATGTGCTTTTCACGCCATTGGGCTGAATCAGCTCAATTTGCACATTGGGACCAGCATCAAAAAAGGCCATTAGACAATTCGCGTTCGGAGCCGGTTCGCCCATGACGGTCGTACCAGTCACTTCAAATTTACCACCGTCAAAATGATTGGGTGGTTCAATGCCAAAAAACTCGGCAAATTTCACTTTGGTTTTTTCGATGTCCTTCACTATAAAAGCCACCTGTGTCAGAACATTGGTATCCATGAATCCAGCCATAAAAATTTACCTCTTTTCAAATTAATTTATTTCTCATATTTTCAAATATGTTTTGTTACCAATAATACCTAATCTGTGATATGTAGCATGAGAATACAATTCCAAACCCTCAGCTTCGGTGGATAAACAGCCATACAAGACCATCTAAGCAAGATCAATTATCAATCCACGTCACTTCAATCAGAGCGTTGTATTCAAAAAAAATACCATTCACTATAATCAACCAACTTACTTCTGAAAGTGTTTGATTCTGGAAAAAACGGCATCCGGGATTAAATCATCAATCTACGCTCTGGGCTTGATATTCAGATTCACACCCAGATCCTCTTCCGTGTCCACAATGGTCCAGCTGCTGCCGGGATAGTAGCCGATTGTACGCATGTCATAGCCCATTTCCTCGAGCTCACCGACAATCGCATCCCGTTTTTCACCAACCTGAAAGCCAAGGTGGTGAACACCGTTTCCATGCTTGTCTAAAAATTCACGGAAGGTGCTGTCTTTTTCATCTGGTTCATGCAATTCTATGACAAAATTACCAACATGAATATTGGCAACTTTCAGTCCGTAAAATGCAGGTTTTCCGCGATAGGTCAGATCCGGATTATGAGATGGTAGATTGTTGTGGATTTCAGGAACAGGTACATTGAATAGTTTTGCCCATGTTTCCGCCGCCTTCTGTATATCCTCCACGACAATGGCAATCTGAATAAATCCGTCAAAACTAATATTGTTATTCATAACACACCTTTCTTAGCAAAATAATTTGCCATCAACCTTCAAAAACAGGCAATCCGGTATTTCTTTGCAACTTAACCTCCTGCCCTGTTCGGTCATATTGCGCACGTTAGCCTAACAAACGTATGCTTTCAAAGCAAGTGTTCTTTTTACAAGGATACGCTTTTTTGACCCATAAGATGGACATATACATTTCAAATTTACGTTTGTTTTCTTATCAACCTTTTACACTGCCCATAACAAGACCTGTCGTAAAATATTTTTGTAAGAATGGATAAACCGCTAAAATAGGTATCGTCGCCAAGAACAATTGCGCTGCATTTGTAGTTCTTGCATTAACAAGCTTCAGATACACGGCTACTTCCGTGCTCATATTAGTTGTATTACGAAAGAAAGCTTCTGGATTGATGACTACGGTTTGTAAATAACTTTGCAATGGATACTTTTGAATCGAATTCATATAGATCATCCCGTCAAACCAGCTATTCCAATGAAATACAAAAGAGAAAAGAGTAACTGTTGCCAAGGTAGGCGTACATACGGGCAAAATAACCTTAAGCAGTGTTTGTACATGATTTGCGCCATCAATATAAGCTGCTTCTTCTAACTCCTGAGGTAGCCCGCGCATATAATTCATAACGACCAACATACTAAAAACCGGAAGAGCACTCGGTAGAACCAATGCCCAAATTTTGTCCATCAAACCTGTGTATTTAACCATCATATAAGATGGAATTAAACCACCAGAAAACAAAATGGTAATGATGAAAAACCAGGAATAATATGATCTCGCAGGAAAACCCGATTTTGACTTGGAAAGAGGATAAGCTGTGAGGACAATTAAAACAATATTGATTACCACACCGAGTAATGTACGATGAATTGAAACACCAAGTGAACGTGCGAACGCCATATTCTTCATGATAAATCCATAAGCACCCGTCGTGAATTTGATAGGCCAGAAAGTAACCCATCCACCAGTTACAGCGATCTTACTTGAAAAAGATATTGCCAACAAATTAATGAAAGGAAGTATGCATATGAGTGCTATAGCAATAAGAAATATATAGTTAAATACTTGAAATACAATACCAGACGGAGATTGTTTTATTTTCATATACCTGCCCCCCTAAAAAATTCGATAGCCAGCGAATCGATCAGCCATATAATATGACGATACGATAAAAATGAAGGATATGACTGATTTAAAAAGACTTGCCGCTGTAGAAAGCGCGTATTGTGCATGTTCGATTCCGAGTCGAAATACAAAAGTATCCAAAATATCACCCGTAGCATAAACAGATGGATTATACATGTTGTAAATCTGATCAAAGCCACCATTGAGGATATTCGCCATACTTAAAACAGTCATAAGTATTACCATACTAAGAATGCCCGGCAAGGTAATGTGAATCGTCTGCTTCCAGCGTCTTGCCCCATCAATTTCTGCTGACTCATAGAGTGCAGGATCAATGCCCGATAATGCAGCTAAATAAATAACAGAACCAAAACCAAAGCTTTTCCAAATATCCGTCAAGACCATTGTTATAGGAAACCAGGTTTGATCACCCAGAAAAAAAATAGATGATATTCCTATTTTGCTTAAAAGCATATTCACCATACCTGAGCTTGGAGATAAAATATCGGTGAAAATACCAGACAATATAATCCAGGAAAGAAAATTAGGCAGATAAACAAATGTCTGCACTGTGCGCTTAATGCCCATGTTTTTGACCTCATTAAGCATCAATGCAAATGTCACGGGGACAATAACACCTGCTACCATTTTTGCTAAAGAGATGGTTAAGGTGTTTCTGATTACTGACCATATATTCGGCATTGCGAACAAAGTTCTAAAATTGTTAAGGCCAACCCATTCCGATCCGAATAATCCATTTGTTGGTTTAAACTTTTGAAAAGCGATAGAAATTCCCGCCATGGAACCATAACTATAAATTGCAACAAGAATAACAGCAGGAATTAACATAACATGTAGTGGAAGCTGGCGTATTATTTTATCCTTGCGGCGACCGCTTTTGATTATGCCTTTACTAAATATTAAATTGTTTCTCATTATATTTATACCACCTGCTATAAGCTTGTGCGATGCGCTTCATTTGTATTATTCATTTGTTTCATCGATTTCGTTGATGCCATTGATTTCTTAACAATTAAATATTCAGAGAATATTAAAAATTGAATTTTATAAAATGGAGTGGAATTTCTCCCACTCCATTTCGTTTCAGCTATTTTTTTGTAGTTTTTTCAAGTTCATCAATGGTTTCTTGACCACCTGCCTTCAACCACTCTGTAACAAATTGATCGAAATAATCTAGTGGCTTATTTCCGGTAATAATATCGGTAAAGCTTGTGTTAATAAGCGTCTCAAGAATAGAAGAATTCTGAATCCAAACTTCGGGAAGATTGTTCTCCATCAGGTTAGAAATTATATGCCCCTTATAATCTGTCATAGCAATAACTACAGATCCCCGACTATTCATTTGACCCCATGTGCCATAAGCATTCGGGTCGGTATTAGCCCCGGATTCAAAGTCCTTAATATAGCCATAAACTGTCTGAAGATTAGCAGGAAGACCTTCTGAAGTTCCTTTTTTTATGGCATCTAGTAAAACGTCTGCAAAAAGTTCAGGTGTAGGAATACCCAAAGTAACAGGACAGAGTCTGTATTGTTCGTCTGCCCAATAGGTTTTAAAATCCTCAGCATTCGTAGTTTCGATACAAGTTTTACTGTAAAGGTTAAGAATCTTAACGAAAGCTTCAGGATGTTCATACTTGGAATTTAGCATATACAGATTACCAATTTTATTGCTGTTAATACCAATTTTATATTCAGTTCCTTCAACCGTAGGAATTGGATAAGGGCGAGTGATGACACCATCAGCCTCATAAGACAGATTGAAGGGTAGCCAATCTCCCCAACACATATGATACATCATACCCACTTTGCCATTGGTAACATCTGTTTCAATCATTGGATTATCCTTGACTATAAATTCCGGGTCAATGATACCATCTTCATACATTTTACGAGCGATAGATAAAACTTCTTTCATTTCTGGCTGAATATACGGGAAAGTTATCTTATCATCTTTCCCGCGGTAGAAAATGCCACCCGGACCAAAGCCAGGAAGTCCATAAGCATGGACAAGACCTAAAAGTGAACCATAGGTAGTATTGACTACTTTATTGGAAAGACCAAACCCATAGGTATCATCTTTACCGTTGCCATCAGGATCTTCAAAGGTGAATTTCCTTGCGAGTTCAAGCATCTCTGGAACTGTTGTTGGTGGCTTAGAATTTGTATTTGCCAACCAATCATCTCTAATCCACAGAAAAACAGCATCATAGAAATTATCTGTCATATAAGGAAATCCATAAAGCCTGCCATCTTTTGAAGCTCCCTCAAAGCATTCAGGAAATTTGTTCCGGAATTCCTTGACAGGATCAGTTGCATACTGTTCAAAAGGATCTGTGATGTCTGCCAGATAGCCAGCATCATAAGCCTGTTTAAAAAAAGTACGATCACCCCAATACATAATATCGGGAAGATCACCTGATGCCAAGGATACGTTCATCTTATTTCGAAAAGCATCGGTACTGGCATCTGCAGTGAAAGCAACCTTTACATCAATATTTAGTTCTTCTTTAATTTTACGGGACCAAAGATTGTCTTCATACGTGTCGCCATCTCTAAATTTCTGAACTGCACTGGCTGGGACTGCCCAGGTAATGGTAATCGGCTCTGCATAAGGAGTAAAAGGGCCATCTTCTACGGCAGGATTTTCTGATGTAGCGGTAGCCTCTTTACTGGCACTGGTGCTAGCACTGGCACTGACTTCCGGCGTTGTCGTATTGCCGCATGCGGCTATGCTCAACACCATCAGCAGAACCAGAATGAAAGAAACAATTCTTCTTGCGTTCGTCTTTTTCACTTGTAGTCCCTCCTTTTTGATACCTAGGTTTACTGTGACCCATTAATCTTCATCCATTCCCAGTAAAAAATTTAAAACATTGATAAACAGAAACCATATAAAACGTTTTACTCAATGCCCGCTTCATCATAACATAACAGGAATACCGATACAATACTAAAAATAAAATATTCTACTTTTCTATTGTGTGATACCATAAAACGAAATCTCATTTACATATCATTTTTATGTGTTTACATAGATATTATGGTATATTGCATTGGATTAGCACTTGTAAGTTATCAATGTATTACATATAATATACCAATATAAAACGTTTTATATTTATTATAAAGAATGGAGTTAATTATGGCCTCTACGCTCAAAGATGTGGCCATACTGGCTGGCGTTTCCCTTACGACAGCCTCCCATTGCCTGAACGGAAAGCGTGCAAATGAACAGACCAGGGAAAAAGTACTGGCCGCGGCTAAAAAATTGAAATACCATACCAGCACCATCGGCAGAAACCTCATCACCAACAAATCCAATACGATTGGCATGTATGTACTGAACTCCAGGAACAGCAGAGATATGACAGAGGAAATCACTTATTACTATGGCATGATGAAGGGTGCATTGGCCTGTATTCAGGAACATGATTACGTTTTTAATTTTGAAGTGATCAATTGGGAAGAACTTGAAGAAAAAAACTTCATTGCTAAGAAGGTGTATGGCCGTTCTATTGATGGCATGATTCTTGTACCACAGTTTATGTATCATTATGGTTTTCTGAATTTACTTGAAGAGGAAAAATTTCCCTATGTTATTATCGATCCCAAGTTTGGCATCAAACCTGAAAATAGTGTCAGTGTTGAAAATTTCAAAGGCGGCTATCTGGCCTCGGACTATCTTATTTCTTTGGGTCACAAACAGATTATTTTTATCAATGGTCCTGAAAATCATATTGATTCCAGTACGAGGGAGCAAGGATTCTTGACCCGGCTGCTTGAAAGCAGCATTCAGTATGATAGAAAACAGATTATATACTCTGATTTTACACATGAAGGCGGGTATGCATCTGTAAAGAAGATGCTCGCAGATCATTCCCTGCATCCAACAGCCCTGTTTTGTGCCAATGACTACATGGCATCCGGTGCCATTGCGGCCTTAATGGAAGCTGGCATCCGCGTCCCTGGAGATATTTCTGTCATTGGATATGATGATACGGATATCGCACGTTGTATTTATCCAAAATTAACCACAATCAGGATCGCTGTCAAGGACTTGGGGTTTCTGGCAGCAGAGCGCGTCTTAAACCTTATTGATAACAAAATGGGCGTATCGCACCATGAATACTCCGAAATCTTACTGGCGCCTACTCTGGTCATCAGGGACTCCACAAGGAAACTATAGTTTTATGCAGAGAGATACTTTACATCATTTATAACACTACAGCGTGAGTTTGCAATATAAATTTTTATGATCTTGTATTCATTCTACCTGACAGCAAGTCAGAATTTCAAGAAATGCCGTGAAACTTGGTAAAACATTGTCGTCACGCTGTAGAGTTGAAAATGATATCAATGAAGGAGGATACAATGATAGCACGTCTTCAACCTATTTATTTTAAAAATGCCAGAACACCGGAATTTGACAACCAGCTGAATATCCTAAAGGCACTTTTGTCTGATGAGGCGGTGTTCCTGGAACCACGGCAGCTGGGAACCGATTTACCACCATCAGATGCCGTTGTTTTCCCTGTTCTGATTGGTGCAGCTTATCAACAGCTCGAGACCATAAAAAAGATCAAGACGCCTCTGATTATTTTAACTTCTGAGTTCGGTACGGTTGCCATGTGGGATTGGGAAATCGTCACTTTCCTCAAAGCGGCGGGCATGAAGACTTTTGCACCCTATGACATTTCCCTGACAAAGGTCATTTGCCGGGCGCTGGCTGCCAAGCAGGAACTGAAGGGAACCAAGTTCCTGGTTTTTCAGGACAATCCCGGTGTGGGGGGCATGCAGCCTGATATATTCAAGCGCTTTTATTGGTGGGAAGACAGTTGTACGGCACTGATGCAGGATAAATTCGGCATCATCATTGTCAAGAAAAGCTTCGAAACGCTTGGTGCCTATGCAAAGACCCTTTCTGATAGTGCAGCAGACACCGTGCTCGAACATTGGGAAATGAAAAAGGAAGATATTTCTCAGCGGGCATTGCGTGCTGCTGCGAAAATGTATCTGGCCATTAAAGAAGCCATTGCAGAAGAAGGAAATGTCGGTGGGGTAGGCATCAATTGCCTCAATGAGTCCTCCTTTTCGGATACCACGCCTTGCCTGGCCTACAACATGCTCTTTCAAGAGGAGGATGTTCTCTGGATTTGTGAAGGCGACACCATGTCGTTGATGACAAAATATCTAGCGTACAAGTCTTTGAGAGCACCCATCATCATGAGCAACCTTTATCCGTTCCTCATGGGAATGGCTGCTCTGAAACACGAGAAAATAACACACTTCCCCGACATCAATGAACCGGAAAACTGTATTCTGATTGCACACTGCGGCTATTTTGGACTGACACCCCAATGTTTTGCCTGTGAATGGACCCTGCGGCCAAGGGCTTTGGCCATTGTCGACGAGAACGCGCATGTCCTTGACGCCAGATTTCCGGTGGGTCCGGTCACACTGGTGAAACTGCATTCTTCAATGGATCGTCTGCAGGTAATCGAAGGCAATCTGGAGGAATATGTTCAGTATCCCGGGTCAGACTGCCGCAACGGCGGCATCATCCGGGTCAAGGATGGCCGCAGAATGATGGACCTTCTTTATTCACATCACAGCTGCATCGTCGTTGGACATATGAGTACGGAACTGGAACTGGTCGCAAAGGTATTCGACCTCACGCCTGAAGGAAGTCGCTAGGACTTTCGTAACGAATGAATCCGACGGAGGGAAACAGAA
>JBBRWP010000036.1:0-18303 GCA_038249175.1 Acetivibrionales bacterium
AGCATGGGGTTAACTTATAAAAACATTGAACATCAATATATGGCAGGTACTCTGATGATATTGATATTGGGAATAATTCCCGGAGTACTGATTTCGAATTATTTGGGAGAGTTTTTTGTAAGTATGGCCATGGCCTCTATGGGAGCTGCTAAAATTCAATTTGTTAGTGTTGCATGGCAAATTTGGCTTATCTGTCCCTTAGTAATGCTAACAGTGGTTGGCTTTACCATATCTGTTTGCTGCAAGGTAACAGTAGAAGAGGATTTGTCGGTAGTATTAAGAAGTTAAAACTGGTTTAAAAGTTTTACTGAATATTAAATATTGGAGGAATATAGTTGAGTAATATATTAGAAGCAAGAAGCTTGAACAAAAAAGTAAAATTGGGGAAAGACAATGAGCTTCATATTTTAAAAGATGTAAACCTAGAGATAGGAGCAGGTGAATTCGTATCAGTCATGGGGCCATCCGGAAGCGGGAAATCAACGCTGCTGTATAATATAAGCGGAATGGATAGACTTACCACTGGTAGCGTGAAATTAAAAGGTCGTGAAATTGGTAGGTTAAAAGAAGAAGAATTAGCGAAGATTCGACTGAGTAGCATGGGATTTGTTTTTCAGGATATTAATCTTTTAAAAAATTTGTCTGTGATTGACAATATTATGTTTCCCGCTCTTATATCTAAGGGTGTTGATAAGATAAAAATAAATCAAAAGGCAAAAGAACTAATGGAAATGACTGGGATTGAAAAGTATGCAAATAATAACATCACTCAGGCATCTGGTGGACAGCTGCAGAGAGCAGGTATCTGTAGAGCATTGATAAATGACCCGGATATCATATTTGGTGATGAACCATCCGGAGCATTGGATTCTAAATCTGCAGCAGAGATTATGACAATTCTTGCAGATATTAATAAAAAAGGTACTACCATATTGCTGGTTACACATGATGTAAAAGTGGCAGCAAAAAGCGAGAGAATATTGTATATGGTAGATGGAAATATTGTTGCACAGAAGAAAATGCGCAAGTACGATTCGCAACATGATGATAGTAAGGAAAGAGAAGAAAGCATTATGAAATGGTTGGTGGAAAAATGAAAAGAATATTTGATCTGAGAGAGAAACAAGAAGATGGAATGTATGAAGCCATTCAGAATTTTTATGATGAACCTTTGAAGGTTGTTAAATTAGGAGATGAACCAATAACTGAATGCATTGGTTGTTGGAACTGTTGGCTCAAGACCCCAGGCAGATGTGTAATGAAAGATCAAATGACTGAATTCTATGCCGATTATGTAAATAGCGATACTGTGATTTTACTCATGAACACAGCCCAAGGATTCATCAATCACCAAGCAAAAGCTTTTTTTGATAGGACAATTCCTCACTATCATCCATACATTGAAATGGTAAATGGAGAATGTCATCATGTCGCCAGATATGGGCGCTATCCAGATATGGTGTTTTATTATGATAACGAGGGATTAACAAATCAAGAAGAACAGGTTATTGAGGACTATTTGTATCGTACCGCCTACCACTTTAAATCTAAAGCCTATCGTATTGTTAAAGAGGGCAGCCTTCAATTGCGCTTACTGGAATCAAGAAAGGCCAAAAACCAGTCGGTGGCCTTTGGGTCAACTGAACCTATGGAAAAACTGGTGATCTATAATGGGTCTCCTAGAAGGGCGGGTAGCAATTCGGCCCTTATTCTAAAAAAAACGGTTGAAGCTCTTGCTGATAGGGTTGAGATCCGCGATTTGAAAGAAGTTGGTAAATGGGAGGAATGGTCAGCGGCTTTTAAAGATGAGAAACATGTCTTGTTTTTTATGCCGCTATATATACATGCGATGCCTTCCCACGTTATGGCATTTATAGAAAAACTTCAACCTTCAGAAGGGAGTATAAGTTTTTTTATACAATCTGGCTTTATTGAAAGTAGTCAATCTCATTTTATTGAGGCATATTTTGAACAATTGGCGCTCAGATTGGGTAGAACTTATCTTGGTACAGTCATTAAGGGCGGGGCGAACGGATTGCAAATGAGTCCGGTTAAGGCTCAGAATAAAATGATGAAACCAATGGTAATGGCCATTGCAAACTTAGTGTATGAAGGGACCTTCGTCCCGGCAGATATTCGACAATTGGCTATTCCAATTCGATTGGGAATGGGTGCAAAAGTTATTTTTGAAGTACTTGGCAAACTGGGACTAGTAAATTCATATTGGGACCAACAGCTTAAAGCAAATAATGCTTATGAAAAGCGTTTTGATCGCCCGTACAAATCTTTAACTATGGACAGCACAAATGGATAGGCATTTGGCATCAGCAATTATATTCTAGGAAACAGTCTGAAGTAAGAGCCTGCTGCAGAACAGAAGGGCTTAGCTACACAGATTTATTAGCAGAGGCAAATAAAAGTGAAAGGAAAATTGCCGAGAAATTTCAAACGGGACCTTTGCATTACAGGAATAGACAGAAGGAATAAAGATACAGGTATTGTAGATATTAACGAGGTTTAATTATTGAAAGATTAAATGTGATTCATAAAAACGGAGATATACTTTTAGATGTTGAGATTTCTCAGAAGTATGATACTTGCGGACCTGGTGATAATACAAAGTCCATACGAGATAAAAAAGGGGGAATTATAGGATGATTATAGAAAATCCATCGGTACTAGTTTTGTTTATGCTACCAATATTAACTTTTATTATATCTATATGTATGCAATTATTAATAAAAAATAGGATTACCGTTGTTGGTGCTGTCTTTATAGGATATTTAGTTGCAACTTTTGTTTTATTCAACTCAACTTTTTTAATATGGTGTTTTGTTTATACAGGAATAGCAATAACAGGGACACTGATTGCTGAACGAATTCGGAGGAAAAGAAAATGAAAGATGTTAATAATTGGAACAAAAAAATTATAAAAATATCGAATGATTTATTTTTAATTGACCCAAATAAAAAATATCAAAAGAGTTTTGAAAATTATGTTTTAGCGTACAAAAATTCAGATGATAATGATTATTTTACAAAGTACAGAAAAGGATTAGAGGATTTTGATGGATATTTAAATGACTTACAGAATATTTCTAAAGGAATAGATATACCTCAAGGTTGGGTTAAAACTTTAACCTTTTGGCTAATTGATAATAGTGAAGTAGTAGGAGTAGTAAGGGTTAGGCATCAGGATGTAGGTACAGATGGGCATATAGGTTATGATATATCACCAAGTTATAGAAAAAAGGGCTATGGTACTGAAATTCTTAAATTGGCATTAGTTGAAGCAGAAAAAATATGTATAAAAGAAGCAATAGTTACTTGTAATACAGAAAATATACCTTCAAGAAAAATTATTGAAAAGAATAATGGTAAATTAATAGGCTCAGTTTTTGATGAAGAAGAAAATGAAAATTTATATCGATTTAGTATTCTTACATCTAATTACAAACTATGAAAAAATAGTATTATGTTACGGAAGTAACCAACAAGATATCGGGATTAGTAATCTATCCTAACTTAATCTTAATTGTAGCAAGGAAAAGGTGATGGGTTAATGAAGAATCTGATTTACAAACTTTCTAGTGGGTAAATAGTCTTTAAGAGAGTTAGATTTCATTGCCTAGAAACTTAGCGTGGTGCGGAAAATGAATTCTTAGAGAACCTAGAGGAGTCAAAAAGATTTGAATAGTAAGGAACTGAGTTGAAATTATAACATAGGTTATAAAATAGACATATTATGTTTATTTTCCTAAAATTAAGGATGGTATGATATGAAAAAAATGATTAGTTCAATTTTAGTTGTATTCATTATAGTATTTGCTCTCAGTGGTTGTAGCCAGAATAAGAGTAGCGATTCAGTTATACAAGATGCAGCAGGTAACTTTAGTCAAACAGTCAATAATAACGTTGAAGATCTGACATTCCATGATGAATTAAGTCACTTTGGATTAAAACTAAAAGGTGGCGATAAATTTGAATGGACAGAGGATCCATCGGTTAGTAAAGCAGATTTTTCAATCTCAATAAATGCTAAAGAATTTATTCAAGCTGGCTTAGATGTAACAAAACTCGATAGCTCTTATTACATTTATAGCCAAAATACTACTACCAATACAGAGGATCTAATTTATAAGTACAACGTAAATGATGAAAAAGTAACATATGGTAATTCAGATGAGGCTTTTGAAGGGCTGATAGGCCGTATCCCTGATCAGATAGTTGAAATAAAAAATGATGGATATGTTTTAACTTTAGACAAAGGGTTTCAATTACATTGGAATAGTGACGATCGTGTGAATAAGGACTTGGCGTTCATAATTGCTGCAGATGATCTTGTAAAAGCAGGATTGAATATTGATAAGTTGGATGTATGGAAAGTGTTAAAGAATAAAGATCCAAATGATTCACAAGTAAAACTATTTAAAGTATTTTATCTAAAATAACAATAGTGATTTCACTGCAACAACTCGAAAACAATCCCATTTCAGCCATAAAACATGGCGCACATCCCATTTTTATGGCTGAAACGGGTTGTTTTCATCACATTTACTGCTGTTTTTTATTCAATGAAGAGTTGTTGCAGTGAAATCAATAGTTGGCTACACAGAATTTAAACTGGCAGCCACAAATAGCCATACTAGAATCTGCGGCGGTGACGGTCTTGTGAAATGTAATGGATCCTGTTCACGCCTCCATATATTCTCCATATAGTTCAGGTATGATAATCTTGGATGGCATTGCGAAACAGCCAATCCGATTGCAGGAGGCAAGGATATGAAAGCATATACGGAGAATCGGGCGAAGTTGATGAAAATTGGAAGCATTGCCGGCGTTGTTGTGTTACTGGCTGTTCTGGGATGGTATTTTCTTGTTCCGAAGGTATCGGCTTCTTCCGGAGCAGGTGGTGGAACACAGGGGAATGTGGCCGTCATCAACGGGGATGTGCAGGAGGTGACCATCGATCTAAAGGCAAGCGGTTACGCCCCCATCATCGTTCAGAAGGGAATTCCCGTCCGCTTCAACATCAGGGCTGCCCAGGAGGACATCAACGGATGCAATGGAACGGTTGTCATTCCTGCATACAATGTCCAGGTGACGCTGAAATCTGGGGACAACATGCTCGAATTCACCCCGGACAAAACGGGGAATATTCCCTATTCCTGCTGGATGGGCATGGTGACCAGCAGCATCAACGTTGTCGATGACCTCAAGACAGTGGACCCGGCAGCCTTGGCAGCGACAGCACCGGCAACCGGTGGACTCCGGACGTCGTGCTGCAGCAGGCAATAATGAAATCTGAAAGACAGCGCATTCTTGTGGTAGATGACGAGCCGAAAATCACAGAAGTTTTAAAATCCTATCTGGAAAACAGTGATTACACCGTTTTTGAGGCAGGCGACTGTGCACAGGCGTTGTTATTGTTCGAAAAGCATCAGCCGGATCTGATGATTCTGGATCTGATGTTGCCGGACATGTCGGGAGAAGTGTTCTGTCAGATGATCAGGAGTCGATCGCGTATTCCAATCATCATGCTGACAGCCAAGGTGGAAGAGGTGGATATCTTGAAAGGCCTCGACATCGGCGCTGATGATTATGTGACGAAACCGTTCAGTATTCGCCAACTTGTGGCTCGTGTTCAGGCATTGCTCAGAAGAAGTGGTACGGATGTGGCACCGCTTGCAAACATGCTCAGTTACAGAAATAGGGATTTGACTGTCAATGTCCTGACGCATGAGGTGTGCAAGTCAGGGATACCGGTGAATCTGACGCCTATCGAGTACCGGATCTTCATCGTACTTGCCAGACAACCAAACCGTGTTTTCACGCGGGATGAGCTGATTATCTCAGCATTGGGCGATGATTTCGCCGGGTATGACCGGACGGTGGATTCCCATATCAAAAACCTGCGCCAGAAGGTTGAGACAGACACGAAGGAGCCCAGATACATCGTCACCGTTCATGGGTTCGGATACCGGTTTGGTGGTGAAACAGGATGAAACTGAGGCTCAGAACGAAATTGACTGCGGCATTTGCGGCAACTGCCTTGTTATGTGTGCTGCTGATTGGCCTTTTCTCCAACATGCAACTGGAAAAGCACTTTCAACTCTATGTCCAGCAGAATCAGGATCGGAAGAACCTGGAGATCGTACAGCTTGTTACGGCGAAACTGCAACGCTATACGGTCAACGACGTCAAGTCGGTGGAAGATGTCGGTGTTTATGCGCTTGGACAGGGACTGATGATCAAGGTGATGGATACCGACAGGAAAACGATCTGGGACGCGTATGTCTACAACAACGGCATGTGCCAGCAGATTACACAGAACATGTCGCAGAACATGATGATGCGGTATCCCGGCGGGCAGGGCAAGCTGATGCGGAAGTCATTCGACCTGTCGAACGACACAGGACGGTATGGAACGATTGAAATCGACTATTACGGCCCATATTATTTTAATGACAGCGATATGATGTTCATCCGCACCCTCAATCAGATTTTCATCGGAGTTGGTGTTTTTTCCCTTCTTCTAGCGCTGGCGTTTGGTATTCTTGTGTCCAGGCAGATCAGCACCCCGATTACGCGCGTCATCCTGACCGCCCAATCCATTGCCAAAGGTTATTACGGGGATCGGAGCCATGAAAAATCCGGAACTGTGGAAATCAACCAGCTGACCCGGACCATCAACAACCTCGCGGGCACGCTTGAAAACCAGGAAAATCTTCGCAAACGGCTGACCGCTGACGTGGCGCATGAATTGCGCACCCCGCTGGCCACGTTGACAAGCCATGTGGAAACCATGATCGACGGCATCTGGGAACCAACACGGCCACGGCTGGAAAGCCTGCACGAGGAAATCACCCGTATGTCCAGGCTTGTGAGCAATCTGGAGAAAATCGCCCATTATGAAAGCGAAAACCTTGTGCTGCAGAAAACTGAATTTTCAGCCGCTGACTTCATGAATCGGCTGATACAGGCATATGAAGCGGCATTTGTCGCCAAGGACGTTAAACTTGCGTTGGATTGCGATGACAGCGTTCTAGTTGCAGATCGCGACAAAATGAGCCAAGTCATCATCAACCTGATCACCAACGCCTTGAAATTTACGCCTGCCGGTGGCAAGGTCACAATTCGCGTACGGGATCAACGTCCATGGACTTCCATTCAAGTGTCCGATACGGGACAAGGAATTTCGGAAAACGACTTGTCCAATATATTCCAAAGATTTTATCGGGCTGACGTTTCCAGAAATCGGACAACCGGTGGAACTGGAATCGGACTGACGCTTGTCAAAGCAATCGTGGAAGCGCACGGGGGAACGGTCGAGGTGACAAGCATGGTGAACGAGGGGACGCAATTTGTGATGAAACTCCCACAGAACACATAAACAAAGGCTCTACTGACAGAAATGTCGGCAGGGCGTTTTGTAGATATGTCCGAATGGGCGAAGGACATCAAGACCAACGACAAGGACATCGTCTTTGTTCTGAATCCGCAGCACTTCATCGATGCCGGTGTGGATTCCACCAAGGTTGCCGGCTGGGTGTTCGCTAAGGTGGAAATTAAGGATGACAACGGCAAGACGGAACTGGTAGACAAGTTGCTGAAGCCATATGATTTCAAATGAAAAGAATGCTGACCATCACAATGCGATGGAAAGGTGCTTCACTTATGCGCTGCTTTCATTTTCTTTCACCTGTGCACTACTTTCATTTTCTTGCCAGAAGACAACCATTCATGTATAATATTTTTCAAGAAACAACAAGAAAATACTTGTGGCAATGAAGAAGGTCAGTAGACAAATTCCGCTTCAGGCAGAGAAACGGTGTCCCCGGCTGAAAGCACCGTGCTGAATGGATTTGATTGAATTTCACTTTGGAGCCCGCTTACAGTTTTACCTACTGTTTACCAAAAGTTTGTTTGGAAACATAGGTGTCTGCGACAGCCGGACAACCGCCGTTATCGGTTTTGAGTGCGCACAGATTTGTTCTTATTTGTGCGAATGTAGGTGGTACCGCGAAGAGAATTTCGTCCTATGATGGATGTAATTCTCTTTTTTTGTATAAAAAACAGGGAAATGATCATGTTTTATCGGCTGGTTACTGGAAAAGGAGGCAAAGATGAAACTGAAAATGGCAGAACTCAAGAGCCGTGCATTGGATAATTTGGCAGGTATTGATGATTTGCGTTTGCTCGAAGAATACCGTGTTGCATGGTTGGGGAAAAAAGGCGAACTGACACAAATTCTGAAAAGCATGGGCAGCCTCACAGCTGAAGAAAGGCCTGTTGTCGGCCAACTGGTCAATGATATACGCTTTCTGCTGGAAGACAAAATCATCGAACGAAAGAAAAAACTGCAAATGGATGAACTCGAAATGCAGTTAAAAACAGAAGGAATTGATGTAACCTTGCCTGGGAAAATAGTGGGCAGAGGGCACCGTCATCCGTTGACCGGTGTTTTAGATGAAATTGAAAACATCTTTTTGGGCATGGGATATGTCATTGCGGAAGGTCCGGAAGTGGAATGGGACTATAATAATTTTGAAGCCTTGAACATTCCCAAAGGCCATCCGGCAAGGGATACACAGGATACATTTTATGTCAATGCCAACACGGTGTTAAGAACCCATACTTCACCCGTGCAGGTTCGCTACATGCAGAACAATACGCCGCCTATCCGGATTATCTGCCCGGGACGTGTATACCGGTCAGATGCCGTGGATGCAACGCATTCACCGGTTTTTCACCAGGTGGAAGGTCTTGTGGTGGATAAGGGTATTACAATGGGCGACTTGATCGGCACACTGCAAGTGTTTGCCAAAGGCGTTTTCGGAGAAGAAACACGTATTCGCCTGCGTCCGCATCATTTTCCTTTTACAGAACCTTCTGCAGAGGTTGATGTTTCCTGCTGGGGTTGTGATGGATCAGGCTGCCGCATTTGCCGTGGTGAGGGCTGGGTGGAGATTCTCGGTGCCGGCATGGTTCACCCGAAAGTGTTGAAAGAATGCGGCATAGACCCGGAAGTATACAGCGGTTTTGCGTTTGGTCTGGGTGTTGAACGTGTGGCCATGGGTCGATACGGTATCGACGATTTACGGTTGTTGTTTGAAAACGATTTGCGCTTTCTGGCACAATTTTAGCCGGTCGTGGCAGGCAGGCTGTCATATACAAGGAAGTGAACATCCGGAATCCCCGTTGTTCATGGGATGAAAAATTCCTGCAACAGCGGATACGCAGTAAACGTAAAACCTGAACAGTTCATTTGAAAAGGAGTGTGGCGTCATGAAGGCACCGATGAAATGGCTGAAAGAATTTGTCAATATCTCTGTAAGCGCAAAGGATTATGCAGAAGCAATGACCATGTCCGGTTCCAAGGTAGAAGCGATTGATGACATGGGCAAAAACATTGATCATGTTGTGGTCGGAAAAATTTTGTCCATGGAAAAACACCCCGATGCCGACAAGTTGATGGTATGCAAGGTAGATGTGGGTCAGGAAATTTTACAAATAGTCACCGGTGCACCGAATATCAATGCGGGTGATGTCATCCCGCTGGCTATGGTCGGCGCGACTCTGCCCGGCGGTAAAATCAGTACATCCAACCTGCGCGGTGTGCCATCAATGGGTATGATGTGTTCTATGGAAGAATTACAGTTGTCAAAAGACTTCATGCCGGATGCACCGGATTACGGCGTTTATGTGTTTGCAGATGCGCCGGTTCCCGGAACCGATGTGAAGGAAGCGTTGGGTCTGGATACGGTTGTAGAATTTGAGATTACTTCCAACCGCCCGGACTGCCTTTGTATCCTTGGTCTGGCCCGGGAAAGTGCGGCAACACTTGGAGAATCACTCCGTTTGCCGGAAATAAACGTGGCTGAGAAATCTGCGTACAAAACAACGGACAAAGTGAAACTTTTTGTTGCGGATTTTAACGACTGCATCAGGTATACGGCGCGTATTGTAGAAAATGTCACTGTTGAGCCTTCTCCAAAGTGGATGCAGCGCCGACTGGCTGCTGCCGGAATGCGGCCGATTAACAACATTGTTGATATTACGAATTATGTGATGCTGGAACTTGGGCAACCCATGCATGCTTTTGATTTTGATAAGATTGCCGGCGGTGAGATTCATGTCAGAAGGGCCTCTGAAGGAGAAGTGTTTCGCACGCTGGACAGCCAGAACAGACTCTTGACTTCGGATATGCTGGTCATTGCGGATGCAGAAAAAGCGGTTGCCCTGGCCGGCGTTATGGGCGGTGAAAATTCTGAGGTTACAAAAGAAACAAAAACGTTGCTTTTGGAGTCAGCTGTCTTTGGAGGAACGTCCATTCGTAAGACTGCGCAAAAACTGAACCTGCGCAGTGAAGCCTCCGGCCGCTTTGAAAAAGGTCTGGATCCACAGAATGCCCCCCTTGCATTGGATCGCTGTGCACAACTGATTGAACAGCTGGGTGCCGGTACCGTTTTAAAAGGGATAGCCGATTGTGATGGATCGGATCCGAAGCCCAAAACGATGCTTTTGGAACCTGAAAAAATAAATGCCTATTTGGGTACAAACCTTAAGTTTAAAGACATGTGCACCATTTTGGAAAATCTGGATTTCAGGGTTGATTCGGAAACCTGTATGATACAAATCCCGAGTTTCCGATCCGACATTGCATGGATGCAGGACCTGGCGGAAGAGGTTGCCCGGTTTTATGGGTACAACAACATTACGCCAACCCTGCTTTCCGGAAAAGATTCAATGCGCGGTCGGAAAACCCGCAGTCAGACTTTACAGTCTTTGGTTTATGATACTTTGCTGGGTTGTGGTTTATCTGAAGCCTACACTTTATCCTTTACCGGACCCAAGGTTTTTGATGCCATCCGTTTGCCGCAAGACGATATTCTGCGCAATGCTGTTGTTGTCGAAAACCCTTTGGGCGAAGATTTCAGCTTATTAAGAACAACAACCCTGCCGGATATGCTGCGTGTTCTGTCTTTGAATGCCAGCCACAAAGTACCCGCCGCCTGGTTGTTTGAAATAGCCCATACATATCACCCGGCTGGCTTGGAAACTTTGCCGGATGAAATCAAAACACTAACGGTTGGTTTGTATGGCAACAATGCCGGATATGCAGAACTGAAGGGTATTGTGGAGCAGGTGCTCATAACGTTACATATTGACGGTGCCGTGTTTGAACCCCTGAAAGATCATCCGTCCTACCACCCCGGCCGTACTGCCACGCTTTTGTTGCGGAGTGGAGCGGGTGACTTTGTATCTGCCGGTGTTTTGGGTGAGGTTCATCCGGAAGTACTGCAAAGAAATGAAGTGCCGAAGCGTGCTTTGGTGGCAGAATTGAATCTGGCTTTGCTGCTTTCAATGGCTGACACACATCGCTCGTACCGTCAGCTGCCCAAATTCCCTGCATCAACAAGAGACGTATCTGTTGTTGTCCGTGATGATGTGCTGATGCAGCAAGCGATGGATTGCATTCAAAAGCATGGCGGGGTATTGTTGGAAGAGGTGGCTTTGTTTGATGTGTACAAGGGCGGACAATTGGCGAAGCATCAAAAAAGCATGGCCTTTAGTCTTTCTTTTCGATCTGCAGAAAGAACGCTGACGGATGATGAAGTGAACGAAGCCATGGAAAACATATTTTCAGGGTTGGAAAAAACGATTGGGGCGGAATTGCGCAGATAGAGTCTGAAATTGTGACACGGGGACGGTTCTTTTGTCACACTGCTTGTGACAAAAGAACCGTCCCCGTGTCACAATCTTATCGGGCGGAGACGATGTTCGTTTCCGCCTTTTCTATCTGCTGAATTTTTACACGCCAGTGCCCAGGTGTCGGAAGCCCGGCATTCCAATGTCAATAATTCATGGATTAACGGGTTTTCATAAGTTCCCCACAAAGAAGATTTTCCAATGATCGGCAATTTGGCTTTTTTTCGCATTTCAGAGAGCAGGGACTGTCCTTTTGACGAAAAACCAAGGACACGTATATATTGGGCATAACCCGTCATGGATAAACTCTTTTGCAAAGAAGCGGTCATACCAATGATGGCGGCTGTACAAATTCTTTGAATCCTTGTTTTGGGATACCTGCTGCTTGCAACGGCAGACAGCAGTTCATCCATTGTTTCTGCTTTTTGCGCGGCCGCAATGAGACGATATTCAAGACCGGTTTCCATCCATGGCAAGCCGGTCAAATCTTCCGGAGCCGTACATCGCAGGCGTTGTAAAAGAATGTTTGTGTACACCTCTGAAAAAACAGGCCCCCGGCCCGCATCCATTTCCCTTTGTATAATAACCATGACGTCGTACGGTATGCCCTGAATCAATTCATTGGGTTCAGTATTGGGTTCAATATTGGGTTCATCATCATTTTTTAACCCAGGGATATTCTTTGGTTTCCTCTGCACAAAATCTGCGATGCCTTTTGTGCTTTCGCGGTTGAAAAGAGATGCACGAATCGCCGATGCGCTGGGCAAAGCGTCATCCATATGCAAATCATGATACCCGCTGCCTTTTCGTTTTATTGTTATGGGCGCAATTGTGCTGTGAAAAAAACGGAGCGCTTTAAGATATTCAACAGCAAGGATGTTGTTCGGCGACGCCAATAATTTGTGTGCATCAATTGCTTGCTCAGGGTGAGTAGAAGGAAAAGTAACTTTCAGTGCAGTTTGCCTAGCAACGGGATATGAAAGCCCTTGATTCAGGTAGGCATGCAGTGCGTGGCGATAGACTTCCGGTTCTTCAATCAAGAAATCCGCTACCGGTGAGAGAGATGAAAGCCGGCCGGATTCCGAACCGAAGGTGAGGCTGTCTACGATGCCGGTTGCTTCAAGTGTTGATACGGCACCGTATGCAAAGGTTTCTGCCGATGCACACGAAAAGGCAAAGGGCAGCTCAAGCACCAGATCTACGCCATTACACAGGGCCATTTCTGTTCGGGCAAGCTTTGAGAAGATGGCTGGTTCACCCCTTTGAACATATGTCCCGCTCATGACAATAACCGTAGCATCAGCGCCTGTTATTTCCTGTGATGCGCGTATGTGGTGCAGGTGGCCGTTGTGGAATGGGTTGTATTCAGCGACGATGCCTTGAACGAGCATTTTGTGCATCCTTTCTGCCTTTTGATCGTACATAAGATAATTGTATCCCAAAAAGTCGTTTTACGCACCCAATAAAGGGTTCGGTGATATTCTGCGGCTGTGCCCGCAGGTTTCATACAAGGTTTAGAATGCAATTTGTATGAAAAAAGAATAAAATTTCTTTTTTGCACTAAAATCTACAAGGTATAACGCATCCAGCCCTACCTTTAGGTATGCATCAACGACATTTCCGATCGGATATTCGGTCAGCATGCCGTGTTTTAATGAAAAATCATTTGCAAGACACGGCTTCGCATGATACAATGTCTTTGGTTCAGGATGCGTTTGACAAAAGAGTGGGAGTGCCCCACTCTTTGCCTTTGTATAAAGCAAAGCAAGGGTATAGATAAGTGAAAATCTGAAAATGCACAGCATTTTCAGCAAGTTTTGTGCGAACACGACGAGGACGCATGGGGTAGTAATCTGAAAATGCACAGCATTTCCAGCAAGTTTTGTGCCTGCTCTAGGAGAAAAGCATAGCTTGAAACGTTGAGAAAACGCAACTGACAGGAGGTTGAATGACCAAAGGGACCATGTTGAAATGGGTTCATGAAGCGGCTGAAGAAGCGGCTGTAGCAGCGGGATGTGAACTGGTAGACGTCGAATTCGTAAAGGAAGGCGCCTACTGGTATTTGCGCGTTTACATCGACAAAGAAGGCGGTGTTTCGTTGGACGATTGTGAAGCGGTGAACGGACCGGTTAGTGCAATACTCGATGAAAAGGATCCGATTGAACAAGCGTATTTCCTGGAAGTGTCATCACCCGGACTGGAAAGACCGTTAAAAACCGCACGCGATTTTGATAAAGCACTTGGAAAGCCAATTACACTAAAGTTGTACAAGACCATTGATGGAGCCAAACAATGCGATGGTGTTCTGAAAAGTTATGAAAATGGCATCATTCATATTGAAACAGAAAGTGGCGAAACCAAGTCCTTTGCAGATGCGGATGTCGGCAAAGCCCACTTAAAACTCATTTTGTAAATAATTCGGGTTATAAAGCCTGTTTCGTGCAAAAAAAACGAAAAAATAGTTGATTTAGTTGAATGTAATTGAAAGTATCTGAATGTAATTGAAAGTTGTTGAATGTAATTTAAAGTATCTGAATGTACTTGAAAGTTGTTGAATGTAATTGAAAGTTGTTGAATGTAATTGAAAGTTGTTGAATGTAATTTAAAGTATCTGAATGTACTTGAAAGTAATTGAATGTACTAAAAAGTAATTGAATGTACTTGAAAGTAATTGAACATAGTGTATTGGATAAATGTCATAAATGATTCGGTCTGTTGTCAGGGGGGAATCGCGTTGCTTAAAACGTTGCCCTGTAAAACCGTTGTCATATCGATATTAAATGAACTGGAGGATAAGAAACATGAGCGCTGAATTAATTCACGCACTCGAACAGCTGGAAAAGGAAAAGGGTATTCATAAGGATATCTTAATTGAGGCCATCGAACAGGCACTCATTTCGGCATATAAGAAGAATTTTGGCACATCGCAGAATGTGGAAGTGACCATAGAGCAAAGCACGGGCGACATTCGTGTGTATGCTTTGAAAACCATTGTTGATGAAGTCGAAGATGCTGCTGAAGAAATGTCGTTGGAACAGGCAAAGCGTTTTGGGGCAGATTTTGAAATCGGCGATATGGTTGAGGTGGAAGTTACGCCCAGAAAATTTGGACGTATTGCTGCACAAACCGCCAAGCAGGTAATCATGCAGCGCATTCGTGAAGCCGAAAGAGAAATTGTATTTGGAGAGTTTGCCAGCAAAGAAGAGGATATTATCACCGGAACCATCTCTCGATTTGAACGCAAAAATGTGGTCATCGATTTGGGCCGTGTTGAGGCAGTTTTACCGCCGGGAGAACAAACACCGGGAGAACGGTACAACATCCATGACAGAATTAAAGTTTATGTCATTAATGTGAAACGTACCAATCGTGCGCCGCAGATTTATGTTTCCAGAACCCATCCCGGCCTCGTGAAACGCTTGCTGGAATTGGAAGTACCGGAAATCAATGATGGGACTGTAGAAATCAAAACCATTGCCCGTGAGGCAGGTTCGCGCACAAAGCTGGCAATTCATTCGCGCAATGAGAATGTTGATGCCGTGGGTGCCTGTGTTGGACAAAAAGGCAACCGTATTCGTGCCATTGTGGATGAACTCCACGGTGAAATGATTGATGTTATTCAGTGGAGTGCGGATCAAGAAGAGTATATTGCCTCCGCCCTCAGTCCGGCCAAGGTGGTTCAGGTGGCCATTGATGAACAAAACCGTATTGCACGGGTTGTTGTTCCGGATTTTCAGCTGTCGCTTGCCATTGGTCGCGAGGGTCAGAATGCCCGATTGGCAGCAAAATTGACTGGGTGGAAAATAGACATCAAGAGCGAATCCCAAATGCGTCAGTTGCTTGAAATGCAATTGTTTAGCGGCGGTGAAGCCTTGTATGGTGATGACGCAAACCTTTTTGACGGAACAGATCGACTTTTTAACGGCGTTGAAGTCCTTGGTGCACCAGAAATTTATGCTGATGAGACAGAATATGATGAAGACTACACCGACGACGAAGAAGAAGAAGAAGACAATGTGACAGATGAGAGCGTTGCGACAGAGGATATAGAAGACACAGTGGACACAGAAGACACAGAGGACACAGAAGACACAGAGGACACAGATAACACAGAGGGCACAGAAGATATAGGGGACACAGAAGATGTAGCTTCTGTTGCGTCTGATGAAAAGATTGTCAACGAAGAAGACGATGCGGCTGCATCCTCTGAAGCATTAGTTAATGACGATAAAGATACACCTGTACCCGATGGAACGTCTGTCAATGACGATCTTGAACCGATTTCATCCGATGAGAAAATCAAAGAGGATGTTCACAAGCCAAAAAAGAGTCGTAAACGATGAAATCAATCTGAATAGATCTAAAATCCGGAAATGCGCAGCATTTTTAGCAAGTTTTCTGCCAACACGAAGAGAATGTATGGGTATAAACATGGAAATGCGCAGCATTTTTAGCAAGTTTTCTGCCAACACGAAGAGAATGCATGGGTATAAACATGGAAATGCGCAGCATTTTCAGCAAGTTTTCTGCCAACACGAAGAGAATGCATGGGTATAAACATGAAAACAAGAAAAATTCCGATGCGGCGTTGTGTCGGTTGTCGGGAAATGAAAGAAAAAAAAGAACTCATTCGTATTGTTCGCACACCGGAAGGCCAATTGGTCTTCGATGCGAGTGGACGCATGAACGGCCGGGGTGCCTACCTGTGCAAAAATGTTGGTTGTTATGAAAAAGCACGCAAGGCACGCGCTCTGAATCGGGAGTTTTCAATGGAAGTTCCTGAAGAAGTATATATGGAAATTGGTAAACAATTGGAGGAACATGTCGGAAGATAAAATCTATGGTTGGATAGGATTGGCGCGCAAAGCGGGGAAGCTCGTTGCAGGAGATGCCTTGTGTGAAGAAGCCATCAGCCGCAAACGTTCCAGACTGGTGATTATTGCGGAAGATTGTGGAGAAAACACAAGAAAACGATTTGAATTGTTGTGCGCAAAAGCTGAAGTCGGATGGGTCGTGTTCGGCACAAAGGCAGCATTGGGACAAAGACTGGGACGGGACACATATGCCGTTGTCTCTGTTCAGAACAAACCCTTTGCAACACAAATCCTAAAGTGTATGAACGATACGAAGAGCGGCAAAAAAGCACACGGGGGTGGCGTAGTTGAGTAAAAAAATTCACGAACTTGCCAGAGAATTGAATGTAACGAGCAAACGTCTCATGGAGAAGCTTGACGAAGTTGACATACATCCGAAGAGCCATATGAGCACTTTGGAAGATGTTGAACTGACAAAACTATACAAGCATATCGGTGTTCTGAAAAAGACCGATGCGGATGATGCATCGGGGTTAAATGATGCCGAAAGCAAGGCGGATGCGGCTGAACGTTTAAAGCGAAAGGCGGCACCGCGCATTATCCGGAAAACCGAAGTCGTTATTCGGGATGCGGATGATTATTCAAAACCACAGCACGATCCGAAGAAAGCAGATCGTAAGGATTTTGTGCGTTCTTCGAGTTCGAATGACGGTTTAATGGCTGGTTATATCCGTGGCAATCGCCCGGAAGTTCAGGCGGTTAAAAAACATACAAAAGCCAACGATGTGGAAGCTGTGGCTACAAATAAAATGAGCGAAGCGGCAGAGAGAGCCGAAACCATTCGTTTGGTTGAAAGACCGGCGAAATCGGTGGACAACATTCTTGGCGTCAAGAAGATTAGCCGTGAGGAACGGGTAGAACGTGAAGCAGAGCGTGAAGCGCGGGATGCAGAACGGGATGCAAGAGATCATGGCGAGGGTGGCGTTGGTCAAGAAACCGCCCACTCTGGTCACAGTCATAAAAAGCATGATGCGGCGCATCAGGAAAATGCCGTTGTATCTGAACATCACGATGTTCAGAAGAACGATGGCAGTCAAGGCGACACAGCGCAGCATGAAGCACCAGTTGAAGCGGTGAAAGCCGTTCGCCCGGTTCACGATAAGAAAGCCCATGATGTTGCACAGGATATCAAGACAGAAGAAGAGGGTACGACGTCAACAGAACAGGCGACACCGGCAACTCAAAAAAAAGAAGCGAAACATTTAGAATCCAATATAGGCGCAGTGTCAAAAGATACGACAGCAGGAGAAGCTTCCGTGCAAAATGCAGAAACCATTATGAAGCCCGCAGCAGAAAAGGCTTCTAAACCAGAAAGCGCAGTAACAGTGTCAGGGAGTAAGGCGCCTGCCGCAGCAGCAGAGCGCCCTGAAAACAGCGCGAAATTACGACATACCCCGGGAAATGTGCGTCAGGAACAACCAATACCCGTTGGCAGAACGGTGCAGCGCTCTATTCGTGAAACCATGGATGGTGCGCCGCCACGTCGTGAAGGCCAGGGGGGTGCTGTTATTCGTCCTGCAGGTGCGGCTAGACCGGCACCGGCAAGGGATGGACAAAGACCGGTCAACGACCGTCAAGGTGGTGCAGCCGGTGAACGTCCTTACAACAATGATAGACCCTACCCACCCCGTGACAGCAGACCGACTGGAGACCGACCGGCTGGAGACCGACCGGCTGGAGATCGTCCCTACCCGCCACGGGAGGGTGTACGTCCAGC
>JBBRWP010000037.1:0-18265 GCA_038249175.1 Acetivibrionales bacterium
ATGGCAATTCAAAAAGTGCGACAAAAAATCAAAGAACTGGACTTTGCTTTGCTGACACTGGTCATCGTACTGCTAGGGATTGGTTTATTGATGGTTTTTTCAGCATCGTCCTACTATGCCATGGTTCGTTTTGGAGATAAGTACTACTTTGTGCTGAAGCAAGCTATTTTCGCAGCAATAGGCATCCTGGCCATGCTCATTGTTTCGCGCGTTGACTATCATTTTCTTGGTAAAATTTCGCCGATTCTGGCTATTTCAGGCATTCTGATGTTAATCGCTGTGCTGATACCAGGCGTTGGTTATGTCATTAACGGTGCCCGCCGTTGGTTCAACCTTGGTTTTACAACGGTTCAACCCTCTGAGTTTATGAAAATTGCCTTAATCCTGGTCTTATCCTTTAGCTTGTCGCAACGACACAACAAATTAAAGTCTCTATGGTCGGGTCTGGTTCCTTATCTAATAATGCTGGGTATCATTGATGTGGCGCTCTATTTTGAACCCCATATGAGTGCGGTCATCATTTTTACCGCCATTGCCTGCGTCCTGCTTTTGGCAGCGGGGGCAAAAATTTGGCACTTCATCCTGGTCGGTATTCCGGCTGTGGCAGTTCTTGTTGTTTTAATGGGGCTCGAAGGCTACCGCCTGGATCGTATAATGACGTTTATCGGGAAAAGCAATGACCCGACAGGGGATGCCTACCAGATTAACAATTCACTGATTGCCATTGGTTCCGGTGCTCTTTTTGGGCGTGGTCTGGGCAGAAGTTTTCAGAAAAACCTCTTTATCCCTGAACCCCAAAGCGATTTTATTTTTTCGATTGCAGCAGAAGAACTGGGTTTTGTGGGTGCCGTGACCATTATTGTACTTTTTGTCCTGCTCATTATCAGGGGGATGCGCATTGCCATGAACGCACCGGACATGCTGGGTGGCCTCATGGGCGTGGGCTTCACCTCGCTTTTCGCTATTGAGTTTCTGATGAATATTGCTGTGGTCACCAAAAGTATTCCGACAACGGGTATCCCCCTGCCGTTTTTCAGTTCCGGCGGAACATCACTGATTTTTATGCTCATGTCCATGGGCATTTTACTGAACATCTCACGGCAAACGGTACCGGTGTTTAAAACTGTGACCTCGGTGGAACCACCGCCCAAAAAGGAAAAAAAGGCTCTGCCAAATAGGCAAAGGGTGTAAAGGAAACGTTATGAAAGTTCTGATTGCTGCCGGTGGCACCGGCGGCCATATTTATCCGGGATTGGCCATCGGCAAGGAGATACAAAAGCGGTACCCGTTGGCGGAAATTGTTTTCGTTGGTACCCAAAACGGCTTAGAAGCCAGGTTGGTGCCCGAGGCTGGTTTTCAGCTGGATTTTGTCCGTGCCAGAGGCTTTCGAAGAAAACTGTCTTTCGATACCTTGAAGACCGCCGGTACTTTGCTTTTGTCTTTGATTGATGTTGCACGTCTTTTGAAACGCCACAAACCGGATGTTGTCATTGGCACCGGTGGTTATGTGTGTGGTGCCATTTTATTTTTGGCCATACTCAAGGGCATTCCCACCCTGATGCACGAATCCAATGCCTTGCCCGGGGTGACAACACGCCTGCTCGCACCTTATTTGGGGGCGATTGCGGTTAATTTTGAAGATACTGGTAAAAAATTGTCAGAAAGGGCACGTGTGCGTGTAACGGGGAACCCGCTGCGTGAAAAAATATTAACAGCCGACCGCAACCTTGCCAGATCAAAATTGCATCTTTCCAGTCAGGATAAACTGGTGGTGGTCTTTTTTGGCAGTCTTGGGTCATCCACGATGAACCGTATCATGGTGGACCTTCTGAAAAGCCACGCTGACGGTCTCCGCTTCAAACTGATTTATGGTACGGGCCTGCGGCATTATGACACTGTGATGACCGCGTTGGATGGCCAGGTGCCACCGGGGGTTACGGTATCGGCCTACCTCTATGATGCGGATGAAATACTGGCTGCGGCTGATTTGGCTGTTTGTCGTGCCGGTGCCATGACGCCAGGAGAACTTTGTGTTCTTGGTGTGCCTTCTGTTCTGGTACCGTCCCCCTATGTGGCCGATAATCACCAGGAATTTAATGCCCGATCACTGGAAACCAGCGGGGCATCGGTGGTTGTTTTAGAAGATCATTTGAATGGTGCTTTTCTGTATGATCAGATAACGACGCTGCTCGATGATGAAAACCTTCGGAAAAAGATGTCTTCGGCAGCCAAAAAACTGGCCAAACGCCATGCCGGGACGGCCATCATCGATGTGATGGATGGGCTGTTGGCTCAAAAGAAGCAGAGGAGGAAGTCATGAAACGCTTCGGCGCATGGTTTGTTTTTGTGATATTGCCGATTGCTCTTGCGTGTGTTGTGCTTGCCTGGACGCCTTTGCTGGAGATCCGAACGGTGGATGTTTCCGGACAAAGCAGCGTGAAAACAGAAGATATCCTGAAAGCATCCAGTCTTGGACCCGGTAGCCACCCCTTCCTGCCAATACTTTTAGAAAAAGGACAGCGACCTGTTTTGAACATGGAACAGGCAGCAGAAAGAGTGATGAAGCTGCCATGGATTAAAACTGCCCGTGTGGATTGGCTTCCCTTGCATACGGTTCGGATACGGGTAACAGAACGGAAACCCTTTGCAAAATTGCCATACCTGAAAGGTTTTTTACTGATTGATGAGGAAGGTGTTATTCTAAGCTTTACAGATAGCGTAGCCGATGAAAGCCTTAAAGAAATACGCGGTGTTCCATTTACTGGCTATGTTATCGGGCGTCTGCCGGAAATGGAAGAGGCACAAACCCTGCCAATGGCCATCCGCGTTTTGAAAGCGTATATACAAACCAGTCAGGCGGAGGACAGCCATTTGTATGACGTGTTGAATTGGCTGGATGTGGTGTCCCGGGATCGTATCCTTGTACGATTGGACAATCGTATTACCGTGCGCTTTGATCCGACCGTCGATTTGCAGTATACCGTGGATTTTGCGAGGGAGATATTTTTCAGGCACATCAAGCCGGAAGAAAAAGGCATGATTGATTTTACAAGAGGGAGAGATCCTTCTTTTCTGCCGGAATAAGTTTGCAGGAGAAGTACAATGTGCTGGCTCTAAAATTGACATATTGGATTTTTTGGGAGAAACTGACACGGCATGTTGTTCAGTGAAATGATTCGATATAATTAACATACTTTGTGATCGTATCAATGTCAGTGCAATGTGTCGTGGCTTGCTCCGATAGACAGGTCGGAGGGATAGGAGGATAAGAGATGATTCCATTATTGGGACTCATTTTGGGTTTGTTGGTGGGTATGCTTATTCCGTTGCGCATTCCCCAGGAACTTTCAACGTATGCGGCTGTCGCTATACTGGCGGCCCTGGACTCGGTGCTTGGGGGGGTTTGCGCTTCCATGGAAAAGCGGTTCGACATGAAGGTCTTTTTATCTGGCTTTTTTGCCAATTCCATACTGGCGGCTTTGTTGGCCTTTGTGGGGGATCGCCTGGGCATTCAATTGTACCTGGCCGCCATATTTGCTTTCGGAAATCGTATTTTTGTGAATCTTGGTGTTTTAAGACGATACTTAATTAATAAGCACGACGACAAGACCCGTTCCATCTAGTGGATTCACCAGTAGGAAGCGGCTGAAAGTATGTGGTGGACTCTCAGTATTTTCCATATTTTCTTGAGTTTAGGTCTGCGGAGCAACTCTTATAAAAGGGTAGCGGAATCAGTCAAGGCAATACAAGGGTGAGGGCTGCTGCGGAGCAACTCTTATAAAAGGGTAGCCCCTATATGGTGGGGATGAGAAGAAAATTGTCCCCATATCTTGCATTTGTGTTTCAATCTGATAAAATGATTCTATATTCTACAAAAGATGACGACGGGCTTAAAAACCCCTTAGACACATAAGTAAAAGGTAAGGAGGGACAAGACGTGCTGGAATTTGATCATGGAATGGATATCAACTATGCGCGCATAAAGGTGATTGGTGTCGGTGGGGGCGGAAACAATGCCGTGAATCGGATGATCGCAGAAGGCTTGCGTGGTATCGACTTTATTGCGGTGAACACAGATAAACAAGCCCTGCACGTATCGAATGCCACCACGAAAATACAAATAGGTGACAAGCTGACCAAGGGCCTCGGTGCCGGTGCAAATCCCGAAATCGGAGAAAAAGCGGCCAATGAGAGCCGTGATGAAATTGCCATGGCCATCAAGGATGCCGACATGGTGTTTGTGACAGCTGGCATGGGTGGCGGGACAGGGACGGGTGCGGCACCTGTCATTGCACAGATTGCCAAAGAATTGGGAATTTTGACTGTGGGGGTTGTCACCAAACCCTTCCTGTTTGAGGGAAGAAAAAGAATGCAGTATGCTGAACGCGGCATCGAAGCGTTGCGCGATGTTGTTGACACACTGGTAACGATACCCAATGAACGCCTCCTGCAGATTGCTGACAAAAAAATGCCCTTGGTGAAAGCCTTCAGTCAGGCTGATGACATATTAAGACAGGGTGTTCAGGGTATTTCAGACCTCATTACCGTTCCCGGTCTGATTAACCTTGACTTTGCGGACGTTCGTACCATTATGACAGATACCGGCCTTGCCCATATGGGTGTTGGCCGCGGCACCGGTGAAAACAAGGCAGTGGATGCTGCCAAACAAGCCATTTCCAGTCCTTTACTCGAAACCTCCATAGAAGGGGCAAAAGGCGTTCTGTACAACATCACAGGCGGACCTGATTTGGGCATGCAGGAAGTGAATGCTGCGGCAGAGCTCATTCAGGCTTCAGCAGACCCGGATGCCAATATCATTTTTGGTGCAGTCATCAATGAAAACCTGACAGATGAAGTGATTATTACGGTGATTGCCACCGGTTTTGACAAGAGTTTGGACTTGCGTAGACCTGCTTTGCCACACAGCAATGCACAAACTGCAGGAAATGCCGCGACAGCAACAGCAGCCAATTATGCCAATGGACCGATCCATACCCAGAGCGATAAAAAAGAAGTCAAAAAGCCCGTTCTTGTAGAAGATGCACTGGAAGGACCGGAAATCCCAACCTTCCTCAAACGTAAGGGCTTTCGTTAAGGTTTCCTTACAATACAAAGAGCAAGAAGACACCGCAGCAAAGTTCCTATTTGTTGCGGTGTCATTTTGTAAAACAGGAATGATGGCGTAAAGGCTGCTTTCGCCACTTCTTTTGTGGTTGACAAGAAGAAGAAGCGCCGTTTATAATGATATAGCCCTGATCAGAAACCCTTGAAGGCTTGTACACCAGATGTACAAACGGCGGATTACGGCTTGCACGTCATCCTGCTGAACAAAACCCCTGGCCACTTTAGCTCATACGGTAGAGCAATTCATTCGTAATGAATAGGTGGTGGGTTCGATTCCCACAAGTGGCTCCAATAAAAAAACACTGACAGGATAATCCCTGAAAGTGTTTTTTGTTTGTACTGCTTTTATTACTGGCTTTGTCAATGCTTTTGTTACTGGTTATGTTACTGCTTTTGCGTGAAACCGCATCGAACCACAATAGCAATTGCATTGCAATGAAGTCTCAAACGCTGGGATAACACACCATTGGCCGACAAACATTTTTGCAGCTTGCCATGCGTGTCAAATTGCATAAGTCTTCGATATAAAATGATGCTGTAATCATTGATACAAAAGACTTTTAGCTGAAAAAATATATGCAATTTGTTACGAGTACGTTGTAACATTAAAAGTGTATTAACAGGCCTGATAAAACCTGGCTGTGCCTGTTGTTATCAATCAGAAAGTGAAGGTTTTAGATGTTACAACGTACTAGTCGACAATGAAGGGTTTTACTTCGGTAAAGAAAGTTTCAGTGTTATCTGCATGGGTCTCAACTTTGATGGGTTTGCTGAGGTCCAAGCTGAAAATACCCATAATCGACTTAGCGTCAACGATATAGCGACCCGAGGTGAGATCAACATCAAAATCGTATTTGTTCACGAGATTGACAAAATCCTTTACATCGTTGATGGATTTGAGCATAATGTTAAATGTTTTCATTTATTTGTACCGCCTTTCATGCGTTTATGCCTTTTTTTCGGAGGGTCATCTTCATTTTTTCACATCCACAGCGCAAAAAGGGCTGGTATGCGCTTTTTCTGAAGTAAGGCAATGTGTGAAAAGATTGTTCATACACTATATTAGTACGGCTTCGGTCTTTCGTCAATGTGAAAACCAACAGGATTTTGTTAAAACTTTGTTGCAAAAGTGAGAATTTTTAGTAGAAAGCAGGTAAATAATGCATCGTAACGAACCCGTGGCCTTCATTACCCTGGGCTGTCGCGTGAATAGCAGTGAATCCGAAGGCATGAGGGCTTTGTTTGAAGCGGATGGATATTCTGTGGTGTCAGATTTGTCTGTTGCCTCTGTGATTGTCATCAACACCTGCACAGTGACAAAAATGAGTGACAGCAAATCTAGGCAGATGATACGGCGGGCAAGAAAGCAAAACCCTTCGGCTATTATTGCCGTTGTTGGCTGTTATGTCCAGGTTGCAGCAAAAGAAGTGGAAAATATCGGAGGGGCAGACATTCTACTTGGCAATAACGAAAAGCACAGAATTGTTGCAGCAGTTGCACATGTTCGAGCGGTCAGAAGGCAAGGAGACACAAGACCTTATGCATATGGGGAGGACAAAAATCTCTTAAAAAATGATGAGAATCCCAAGAATGCAAGCCCTGTTGAGGGCGCGAAGGTTGGAAATATTGATGAGGACACAAAAAATGTAGTTTATGGTGAAAAAAGAAAAGAGGTGACAGTCTGCCATGTGCCGCAGCGACAGGAAATGACAGTATTTGAAGAACTTCCGCTAGAGAAATTTGCCGGGCAGACCCGTGCCTTTGTCCGCATCCAGGATGGATGCAATCAATTTTGTTCGTACTGCATCATCCCGTATGCGCGTGGTCCGGTGCGGAGCAGGGATTTCCAATCCGTTCTTGATGAGGTAAAGAGCCTTGTCAAAAATGGCTATACAGAAATCGTACTGACCGGCATTCATCTGGCATCGTATCATGCAGAAAAGCCGCAAGAGGGCTTGGTGGCTTTGGTTCAGGCATTGAATAAACTGGAGATGGTGCAGCGCATACGCTTCGGATCCATAGAACCGATGCTTTTTACGGAGGACTTTCTGGCAGCGCTCCGCGAAAGTGAAAAATTCTGTCCACATTTTCATCTGTCATTACAAAGCGGCTGTGAAGCAACGTTAGTGCGCATGAATCGCCACTATACACCGGCGGAATATGCTGCCATTGTTAAAAAAATTCGCCAGATCTTCCCGGATGCCAATGTGACAACAGATGTGATGGTGGGGTTTCCCGGAGAAACTGCTGAAGCGTTTGAAGTATCCTACCGCTTTTGTCAGGAGATGAAATTTGGCTGGATGCATGTGTTCCCTTTTTCTCCAAGAAAAGGAACTGTAGCGGCAAAAATGACCGATCTGGTTGCACCAGAAGAAAAATCGCAGCGGGTCAACGAGATGACCCATCTGGCTAAAGTGATGCGGCAAAGTGCGTTTGCGCAGGAGGTGGGAACGGTTCAAGAGGTATTGTTTGAACAGAAATTGACTCAGAAAACCGCTTGGAGGCTAGGGTACACCCGCAACTTTTTGCAGATTGCCGTAAAAGATGCCTCCATAAAGGCAGGTGAGTACCGTTTTGTCCGTCTGCATAACGTATGTGATGCCTGGATAGAGGGCATTATTTGTAATGGGCAGTAATAAAAAGATTGCCTAAGTGAAGACCTTGGGGTAAGATAAGGATATTGAAAAGATTTTATATATCCTGCATCGATGATGAAGGGAAGTGGCTGTATGAGCAGCGAAACCATGATGTTCAATTATGATAAGGACAATGAGAATCAGGCAAGGGATATTATCCTCACGGTTTATGCTGCACTCAAAGAAAAAGGTTACAACCCCATCAGCCAAATTGTCGGATATATTATGTCTGGAGACCCAACATATATCACCAGTCACAATGGTGCGCGCAGCATTATTCGAAAACTGGAACGGGATGAAATTCTTGAAGAATTGGTGAAGCATTACCTGAAGCAAGAAGCAAAAAATGAGGAGCAGAATTGAGATTCTGCTCTTTTTACATCACAACACCTTTTTTAACGGAGCCCCATGAGGCAGCTTATGCAATACAGAAAATTGGGACATACGGGTATTGAAGTATCCAGACTCTGCTTTGGCACACTGGTGATGGGGCCGTTACAAAAAAACCTTAGCCAGGAAGAAGGCGGAGCCTTGTTGGCCAGGGCATACAGCCTGGGTGTCAATTTTATTGATACGGCAGAGCTGTACCAAACATATGCACATGTCAGGGAATCCATACGGCAGTATGGTGCAGCGCCAATCATTGCCACAAAAAGCTACGCGTATACTTCAGATGGTGTGAAACACAGTGTGGAAAAAGCTTTGCACGAAATGGGTGTCGAACAGATTGCCATGTTTTTGTTACATGAGCAGGAGAGTGAGCACACCCTGCGGGGCCATGCAGATGCTGTAAAAGCCCTTATCCGGTACAAAGAAGAAGGTCTGATTCAGGCCATTGGCATTTCCACGCACCACATCGCCGGGGTGCTGGCTGCCACAGAAGCCCCGTATATTGATGTCATTCACCCGATTATCAATCGTTCCGGGCTGGGTATATGCGATGGCTCGGCACAGGAAATGAAAGTGGCCATTGAAACTGCCCATGCCGCAGGCAAAGGCATTTACGGGATGAAAGTCTTTGGCGGCGGTAATTTGCTTCCGCACTACGCTGAGAGTTTACGCGATGCTCTTGCGAACGATACCCTGGATGCCATCGCCATCGGCATGCAGCACGAAGACGAATTGGTACAAAATTTGCAAATGTTTTCCGATTTTGCAGCTGGCAATCCCATATTCGATATTTCCTGCGCCGCAACACTTTCAGAACAAAAAGCCCTGCACATCGATTTCTGGTGTGAAGGCTGCGGAAAATGCGTGGACCGTTGTGCGCACAAAGCCCTTTTTTTGCATGAAGGAAAGGCTGTTCCAGACACAAGTCGATGTGTTCTTTGCGGCTATTGCGCTTCCGTTTGTCCGGTTTTTGCGATTAAGGTTTATTGAGGATTCTGGTGTAAAAACCCCGATTTCAGCTCCAAAAGAACTGAAATTGGGGTTTTTACACGAAATCATTGAGGTATTTTACCCGGATTTTTCAGGTTTTTCTTTTGCTTTTTTCTCTATGTCGCCTTTACAATTCACCCCTGCTCATGTATGCTTTACATGAATGTCAACTGACAAGCAGAGCCCGGTTAACACCGGTTCTGTTTTGTTATGAATTCTGTGTCTAGTCGATTATTCATAAACAGATGACAGTATTGAAAGGAGTCTTCTATGAAGCAGTATTTGGAAATTGAAAATGTATTTGGCAGAGAGATCATTGATTCTCGCGGTAACCCCACCATTGAGGTGGAAGTGATGGTCGAAGGCGGGTTTGTCGGTCGCGCATCCGTTCCTTCCGGTGCTTCCACCGGTGCATTTGAAGCTGTTGAATTGCGTGATGGTGATAAAAGCCGTTACATGGGCAAAGGCGTTCTAAAAGCCGTGGATAATGTGAATGACATCATTGCACCTGAAATTGAAGGAATGAATGTGTTCGATCAGGTCCTCATCGACAAAACCATGATCGATCTCGATGGCACTCCGAACAAGAGTAAACTTGGTGCCAACGCCATTTTGGGTGTTTCCCTGGCCGTGGCAAAGGCGGGCGCCGAAGCACTTGGCCTGCCCCTGTACCAGTACATTGGCGGTGTGAATTCAAAAGTGCTGCCTGTGCCCATGATGAACATTATCAACGGCGGCAAGCATGCCGACAATTCTGTAACCATTCAAGAGTTTATGGTTATGCCGGTTGGCGCAGAAAGCTTCCGTCAAGCCATGCAATGGTGCGCAGAAGTATACCACAATCTGAAAGCTGTTTTGAAAGCCAAAGGTTACAGCACCGCAGTCGGCGATGAAGGTGGCTTTGCACCGAACCTCAAATCGGATGAAGAAGCGATACAGGTTATTCTTGAAGCGATTGTAAAAGCAGGGTTCAAACCCGGCGAACAATTCAAACTTGCCATTGATGCTGCTGCAACCGAAATGTATGAAGAGGCAAAAGCAGCCGGTCGTGAAGGTGAATACCTGTGGTGGAAATCCGGCCAATATATGACCAAAGCGGAAATGGTCGCCTATTGGGAAGACATGGTCTCCAAATATCCCATCATTTCCCTGGAAGATGTCGTTTCTGAAGAGGACTGGGAAGCATGGAAAATGCTCTCTGATGCCTTGGGAGAAAAAGTGCAGTTGGTGGGTGACGATCTCTTTGTCACCAACACAGAGCGCCTTAAAAAAGGCATTGACATGGGCGTTGCCAATTCCATCCTCATCAAAGTAAACCAAATCGGTACACTCACCGAGACACTGGAAGCCATTGAAATGGCCAACCGTGCCGGTTATACAGCCGTTGTGTCCCACCGGTCCGGGGAAACAGAAGATGCGACCATTGCGGATATCGCCGTGGCAACCAATTCCGGGCAGATCAAGACCGGTGCACCTACCCGTACTGACCGCGTGGCGAAATACAACCAGCTCCTTCGTATTGAAGAGGAATTGGGTGATATCGCTGTTTATCCTGGATTGGACGCCTTTTTTAATCTAAAAAATAAATAATAAATTTATTCCTTAGAATTGGCCGGAACCAATTTGGTTTTGGATGGCAGGGTTCCAAATCTGCAAATGTGCAGCATTTGCAGCAAGCTTTGTGCGAACTTGATGAGGACGCATGGGCATGTGATTTTGGGATCCTGCTTTTTCTTTTCCCGTGCAAAGAATGGACATTTTTTTGTATCCATAATCATTCATGATGCTAACGTAAGAACCCGAAAATGATCCAATTTGATGCCAAAAGTGCGCCGCACATAGCGCATTTTGGACTGAAATTGGTCATTTTCAGTCGGTTTCGCCTCCTCCGGAGTCAAAATCGGGGTTCTTACACTAGTGTATTGTATCGCTGACATATAAGTTATTGCAAAGCTAATGCATTAGGCGGAGCTTCATACATAAACATACGTGAATGAAATTAAAAAGCGCACTAATCTAAATATCAACGATACAGTACACTAGAATCATTCAATCACTCCTGGCATTCATCCTTTTTTATATAATGCGAGCATTAGAGGAGATGAATCATGAAAAAAGCGTGGAAGAAGATTGATGTTGTTGCACACCGGGGCGCTTCAGGGATAGCCCCGGAAAATACCCTTGTTGCCTTTCGCATGGCAATGGAACTGGGAGCCGACGGCATCGAGTTGGATGTTCATCTGTCCAGGGACGGTATATCCGTTGTCATACATGATGAAACAGTTGATCGGACAGGTACGGGAACGGGCACCGTACGGGATATGAAATGGTCAGAACTGATGAAGTTGGATTTTGGTGTAAAAATGAATCCCTCCTTTCTAAGAGAAAAGATGCCCAAACTGACGGATGTTTTAGATTTATTGAAAGACTGGCCAGGTTTTTTGAATATCGAAATTAAAAATGATGTGCTGTCCTATGATGGGATTGAAGAAATTGTGGTAAAACAAATAAAGGACTATAAACGGGTTGACAGAACCATGATATCCTCATTCCACCATGAAACCTTAAAAAAATGCCATACCTTACTGCCAGAATTGGAACTTGCTGCACTGCTTGGCAAAAATGAAGTGCCGGACGTCAAACAGTTGAAAGAATATGGTGTTTGTGCAATTCACCCGGATGTACGTTCGGTGACAAAAGAAAAAGTTGCATCATGGCACGCGGAGGGTTTCGCAGTGCGTCCGTACACAGTAAATAGTGCTTTGTTGATGCGTTGGCTGCGCCGCTGTGGTGTGGATGCTGTTTTTACAAACTACCCTTCACTGGGCAAACAAATTCTTTCCAAAGCCAAGCACAAACCGTGAACTGAAAAGGAGCATGTCTATGAACCAAAAGGAAATTGAGATTGTTTTAGAAGGGGTATCACGCCGTGTCATTTCTGGAACGACTCTGGAATCTCTGCTGACTGGCCAAAAAAGCAAACGGGGCGCTATGATTGTTGCGGCAACGGTGAATAATGAGGTGCGAGAGCTGACGTTTGCCCTCAGTGAACCGGCAGAGGTCCGTTTTGTAGACATGTCCTGCGAGGACGGACTTCGCATTTACCAACGCAGTCTTAAGTTTCTGTTAATCAAAGCCCTGCATGATTGTTATCCTGACAGGGACATCTCCATCCGCCACTCTGTTTCCAAGGGCATTTTCTTTGATATTGTCGGTAAGCCATTGACTGAATGTAACATAAAGCATTTGGAAAGACATATGCGGGAACTGGCGGCCAAAGACATCCCTTTTCAAAAAGTGGTTGTCTCCATAGAGGAGGCACGCCGCATCTTCGAGGATACCGGACGTGTGGACCGGCTCAGGGCTATTCAAAACCGCGAAAAGGACTATGTGTCGCTGTATTTGTTTGAGGATGTAGAGGACTATTTTTACGGCTACATGGTGCCCAGCTCCGGTTATCTGAAGCTGTTTGAATTGGAGGCGGCTGACGGTGGTCTGGTATTGGTGATGCCTAAAAAAGAAGCCCCGGATGTGCTGCCGGAAGGAAAAGTCCCCGGGAAACTGTTTCAGGTATTTTCGGAATATACCAACTGGATCAATGTTCTGGGTGTCAGTGACATTGGCAAGCTGAACGAACAGCTTGCACTGGGTCAGATGAATGACTTTATACGCATCTCTGAAGCATTGCATGAAAAAACCATTGCAGGCATTGCAGACCAGATTAAAAAGGCCTCTGACCATGTGCGCATGGTGCTCATTGCAGGACCTTCTTCATCTGGAAAAACCACATTTGCCCAGCGCCTGTCTGTACAGCTGCGTGTCAATGGCATTGTGCCGGTCAATATTTCTGTCGACAACTATTTTATTGACCAGCGCCTTGCCCCGATGGACGAAGATGGAAAGCCGGATCTCGAATCCATTGCCTGTGTAGACTTGCCACTGTTTAACCGTCATTTGAAAGAATTGGTGGATGGCCGGCAAATTGAGATGCCGACGTTTAACTTTCATACAGGTTTGCAGGAATATCATGGGCTTACACAAAAGCTGGATGCAGGCCATATGCTTGTTATTGAAGGTATTCACGGGTTGAACCCCCAGCTGACATCAGAAATACCGGATGAAAACAAGTTCTGCATCTATATTTCTGCCATCACATCCATGCAGATAGACCGTCACAACCGTATTCCGACAACGGATTTGCGCCTGATACGCCGCCTGGTGCGGGATCATCGTACCCGTGGTGCCAGCGCACAGAAAACCCTTGACATGTGGCCGTCTGTGCGAAAGGGGGAAGAGCGGAACATTTTTCCCTTTCAGGAACGGGCGGATGCCATGTTCAATTCATCCCTCATCTATGAGCTGGGCGTGCTAAAACCCTTTGTTTTGACCATTCTCGGCAGTATTCATACAGATCAGACAGAGTATGCCGAGGCTCGCCGCCTGATTGAGTTTTTAAGCTATATTGAACCAATTCCGCCGGATGAAGTGCCCAATACATCCATTTTACGCGAATTTATCGGTGGTTCGGGTTTTTCGGGTGGATGAAAATTATTAGATGATTGTACCCCAGAAAGTCGTTTCACGACTTTCTCCCGCAAGTATCTTGCGGGAGATTGCAACAAAGTTGCAACCTACAACACGATTACCCGGCATTCTGCGAATGCTGGCGCAAGTTATCTTGCGATAACTTGCGCCAAAAAGTCACTTAGGGACTTTTTGGGATGTAATGATTAGATTGGAGATTGAATGAAAAAGTACGATTTGTATGCGACAGCGACCTTTGGTGTAGAGTCCGTGGTGGGCAGAGAGCTGGCCCACCTGGGATTTCCAGACACCAGAACAGAAAACGGTCACATTCATTTTCAAGGAGATGTTGCGGATATCTGCAAAACCAATCTGTGGCTGCGTACTGCGGGTCGTGTCTACCTGAAAATGGGACAGTTTCAAGCCAAAACCTTTGATGCGCTGTTTGAAGGAACGAAGGCTTTGGCCTGGGAAGAGTGGCTGCCGGAAGATGCAGAGTTTCCCGTTACCGGGAATTGCGTCAAATCAACCCTTATGAGTATTTCGGATTGCCAATCCATCGTGAAGAAAGCCATCGTGGAAAGGCTCAAAACAAAGTACCGAAAAATCATGTTCCCGGAAAATGGACCGCGCTATCGCATATCGTTTAATATTTTGAACGATGTGGTTACACTGTCAATTGATACTTCCGGCTCTGGTCTGCACATGCGCGGATATCGTGTTCTGACCCATGCAGCACCCATCAAGGAGACCCTGGCAGCATCCCTCATTATGATCAGCCGTTGGTCTCCGGAACGCGCCCTCATAGATCCGTTTTGTGGATCCGGCACCATCCCGATAGAGGCAGCCCTCATGGCCAGGAATATTGCCCCGGGTATTGGCAGGGAATTTGACTGTCAGGAGTGGCCGCAGATTCCCAAAAGGGTTTGGGTTGATGCTTTGGTGTCAGCCCGGTCAGAAATGAAAACGGACAAAGAAACGCTGATTCAGGGCTTCGATATTTCACCGGATGCCATCTCTTCAGCCATGCACCATGCCAAACTGGCAGGTGTAGCGGATGCCGTACACTTTCAACGCATGGACATGCGGGATATTTCTTCGAAACACAGTTACGGCTTTATCATTACAAACCCACCCTATGGCCAGCGTGTTGGTGAAGAAAAAGAAAACGCACGGCTGTATACAGATATGGGGACAGCCTTTTCGAAACTGGATACCTGGTCCTATTCTGTTATCTGTCCGGATCAGAACTTCGAAAAGCTTTTTGGTCGCCCAGCCAACAAAAAACGGAAACTCTTTAACGGCGGCTTGCGCTGTGACGATTATCAGTTTTTTGGACCTAAGCCCCCGAGAAAGGAATTTCCCGACGGGGACAGAACAACCAAATTATAGAAAGTGTATAGTATTTTTACAAAGAAAATCTTGTAAAATCCTTTCTATTCATATAAGATGGTTGAAACAACAGAACAAATCAAAATGGTCCTTGGTTTTGCTTTGCAAGTTGATATTTATAAGGGGTTCATTGCTTTTTTGTCCTTCAATTTTTTACCGTTTTCGCAACCTGCAATAGTAACCAATATCCAATGCTACAGAGATACGGAGATTTTGTATGCCAAAGAAGATTACACTCGCTATTGTGGATGACAACCCGGATTTTGTTGACCTGATTCGTGAATCCCTCAGTGAGGAGGCTGATATCCGTATTGTCGGTATTGCCTACAATGGTCTGGATGCTTTGACCATTATTAAACAGAAAAAACCGCAAATGATGCTTTTAGACATGATTATGCCTGAAAAAGACGGTTTGGAAGTGCTGGACGATTTGAAATCCTTTCCCGTTGAAGACAGACCCATCACCATGATGCTCACGGCCATCGGTCAGGATCATTACATTCGCAGGGCTTTGGCTTCCGGTGCGGAGTATTATTTTATAAAACCCTTTGACTTGACACTTTTAGGAAAACGCATTCGTCAGATTTACCATGACATGGTGGAAGCACCGCAAAGACAGAATGATTCCGATGACAGAGCAGTGCGCCCTTTACAGAACATCCCAAAAGAAGAAATTGAAGAGGAAACCAATTTCGCCTTGCAGGATGTCAGCGTACCACCGCACCTCACCGGCTACCTCTACCTTAAGAGGAGTATTGTTGCCACCATCCTCAGTGAAAAAGGTTTTATCCCAGCCACGAAAGAACTCTATCCCAGCATTGCCGAAGAGTTTGGCACAAGCCCAGGAAAAGTGGAGAGGGCTATTCGCGGGGCCATTGCCAAAGCGTGGCTACGCAAGGATCTGACAAATGCATCTCAGTATTTCACTTATGCAGGGAAGTATAAAAGCATAAAGCCGACCAATTCGGAGTTCGTTGCCACCATGGCCGCAAAGGTGCGGCAAAAGCTAAGAATTGAAAGTTGATTCTAGTGCAAAAAGTCGATAAAGAGGAAGCACATTAGTGCTTCCTCTTTTATTCTCTCTTCACGGGCCAATCGGTTGAACCGGCTGTGGTTGTTCGGGTTGTACCGTGTCTACCGGTTGCAACGGATCGACGGGTACAAGAGGATCGACGGGTACAAGAGGATCGACGGGTACAAGAGGATCGACTGGGATTACCGGCAAGGCCGTTTCAGGACTATGAACGGTGCAGTATTCACCTTCTGCCCCTTCATACTTTGTATCCGGCGGGTATTGATCTCCCGGGAAGGCCGGCTTGTACTCTACCGGTCTGCGGATGCATACGCGGTCTTCCACAACTTCCGGTGGACAGTATTCGTTTGCAAGCAAGGGTCTTCCATGAGCATCCATTTGTGTTTTATCGATATGTGCCAGGTAATGCACCCTGCACACATCTTCTTCGCCCGGTTCGGTGCCTTTAATAAAGAGTTCTTCCGTAACACGGCTGCCGCGCGGGTCACTGCTGCAATACTGATTCGGGCGGAGGCCGGAGTCTCTGCAGACTTTCGCAGTAACTACATTGGCCGGACGTTCTTCAAAGAAGGGTTTTGCCGGCAAATCCTTGTGAATTTCGGTCATCACTTTGTTCCATATGACCAAGGCATTGTTTCTTTCATCAGAAGACAGCTTTACAGCCGTATCATAACCATACCAAGCAGCTCCTGCGTAGTAGGGTGTAACCCCGCAGAACCATTTGTCTTTGTTCTCATCCGTTGTACCCGTTTTGCCGGCAGAGGGAATGGTCACAGTGACTTTCTTTTCTTTTCCATTTTTGTCCTTGACGGTTGTCGGGTATTTGACAATACCGTAAGGGTAGGCGGTTCCCTTGGTAACAACATCTGAGAGCATGCTGTCCATAATATAGATGGTTGCTTCCGAATACACTGGCTTTTGCACCGGCAACTGCTCCAGCAGGATGTTGTCGTTGTAGTCCAAAACCTTTGTATAAAAATGGGGTTCACTGTAAACGCCTTTATTGGCAAAAACGGCAAAACCGGCTGTCATCTGCAGCGGTGTCATGCCCTTGCTGAAACCACCCATGGCAATGGAAGCGTATTGTTCTTCGCGCCTGTCCACGCCGACTTTATTCAAGTATTCCAAACCGGTCTGAATGCCTGTTTTATTGATCAATAAGAGTGTTGCCACAATGTTTCTAGATCGGAACAGACCCTCGCGAACAGTGGTCAGGCCAAAGCTTGTGTTTTCCACATTTCGGGGCCATTGTTTACCTTTCGTTTCCCCATTCAAATACTGAGGAACATCGTCCACCACAGTGGCGGCCGTCAAGCCTTTGCTTTCAATGCCGGGGGCGTAGACCAGGATCGGTTTGATGGCGGAACCCGGTGACCGGTATGCCTGGGTTGCACGATTAAAGACAGAACCTTCCTTTTCACCCTGCCCGCCATAAATGCCCCGAACCGCACCTGTTGTCGGATCCATGACCACCATGGCCGCCTGGGCCGGTTCATCCGTTAAGGGGTTTTTTTCTGAAAAATTCTCAGGGTCCATAAATATGCTGGTCATGGCTTTCTGTACTTTGGGATCCATGGTTGTATAAATCTTAAGACCGTTATTGTAGATGATGGAGAGTGCTGTTTGGTCGTTGTAGTCGTACCTGTTCATCAGGTCTTTTTTGACACGTTGTATGGTTTCATCCACAAAATAGGATTGCTTGCTGGTGACGGTCACCTTTCCGGCTTCCGGGTTATAGTTGAAACGCAAGCTTTGTTTTATCGCAACATCATATTCTGCCTGTTCAATGAGGCCCTGCTCCAACATCAGTCCGAGACAGAGGTGGGCCCGTTCCAGGTTTGCCTGAATGTTTTCGCCGCTGATGGGCATATAACGGTTTGGCCAGTTGGTAATGCCTGTAAGGCTGGCGCATTCAGCCAGTGTCAGATCACGGACATCCTTGCCAAAATAGCCTTTGGCAGCAGTTTCAACACCATAGAAATTCCCACCCATGGGGATGGTGTTGAGGTACAGCGTGATGATTTCTTCTTTGGTTAATCCTTTTTCCAGTTGTATGGCCTGCCATTGTTCCTGCAGTTTTCGTTTAATGGTGGTTTCCTGATTGCCTGTGAGGTTTTTAATGAGTTGCTGGTCTATGGTTGAACCGCCCTGTACATCGGTGTCCGGGTTAATGAAG
>JBBRWP010000038.1:0-18253 GCA_038249175.1 Acetivibrionales bacterium
CATGGATATGGCACGCACCTCTGGTTCATCGGCAAAATATTGCATCAAATCCGGGGTGTCTACATCCACCTTGTTACCAAAGGACACAATGGTCTTGAGGATCGGTGCATATTGCGTCCGTTCAATGGTTGTAATACTAAGACCCCCGCTCTGGGTAATGAGCGCCATGTTGCTTCTGGGACCATAGCGCAAACGCAGGCGGTTTTCACCAATAAACAGGGTATTGATGCCTTTTTTCCCTTCATATGGTGCCATAAAAACACCCATACAGTTGGGTCCGACAATCCGGATGCCACGTTTTAAGTGCTTTTCAATTTCTACTGTGAACGCGGTGTAAGCCAAATCGGCTGGTATCCCGGAAATGAGAATGACAGCCATATTATCGGGCACAGTCTCTAAAAATGCAAGGGTATTTTTAGCCGGTGCCGCATATACGAGCAGGTTATAGGCTTCTTCAATCTGGGAAAGATCCTTGTATAAGGGAAAACAATGGTTCCCGAATTCCGCTTCACCCCCTTTAGGGTTCAGGCAGTAGATGTCCTCCCTCTTCATATCCAAAAGCAACTGCACAATATTCCTGGCCAGGCTGTATTTGGTCATATCGCTGGACACACCGGCAACCACAATGCCCTTTGGATCAAAAAAAGGTGCGATGGACGTTTTTTGACCATGTCGTGCAAGATGGACTCTGTCCCTCGCAGGTGTGAAGGAAATGTATCCATCTACCGCAATAAACCGGCCATCTGCTGCGATGACAAAAGGGTTCACATCCATGGACTGGATGTGGTATTTCGGTGCAGCCTCAGAGATAAACGAAAAACTACTGGCCAACTGGCTAATGGCGTGCAATGCAGTGGCAATTTGCTGGCAAGCCTCTTTTTGACCAAACTGATCAAATTTATGACGGATTTTTGTGCTTCTAACGAGGTTCAAGGCCTCTTCCATGGTAATGGGTGCAATGAGCAGGTTGGCTGCATCGTAGTATTTTGCAAAAAACTCAGCATCATCGCCCCCCTTCGAAAGCGAAATAATCGGTCCAAATCCAGTGTCTTCCATCACACCAATCAGAATTTCATTGCCAAGGGCTTGGGTAAAAGGGATGACTTCTGATATTAAGAAGCCGTCAATTCTCGGCTCAGAACCTTTTGGAAAATGCGACAGTACTTCTTCTTTCATGTTATGCAATACGAAACGCACAAACAAGGGATCCAAACTGTCTATTTTTTTCACCCCGCCAAATTTAGATTTGTGCGCCAAATCCGGAGAAACGATTTTCACGACGGCACTACCATGAAACTTTTTCAACAGTGTTGCCTCTACTTCATGAATATCCTGAACAAAAGTGAACTGCGGCACCCCCAAACCCAACGCTTCCAAAACCGCATATACTTCAAACTCATAAAGCATGGTGCGCCCCGATTCATGGGCGCCATCAAAAACACGTTCAATAATTACCAATGCTTTTTCATCAATTCTGCTTCCTGCCACGTTTTACTTCCTTTCAGCCACCCTATTTTTGTTGTGAACCAATGCCAGAGTTCCAGTCTATAGCCAATAAAACTGTTTTGTTCAGAAGTACCGGAGTTCCAGTCTATTTCCAATGAAACCGTTTTGTTCAGAAGTACCGGAGTTCCAGTCTATAGCCAATAAAACTGTTTTGTTCAGAAGTACCGGAGTTCCAGTCTATATCCAATGAAACCGTTTTGTTCAGAAGTACAGGCGCAGCCTATTGGCTACTGCCATCAACAGAAGCCAATCCCTACATGCTAAATTGTCATTCCCGGGCTTTAGGTGTATCCAGGACCGGGCATCAACACTTTAAACAGGTTTTCTTCCCCAAGGTTCACAAAACGTACGGAACCATATTTTTCCAATTCATGCATAATGCGTTTTGTTCCTTTTTTTGTTCTTTGGAAACGGTGCATGCGATCTACACCCATCAATCGCTGATACAACCAGGGGTTTCGACGGACAGGATAGGCGGCATTATGGTGCCTGACCATGCTGTTGCCGTCTTTGAGCGCACCCGGATTGCAGACCTCTACCGTTTTCGGGGTAATATTAATGTCAATGCCGCGGCCATTGTCCAAGTAATCCCGATGCAAAATGGCATTGGACAAGGCTTCTTCCAGCGCTTCCATAGGCCAGTTTTCATTGTTAATCATTTGACGTGCAAGATGCATGGCCTTGTCCATCATATCGGGAACACAACCATATACCACTTCCACCCATTCCCCGCAAACCAAACGTATGTGATGCTGTGGAAAAAAAATCTCCGGCCTCTTCCCAAATAAAAGAATGGCACCAATGGTTGGTACATAGCGACTATTACCGACATCTGATACAAAGCCCAATGCCTCCAATAAAGACATGGATGGTGCCGGTAAGTCCTTTTTGGGAGAAGGATAAACATAAGCAGAAATTTTTTCCGGCATCAGGTCATCCATGGTTGCACCGGGCACAGGAACAGTTTCAAAGCTGAAAAGACCATTTTCCTGCAGCATACCGGCCAGTTCGTCGCGACGGGCAACATCGGTTGTTGAACCGCGCCGGACATAAAAAGCACCGGTTTGCAACATTTGATGCGGGCGGTGCTGGCTGCGAAAAATGGTGATGCTCATGAGCAGAAAGCCGTCGAGAGAAAGAAATTCTACTTGCACTGCGACTGGTGGGTCACTCCGGTTGTAGATAATTTGCTGTATCTGCTCTTCCGTAAAATTTTCAGGCTGCATACCCAGCATACATTTTGTTTTGTCTTCAACCCCGTAGACAATGTGCCCGCGACCACCCCTTGTATTGGCAATGGCAATGACATCCTTAACGAGTTCTTTTTTCTCGCTTTCTGTCTCCAAGTGCAGCATCGCCTTAAAATCGAGTTTGGGACCTTCTTCCTGCCGCAGCAATTGTCGCATTTTAGCTTCGTTCACTGTTTCTACTCCATTAACCCATCATGATAGATCTATTTTGGTGCATGAGGCTCATGCCGCCTTTATGTGCCAACTTTGGAGGCATCCCGCTAATCCCGCCTTTATGTGCCACCCTAGGAGGCATCCTGCTCATCCCGCCTTTATGTGCCACCTTTGGAGGCATACCACTCATCCAGCCTTTACTGCCAACTTTGGAGGCATCCCGCTAATCCCGTCTTATGCACCTGCAACGACAGAATACTGTGCCCAATGTCCTTCAAAAACATCGGTCTGCATCAATATACCCAGACGTTTTTTAAAAGCAACGGTTTCAAAGCTGTCCTCTTCCAATATAAAATGAATTTGCATCGGTTTTCCATCGATGGTCCCGTGGCAGATGTAGCTTGTATCTTCAGCAACACCTTCATATTCCAGAGTTTCCCCGATAAAAATACCTTCATCTAAAGCCTTCTCATTCTGGTGCGACAGAATTTCCCCTGAACTAAACAGATGTTTCATGTTTCCCTCCAACGTGATAAACCGAATGTCGACGTCTGTGCCTTTTATCCCACTGTGTATTCATGTATAGTTCAACGGTCTGTTGAAATGGTCTTACCAAATTCACATCCAGTTCAAACCGAAACAAGGTGGCCACCGGTGAAAAAAGTGTATACAACATGGCTTTGGCACACCCGGTATATACAAATACAGCCGTGACATCGTCCGGTTCACAGGTTTCACACAAAAAACCCTGAAAACGCTGGCTGAACCGTATCCGGTCTATGGCCGGCGTACCGCAAAGCACACAGCCTGTTAAATGGGGTGCAAGGCCGGATATCTGAAGTAGTTTCAGTTGAAACACAGCAGAAACCAGTTGCGGGTTCAACTGTTGTTTACCCCCTGGCAGCAGTTTATGCAAACCATGCAACAGAAGTTCCAATACTTCTTTAGCTGCAGAAGGTTCTAAAGCAGCATCTTCTGCATATTTTACCATGACAACAGCTGTTTCATAAACTTCCGGCTCGTTGGCCAGGTTAAAAAAAGAAACCAGCACCTCGGCGCTGTTCAGACTATACCGGGACTTTCCTTCAAACAAAACGAATTCGGCATACATAAAAGGCTGCGCTACCGCAGACAAGCGGTTGGCATTTCTGGCAACCCCCCTGGCCGATACCGTAATAATGCCAAGCTCCTGACTCAACAGGGTTAGCAGGCGGTCTTGATCCCCCACGGCCACCGCACGCAGCACCAGCGCCTTTACTTTGTGTATCATCTCTTATAGCCCAATTCATTGAGCACGGCATCATTGTCGCGCCAGTTTTCCCGTACCTTCACCCAAAGCCGCAAAAAGACCTTACACCCAACCATCTTTTCAATATCTTCCCGGGCCAAAGTGCCAATCTTTTTGAGCATATCCCCGCCTTTTCCAATGACCATGCCCTTGTGCGAATCCCGTTCACAAAAAATATTCGCATCAATCTCCAACAGCGTTTTTTGGGTATTTCTCTTGTAGCTGAGAATTTCGACACCAATGCCATGGGGTACTTCGTCTGACAGCAATTGCAGCATCTTTTCCCGGATCAATTCCTGGGCAATGACTTTTTCCGGTTGATCAGTGAGCGTGTCCTTGGGAAAGTAGGGCTCCCCTTCCGGCAACAGTTGCTCTATCTCATTCATGACACGGTCTTTCGTTTCTATGTGCAATGCGCTGACTGGAATAATGGCCGAAAAAGCGTAAAGGGCGCTGAAGTTTTGAATGATGGGCAGGAGGGATTCTTTGGGGACCAAATCAATTTTATTGATTAGCAGCACGACCGGTCGAGACGCCTTGGATAGAACTTCTAAAATATGCAAATCTCCAGGACCCGGCTTTCTATCGGTGGCTTCCACCATCCAAATAACGGCATCCACATCTTCCAAAGCGCCAATAGCAGCATCCATCATATACGTACCCAGTTTATTTTTGGGTTTATGCATGCCGGGTGTATCAATAAAAACCGCCTGATAGCGGCTGGTGCCAACAATGGTTTTTATAGCATGCCGCGTTGTTTGCGGTTTTTCAGACATAATGGCAATTTTCTCACCTGTTAACAGGTTGAGCAGGGTGGATTTGCCCGTATTGGGGCGGCCGACGATGGTCACAAAACCGGATTTGTATGCCATGGTGTCTCCTCTTTCCTTGCGTGTCTAAACTTTGAGTATAAATTTATATTGGTATGGTTTTTTATTCAAGCTACCGCTGAAGCCATGTTGCTGGGTAAAATGCCACCTACGTTTGTTTCTCTCTCAGTTTTTTGTCTTCTATCTCATTTTTTTTGTCTTCTATCTCAGGGTTTTTGTCTTCTATCTCAGGGTTTTTATCTTCTAACTTTTTACATCAGACATTTCTAGAAAACGAATCTACTAAATATCAAAACCTACGACCCAACGTTACTGCCGTCAGACAACTCTGCCTCTGTAAATGCCTCCGGCAGGAGCTGCTTCAGGGTGAATGCTTTGAAAAACCCTGTGCGATCCCCACAATAGACAACGGTGTCCATGTTTGCAAATTCAGCAATGGTCTGCCGGCATATGCCGCAGGGTGTAATGACATTGTTTGTGTCTGCAATAACAGCCATACACAGAATTTTTTTCGCACCGGCAGATATGGCCGCTGATATGGCCGCACGTTCTGCACAAATAGTAGCACCAAACGAAGCATTCTCGATGTTACAACCAGTGTAAATATGGCCATCGTCTGCCAATAACGCCGCTCCTACAGGAAAATGGGAATAGGGTGCATAAGCATACCCTTTTGCTGCCATCGCCCTGACTTTCATCAGTGCTATGCGTTCCACATCCAGACTTTTTTTCAACATTTTAACACCTGCGCCTTCATGACATTTGTAATGGTTTCAATGCTGAACCCATTATATCATGAACCCCGTGATTCAAAAAGAAATCCCTGTTTTCTGTGCACGAACGCTAACAATACACCCACACGTGAAAACAAAACCTGCAGCAAATGCCACAGGTTCTGTTTCTTTTTTATGCGAGTCGCTCTGTAAGCCGGGTTCTGTCGTGAGCGATCATCTATCTAGGCCGGGTATTGCTACACGGCTCAAGCCACCTCTTGCATGCGGACGGGCCGCCCTATTGCATGCATTCACGGTGTTGCTCCGGGTGGGGTTTACAGCGCATCCCCTGTCGCCAGGGGACCGGTGAGCTCTTACCTCACCTTTCCATCCTTACCGTTTCCAAAGAAACGGCGGTTTATTTCTGTTGCACTTTCCTTAAAGTCGCCTTCACCGGGGGTTATCCGGCACCCTTGCCCTATGGAGCCCGGACTTTCCTCGTGCACGGCCTTTCAGCACTTGTGCCCGCGATTGCCCAAACAACTCGCCATTTTATTGTGGTAGAGAAAAGTCTTTATTGCACAACAGTGCGATTCCTGCTTCAATATCAAGCTTATCTATCATACAGGCTTCACAGATAACTGTAAACATCTGTTTCTGCAAAAACGCGCACCGGCAATTCGGGAAACGTAGATTGCATCTTCAATGCCAGCTTTTCTGTAAAAAACGCTTCTGTCGCAAAGTGTCCGGCATCAACCGTAAAAACACCGGCTTCTGCCAAATCCAGGGCATCATGATACTTCACATCACCGGTCACAAAGACATCCGGTTTGTTTTCTACCAAGGCCGACAAAAGAGATCTGTCATAGGCACCGTTTTGTGTCACCACCGTTTGGACGGACTTTTGCAACCAGATTCCCTGCGTGTTTACTGCTCCGTTGCCATTCTGCACAATGCCTGTATGAACCGGTTCCTGAAGTAGTTTCCCATTTTGTTTTATACCCGCAGAGCCGTTTCCTGCTGCTGAATTGTCATAGACCAAAGGCACTTTATTCGTACCCGGTGCAGACTCGTCGACGAGGTTTCTTGCTGATTTACCGCTGATTTTGAACGGTATGATGACACGCAATACCGGCGTCCTTAACATCTCTTTGATTCGAGCAAGAAAAGCATCCAACGTCATTCCATCTTTTAGCAAACCCTTTCGTCCGATACCCGCAGGTTCATCGGTTGTCTGTGCCGGAAAATGCGTCATCTCAACCAAACCCAGCTCTTCAGACAGCATATCGCTTAAGCCGCCTTTAGCGGCGTCAAAATTGGTGTGGGCAGAAAACACGGCCAGGTTATTTTGCCATGCAAAGGCTGCAAGCCGCCCCTCACGTGTTTCACTGGACACATCGGTGAAGGGTGTAAAAAACATAGGATGGTGGGAAACAATCAGGTTACAATGTTGTTTTATAGCGGTTTGCATGGTTGCCATAGAAACATTCAGGCTCAGCATTACGCCCGTACAAGGCATGTCAGGCTCACCTACCATCCAACCAACCCTGTCCCAGTTCTCTGCCCATGTTGGTGGGGCTATCAAGTTCATCCAATCAGCGACCTGGCGACAGGTAAACCCCTGATGACCTTCGTCGGATTCTGAACGATCAAAGATGGTCATGCTGCTCTCGATGTTTTTATCACAAGACAATGATGAACCAATGCGGTTTTCTTGTTGTGCTTGCTCCGCTTTTATCTCCATGGACACAATCCTTTCTATGTGGTACATGTCATATTTTCAAACCTCAGGAATCTATCCCACTGCGCTTTGATTTTCAGTGGAAAAAACCTTTTCGAGAACCTCTTTGCAATTAAGCATATCCTCTAAAAGAAGTCGCTTTTCTTCTCCATCTGCCGCTTGCTTTCCAAGGATATGTTTCGCCTTTATTTGACCCTCTACCTGGCGTTGTATGCGTGTTATCCAATCATTAAGCCATGCCAAAGCCAATGGATCGGGTCGATGAAGTATTCGCCAGCCAAGGGTTTGGTAAAGTATGTGGTTTTTATCTGTTGGTAAGCCTGGTAAGGGTTTTATGGTGCAGCGGCTATTAAGTGATTCCATAACCGCTTGCTGCATGCCATTGCCTCCCATCGATTCCGTAAACATTTGCTGGGTGCCATTGCATTGAGGTAATTCTGAAAACACTTTTATGGTGGCCAAAGGGTGCCGCACCGCCAATACCTGATAGTGCTTTACTCCTTCCTCCGCCAATTGTTCATCCAGAATCTCATAACCCTTCTGTTGCAGCCATGGACGGAGTTTTTCCTGTGCGTGCATGGGTTGAAGCAGAATGCGCTCCGCCTTTGAAGCCGGATTGTCTCCGTTTTCTAAAATATCAATAATGTTCATTGCACCCATGCCGGCAATAATAATGACATCCGGTCTTTCGCCCGCAACCGGCAGAAGACCTTCCCCCAGGCGGGTTTCAACCTTGTCTGCAAGTCCGTAACGGGCAACGGTTTTATCCGCCCTTTTTAAAGGTCCCTCTTTGATATCGGTGGCAATGGCCTTCTGGCAGCGGCTATCCAGGACAAGCACAGCAGGAATAAGCCCATGGTCGGTGCCAACGTCGCAAAGCAAACGGCATGAAGGCACCATATGCGAAATGAGCTGTAACCGTGGCCCCAGTTTTATGCTGCTGCTTCCATAGGTTTTTTCGTGCATCATACACCCCAAAATGAACATCTTCGTTATTTGCTTTTTACCAACAAAAAACCACCTGCAACAGTGTTTATTGCAGATGGTATTGCTTGGTGGGCCTTCAGGGACTCGAACCCCGGACCAACCGGTTATGAGCCGGTAGCTCTAACCAACTGAGCTAAAGGCCCTTGCTCAACATTTGGTTGCTCTCGCTCCCCTATTATAACGGGATTCAAGGCCATTGGCAAGAATTTTTCTCACGAATTGCACGACCACTTACCATCGCTTGACGACAAGCAACACTCAATACCACCGCTTACCAACGATTACAACCACTTATCGCTGGCTACAACTGCTTACAGACGATTATCAGCGCTTACAGACGATTCAACATTTACCAACGATTACAACCACTTATCGCCGGCTACAACTGCTTACAGACGATTATCAGCGCTTACAGACGAGTTCAACACTTACCAACGATTATACAACCACTTATCGCCGGCTACAACTGCTTACAGACGATTACCAGCACTTACAGACGATTCAACACTTACCGACGATTACCAACGCCTATCGCCGATTACCGCTGTTTACCGAAAAGCATATCTTCAGAAAACCAGTCAGTACCATTTCTTAATAACTCTCTACCATTGCCATTACAATCTTTTCCCACTCAAAGATGTTCTGCGGCCGGCCGTTGCAGGTGCTGATATCTTTTAGTACAATATCCATGGCGCAACCGTTACGCTTGCCGGCATCCAATATTCTTTTTATTTCTTTTTTCAGGTTCTCCCCATCCAGCATGGGCACTGCGACAGACGCAGGATTGGGTTTTGAGGCCAGTACATATTTCTTGCCAATCGCCTCTGCAGCAATATCAACATTTGCCCATGGCGTTATCGATATTTTGCGTAAATTCGGAATACGTTCAACAATGTCTATTTTCTTATCAAGGGGTTCACAACAGCCATAATAGGTTAGGCCACATTGCCCAATAGTCGGAATCATGTATTCAATATCAAATTCTTCGTGCATAGTTTTGGAGACCGATGCAAAAATCTGCGCTGCACCCCGGCCCCAAATATCTTTCCGGGTCACTTTATTGCCATCGAAATCTTTGCCCGGTAAATCGCCCGTTAGCATGGGCGTACAATGAAGCAAGTCCCCGCCTATGTCCAAAAGGCCCAAATTTTCCATCTGGTCCAGGTATGACCGTTCAATCTGAAACAGCTTATCGGCAATTTGGTGCATAAAATCCGGCCGGTCTGCCAGGTCCATTAAGAGGTTGGTCACACCGCGATAACATGCAATATCATCCCAAACCACCACATAAAAGGTATCGAGCCCGGAAAGCCGTATGGGCAAAATATCCCCGATCAATTCTCCCAGGAGGCTGTAACGCCGCATCGTCTCTGCTTCATTGTAGCGGATTTCTGGCAGATGAAGCTTTTCAAGTTCTCCCTCAATTGCCAGTAAATCGTTGTAATGATGCGCCACGATATGGTTGGTCGGATCAACAGACAGTGTCTCTTCCTTTACTTCAATACCGATACCACTGGATTCCACCACTTTTTGCACCCGCACAAAGTGCGGAAAAAAGGCATCGGCCGGGAAATACTTGCGTTTATAAAGGGCTGTGCGCAACGACCATTCCACCGAACGCAAATAAGGGTCTTCGCATTGCAACGTCAGTGCATTGTCTATGTTCATTTCATTCCATGGCAATTCGTCAATCAGCACCACAGGGCGCTTCATTTTAAGGTCGTTTGAAGCCCGATGCAAGTCCCTTTTTTCGGCGTTCCTGGATTCCAAAGATACATCGGCATAGCGGTATGCCAGAGATCTCAATATTTTTCTATCCGATGCATCATAAGATTGTGTTGTGCTTTGAATACGGTTGCTTGTTGCTCTTTGCATATGTTACCTCCAGAATACTTTTTTAAAAAGCTGAAGATGCTGCATATTTTCAGACTTACACCCCATGCATCCTCGTCGCGTTCACACAAAACTTACTGAAAATGCTACGCATTTTCAGACTTACAAAAACGTCACCCGCATGTTGTTTTCGTAGACTTGCTCTGCTTGCAACCGAATCATATCCGGTTTTCTGGTCAACTCTTCCACAACATCCTGCCTGGACGGCAGACCTGTAATGGGTTCAATGCAAATATATGGGGCCGTGGTTTCAGGCTTATGCCACATCATCAGATAAGGCATCTGGTGAAACTGAAACGCAATATGGTGCTTATCTTTTTTACTGCGCAAGGTAACACTGCGGCCAGTATTTTTCAAAACGATGGCATCATGGTCAAAAAGTTGATGGGACAATGTCAGTTTTGCGCCTTTTTCCATTTTGAATGGGGTTTCATCCCCCAGCACGTAGCATGTATCCGACATACCGATGGCGATTGGTTCACAGGTCGCACCAAACTCAAGAAAATAATCTTCAAATGACACACCCTCTTTTAAAGGGATATTAAAGCCCGGGTGTGCGCCAAAGTCAAAGTACATGGTTTTATCATCTGTATTGGTCACCTTGAAACCGATAAACAGAGTATTCCCTTTAAGGCGATACGTTAAATCGACTGTCCATTTGAAAGGATACTGTTTTTGAAGTGTTTTGGTGCTTTCAAGGCGCAAAGTGATGCTGTCAGCTGTTGATTCAACAAGCTTCATCGTTTGCTTACGAAAAAACCCATGAATCTCCGATTCGTATGTTTTCCCCTCATAGGTATATTTCCCGCCGGTTAAGCGACCCACAAAAGGAAACATAAAGGGCGCTGTTCCGGCCCAATAAGTTTCGTCTCCCTGCCACATAAACTCTGTACCATCTGCAGCCACGACTGAAAGTATTTCTCCGCCTGTTATAGATATGGTTACTGTAAGCTTGCCATTTGTAATTGTTTGGTTCATACGGTTTTGTTCCTTTCTTTGGCTAGAGTTGTTAGGAACCTATGTGCTTGTTCATCTTCGCTATACTTGTTATAAGAATAACATAAAATGAATTGATTATGCATTTATGGTATGAAAATAAATGAGGACACAGTGAAAGCATTCCTGCTATTTTTTCAATATGCGAAATGCCTGCCGTGTGACGATGACAATTTGAAGCTTATTGTCATCGATGAGTGGTTCAATGAACTTCTTCTCTGTAAAGATAAAGTTGGAACGTTTATACGGTGTTGCACGACGTGAAAAACTGATTAACATACCCTTGGCATCCATCTTTTCGATATCCGGTCAAAGCAAAGTCTTTTTTAAAATATTTGCGCAGAATTTGCACCGTACTTTCCGATAAAATGGTGTAACGATTGGTATTGTGTTTGGCATCATCCACACGGGTTTGCATAGTTTTACTGCAAACATCTTGAATTTTCAGTTTGGCAACTTCGCTGACGCGAAGCCCCATCGCGTTAGCGATTTCGTTCTTCTCTTGTCACATTCTTTCCGGGCCACATTAAACAACTCTAATCCCGGTTTCAATAATTTCTCTGACAAATGGATTTGACAGGTTGAAGTCTTTGGCCGTAAAAGCGTGGGGTTCTATGCGATAGTCCACCTTTCTCCTTATTCTCATCAGTTTTAACGTGTCTTCAATAGGGTCACCATGAAAAAAATTACTGACGATTGCAATGTCGATGTCACTTTCTTCTGAACTTGTGCCTTTTGCATAAGATCCGAAGAGATACATCTGAGATAGACCAAGTTCCTGGTCTACCAATAATGCAAAATTTTCTAATATCTGGTCTATTGGTCTATAAATTGTTGGAGTAGCCATTCCCTTACCTCTTCAATCGATTGTATGCTTTTGGATGTAAACATCTCAGTGCATTTTTCATAAAATCTTTGTTTAAAATCCGGATATCTGGCAGAAATATTAAAGGTTGTAATAGTGTCAAAAATATCTTATTGTTCATCATTCAACATAATATTACACTTTTTAGCCAATCTCAACAAATCGTGTGTCCGAGGAACGCTCTCGTCAAAATTTTTCACATGTATGGCTTTTAATGTTTTTTCGACGACCAAATGACCAATAAACAGAGCCCAGTGATAATCCTTGCTATCATAAAGATGTTTCATTGTGTCATAATCTTGCGACGCAGTATCCAGCCAATACGATACTTGTTCTGCTTTTTCCATTTTCCCACCTTCGGATTTCCCACACATGGCACGAAGACAGTTCTCATGTCGAATATCCCCTCGTGACAAGGGAACCGTCCCCGTGTCACACAATAACACATCTAAACATTCTTATAAATATTGTACACCATATCAACCCATTTAGCTCTGTATACGGCGAAAAAATGCCTGAAAACCTACATCCTCCACACTGACGCCAACAAAATGACTTTCCAGATCAAAATAATACTTCCCACTTTCCGTGGGAATGGCAAGGCTGTTTCGCGAATGTCATGGGGACGTGTTTATTGACACACGAATGTCATGGAGACGTGTTTATTGACACATAACACATCAATAAGCACACCCTCGTGACACATTGATAGAAACCCCCGACCCTTTTATAGTGATGAATGCCCTTACTTCTTTATATACAACTGTTCGTAATACTCATCCAACATGCGCTTCACGCTGAAAGCTACGCGGGTGCTTTGAATGGATGCATGCATCATTTCAATCCACTTCTGGCGGTTTTCATAATAGGTGGGGATTACTTCGTTTTGCATAACTTTTTTGAATGCTTTGAAATCGTGTTTATCCAATTTTTCTTCATCCTCATTCTCGTAGCCGTCACCGAACTGCCAGCCATTGATACTGTGTTCACAGGCTTCCGGCCACCAGCCATCCAAAATAGAAACATTCAAAACACCATTCATGGCCGCCTTCATGCCTGATGTGCCGGATGCTTCCTTGGGACGTCTCGGATTGTTCAGCCAGATATCAGATCCACGAGTCAGCATACTGCCAATTGTCATATCATAGTTTTCCAGGAAAACCACATTGTTCGGGTATTTTTTCGTCATCTCTAGAATTTCAGCAACAATTTTTTTACCGTCATCATCAAGCGGATGTGCTTTGCCTGAAAACACAATTTGAAGCTTATTGTCCTCGATGAGTGGTTCAATGAACTTCTTCTCTGTAAAGATAAAGTTGGAACGTTTATACGGTGCTGCACGACGTGAAAAACCGATTAACATAACCTTGGCATCCAGTTTAACCCCTGTGCGTTCCTTCACAAACGCAATCAGTTTCTTCTTGTTTTTCATGTGGCTCTTCCACAAATGATCCGCACTTTCATAACCACCATCGTAGTTTTCAGATGCCGTCAACATCTTTTCATCCACCCATGTTGGAATATGAATCGCGTTCGTGATACCAATGATTTCACTGCGGCCCTCAACATCCTGCCACATCTTGTTCGCCGTTTCGCAGTGAAGAGCGGCCACAGCGTTGGATATACGAGAAAGCCTGAGCGCGCCAACCGTCATGTTAAATGGGCTTCCACCAATTTTCTTTAATTGGGATTTGTTGAGTCCCAAATTCGCACCCATGTACAAGAATCGCTCTATTGGATGCGATTCATTTCCCTGCACGACCGGCGTATGTGTTGTGAAGACAACATCCTCTTTGGTTTCTGCCCATGCCTCATTAAAAGTCTTACCCTGCAACATGCGCTCGTGCATCAGTTCAAATCCGGCAAATAAGGCATGTCCTTCATTAAAATGATAGACATCGATTGGCAATACCAATGCACGCAAGGCACGAACACCACCAATGCCCAGAATCATTTCCTGTGCAACCCGTTCTTCTCCGAACCAGCCATATAGCTGTCCGGTCATCCAGCGTGCTGTACCATCATTTTCAGGAATATCGGTGTCAAGTAAATAGAGTGAATCCACGCCATATTTGTTGACACGCCAAACCTTAATGACAACATCTCGTCCTTGGATTGGGACCGTCACTTTCACGCCCGTATCCTCGAGAAAATCATGCTCATAATTCTTGTAGGCATCATATGGCTTGCCATCTGCTATCATCTGCTCGCCATAGCCCTGTTTCCAGCGGATGCCAATTCCAATCATAGGGAAATGATAGTCTTTCACGCCTTTCATATAGTCGCCGGCCAAAATACCGAGACCACCTGCGTAAGTCTTGAAATCACTTTCGATGGCATACTCCATGGAAAAATACGCGACTTTCGGTAAATCTTTCATAATTTCCTCCTTCACGTGAGCTATATAGGTTTTTTATACCCTATCCACGGTTGTTTAGACAAGGAAAAAGCAGATATGAATTGAAAGTTTCATCAGAGCAATTAAGATGAAAATGTGTAGTATTTTTCACCATGTTTTATATGAGAGAGATGAAGACATATGGGGTAAATCTGAAAATGCGTAGCATTTTCAGCAAGTTTTATATGAATGCGAAGAGGATACAGGGGGGTGTTCATCTGAAAATGCGTAGTATTTTCAGCAAGTTTTATTTGAACGCGATGAGTACGCAGGGGGGTGTTCATCTGAAAATGTGTAGCATTTTATGCAAATTAAGACTACGACCATACCGCAGCAGATTATTTTGATTCATTTCTTCATTTTGTCAATACGCCATGAAAAAATCACATACAACGATTATCTCTTTTTTCATATCATAATGATTCTCCATGAACCGATTTGAGGACAACACTGTTTATGCTTTCAGGTTTCTCCTGTTTTTTTGAAGAATAAAATTATTTTGAAATGTTGGCAGATGTGCCTTTTTGTGGCATAATGATTAAAATTCAATGGACAGTCAAATCATTTGCAGCACGGTGGCAGAGAACTTCAGCCGCCGTCGGAAGGAGCCTTATGCAAACATTACAACTTGTATTCCCGACGCTTGAAATGGAAAAAAACGCAATGGACTATCGACAGGAACATTTTAACAATGGCGAACACGAGATTAATGGCGACGGTGGGCTGGACCTGGCTGCAAGTTATGCTGAATGGATTAAAAAAATTCAGTCTGACTTGACAATTGACGACGATAAGCAAGTTCCAGCCACGGTTTACTTTGCTTACGTTGGTGATTGCCTTGTCGGCACCATACAAATAAGGCATAAACTAAACGACCATCTTCTTTCTTTTGGCGGTCACATCGGCTATGGTGTACGCCCAACTGAGCGGCGCAAAGGCTATGCAAGCGAAATGTTGGCTCAAGCGCTTGAAAAATGCCGTCAACTGGGCATACATAACGTGTTGGTTACCTGCAATAACGATAATGTAGCCTCAGCGCGGACCGTTATTAAAAACGGCGGTGTTTTAGAAAATGAACTTGCGAAGCAAGATGGTACGGTCATGCAAAGGTATTGGATTGAAAAACTTGCATAAGTACGCTATGGAGAATTCTCGTTCCTCTTCTTTTAATCACACTTTATGGTTTCAAAATGTGCTGCCACTTTATGGTTTCAAAATATGCTGCCACTTTGTGGTCTCAAAATATACTGCCACTTTGTGGTCTCAAAATATACTGCCACTTTATGGTCTCAAAATATACTGCCACTTTGTGGTCTCAAAATATGCTGCCACTTTATGGTTTCAAAATATGCTGCCACTCTCTGCGATTATACAAAATGCGCAAAACATGGACTTCACATTTTGCTTCATCAATCACATAAAATGCAATATAGTTTTCAATGACTAACTTACGGATGCCTATTGTGGCAAAGGGTTGATCTTCAACGACACTGTGTCGAAACGGCATTTGATGCAACGTCAGGATTTGTTCCTTGATGGAAGAATAAATTCGTTTAGCAACCGCAGGTTCTTTCAATGTGTCCTTTATATAACAGAGGATGCCTTGCAAATCTCTTTGAGCAGGCAATTCAATAAAAATTTTATAATTTGTCAAATCCGAATTCCCTCTCAATTTCAGAAAATACGTCTTCCGCCGAACGACATGTTCCCTGTTTCATTGATGCCAGCCCTTCGTCAAGCAGACGGTACAATTCGTATTTTCCGCTCAAACGCTCATACTCTGCATTTGACAAGACAACTAAATCTCCCGTGCCATTCTTTGTAATGTAGACAGGCTCATTGTATTTGTTGCAAAACGCTGAAATTTCATTGTATTTATTGCGTAAATCTGAACTTGACCTGATCGTTGCCATAATCAACATCCCCCTTTTATTGCAATTCATACTCATATATTATCGAAATATTGATATCCCGTCAATATGTGAGGAAGGTTCCCGCAAAAGTGGTACTTTCCTTTAGTGGTCACATCCGCTATGGTGTATGTCCAACGAAGCGTCAGATATGTCTTAAAGCATGGGTGTTACGGGGATGTATCACGGGGACTTCTGTCGGTCATCTATTAAGTGGGAATCACATCGTTTTGGTTGACTTTTTTAATGCTTTAAAATCGTGCTTAGCCAGTTAGATTCTCATTTTAAGGATGCTCTGGAAGCTGAAAACCCGTATCGTTCTCAGCAAGTTTGACACTTATCATAATTATGTTATTATAAAATTATAACTATTGGAGGCATTACGATGACAAAAATACGATCCATTTTCGAACTTCGAAATCATTTTGCAGACATATCAAAAACTGTTCACGAAACCAATTCACCTGTTTATTTAACAAAAAACGGATATGGCCATGGTTGTCATGAGTATTGAAACATATGAAAGACAGCAGGTTGATAGTGAGGTTTCACAAAAACTTGTTGCCGCTGAGATTGAAGCAAAGGTTACGGATAAGCGATTGACACATGATGAGGTTTTTACTGAGTTAAGACAAGCATTGCTAAAAAAATTGATGAGGGGAATAGACTATGGCGAAATATGAACAGGTTCTTGCACTATGGCAGTCCTATGAGATCAAGACTGTCAGCGACTTAGAAAAATACCTGGACTGCTTTCGTATTTTGTTTGCCTATCATTCAGGTCATATCGAAAATGAAGAAATCACCTACAACGATACCAGAGAAATATTTAATAACGGGAAAGTGCTCAATTACACCGGTAATCCGCGTGCATTGTTCGAGCAACAGAACCAGAAGATTTGCCATGCCTTTTTACTAGAAAAAATAATATTAAAAGATGCAATGACAGTTGAACTGGTTCAGGAAATACATAAAATACTCACCAGCGGTACTTATGATGAGCGTTGCTACATTGAAAACGAAGAAAGGCCGGGTTCTTTTAAGAAACATGACTATATAACCGGCATTTTAGAAGTTGGCTCCGCTGTTGCGCACGTAGAAGCAGATATAAATGCTTTGATGAATGAAATGTTCACTTATGAAGGCAAAGATATTTTAAAGGCAGCTACCTATCTGCATGCCAAATTTGAGTATATCCATCCCTTTGCAGATGGCAATGGCCGCGTCGGCAGATCACTCATGAATTATTTTCTGATGATTCATGATCATCCGCCCCTTATCGTCTTCGATGAAGACAAAGAGATCTATTACAAAGGTTTGCAAGAATATGATGCGTCCGAAATTTTGGACAATTTGCACCAGTTTTTCAAATATGAAACAGAAAAAACATGGCGAAAACCGCTGGCTTTGTCACAAGGCGTTCAACAAGAGCGCAAGGGCATACAGGAAATTTTGTAGTGTTCTTCACCAGAATAGGCGTAAAAAGTTACGGAGTGCCGCAAAGGCTATGTGAACAAAAAGCTGGCTCAAGCACAAATCGAACCAACCCCTGTTCCATGCTTGTCACACCATCTCCAAAAAGTCTGTTTCACTCACATCCAGTTTGCTGTCCTTAGGAATATAAAAGGTTTTAATCTCATTCGCAGCAAAGTTCGCTTCCATGGTCCTCTTCAACATCGGTATCGCAATAACAGCAGAACCCGCATGACCACTGCTTTCATAA
>JBBRWP010000039.1:0-18230 GCA_038249175.1 Acetivibrionales bacterium
CAAACAACATCATCCAATTTCATGGTTTTAACCTGTCCGTTCTGACGATGACGTTATTTTTTATTGTGATGACGAACCTTGTTTTTCGTTATAATTTCATTGACGTTGTACCGAAAGCTGCCTATTCACTTTATTCAAAGCTGCGGGATGCCATTCTCATTTTGAACCTGAACGGGGATATCCTTGAATATAATGGTGCGGTTGAAGCTCATTTTCATGGGCTGGTGAACATGAAGAATTGCAAGAATACCCATGCCTTTTTAGACCAATTGGTGCCGTATATTCAGGAGGAAAAGCCTTTTGCCGGTATTGGGATGAAGACACCGGGGGTTTCTGAATTATCGAAGGGAGGTGCTGTGCAGGCCGCTAAAGCTGTAAGCGACTCAAGCGGTATACAAGCCCATACAAGGGCGGAAGCTGCTTACCCGACTGCGGAAGAAAAGACGGTGAGTATTGTCCTGATCAACGGCTCTGAAAAGCAGTTTCATTTCAGCTTTTTACCCATCCTGGATGAACATAAAATGCAGATTGGTTCACTCTTGCAATGTCGGGATGTTACGTTGTACCGTATGCAAATGCTGGAGAAGGAACGGCTGCGCCTCTCGAACGATCTACATGACTCTGTGGGGAACAGTCTCAACATTATTGGGTCCAACCTGGAGTATGTGCTGGATCATTATGAAAATTATGAAGCGAACAAAGAATTTGTGCAGAAATCCTATGAACGCACTACAAACGCGGTTATGGACATGCGCCGCATCGTGAACCAATTGAACCCGGTGGATATTGAAAACAACGGATTGATTTGGGCATTGGAGTCTCTTTTTGGCCGCCTGAACAGAATCGGGCTGGAAATCGATTTTTATTGCAGCGATCCGGAGGCTGCTGTTCTGAAGGATATCAAGATGGCCGAGGCTATTTACTATATCTGCCAGGAGTCTTTGAATAACGCTATTGTGCATGGTCACGCGCATCATATCAGCTTGGTGGTGCATACGGGGAGCGATGTAAAGCTATACATAACAGATGACGGATGTGGCTGTGAAACCATTATTGAGAATAACGGACTCAAGAGTATCCGAAATCGAACAGAGAGTCTGGGCGGACAGTTTGAATACGGTTCGCCTTCGGATGGCGGTTTTCATATTCGTATTCTTTGGAAAGACAGGACGGTTCAAACGTTGAACTGAGGAATAGTAGATAGCGTGTGTCAACAGAACCGTCCCCATGACACAGTCCCCATGACACACAACCCCTCTAGGACCGAAATTGGAGTACCAGAATCATCAATAGGAATCTTCAGGAGGCAGTATGAACCGTATACTGATTGTAGATGACGAAGCAGATGCTGCAGATGCATTGAAGCGAAACCTGCACGGGAAAGAAGACTTTTTTGTTGTCGGCACATCGCTGAATGGGGTAGAGGCCATATCGGATTGTATACGCCTGCAGCCGGATACTGTTTTGATGGACATTCATATGCCGGAAATGGATGGCATTACCGCAAGTGAAAAAATCAATCGCATGATGCCGAACGTGAAAATTGCTATTCTGACCATGTTTCGGGAAGAAGAACTTGTGATGAATGCGCTAAAGAACCACTGTGTTGGCTATATCTTTAAAGGGCACAAGAGCGATGAAATTGTGTCCATTTTAAAAAGCATACAAATGGGCTTTACCGTCTATGAAAGCGGTGTTTCCAATGTGGTGTTTGAACGGATGAACCGCAGCATTCCCGACAAATCAAAACTTGAAAAATTAACGGATCGCGAAATCGAAATGGTTCGACTGGTCACAGCGGGAAAAAAGGACTTGGAAATTGCAGAAGCAATGTTTATGGACAGCGGCTATGTGCGAAACTGCCTCTACTATATTCGCGAAAAGCTGGGCTTGCGGAATGCCAAGGAGTTGGCTGTGTTCGGTGCAAGGATGGGGCTGTAGATATGTGTCAATAAACACGTCCCCCGTGTTAATAACGTCCCCATGACATGTTGCGTCCCCATGACATGTTGTGTCAATAAACACGTCCCCATGACATTCTGCATACACAATGACCATTGTTGTGACAAAAGAACCGTCCCCGTGTCACAGTCCCCGTGTCACACGCCCAGTGTGACACATGACACAGTGACACACGTCCTCATGACACATTGCTTTGACACACGCATTGCTTGAATAAAAAGTGACATTTGTAACTTGTGCGGGAAAGAGAAAAAAAGATAAACTAAAGGTATTAACAGATTCCTTTCTTTTCTGTTGATGCAATGCCTCCCCCCGGCACCGATTCACTTTTCCGATAATTAATGGAATCTTGGTGGAACGGATACGAAACCCCATACACAATGACCATTGTGTATGGGGTTTTTTGCGAGTTTTGTGACACGCAAACAAAATCCTTGTGTCACGGGGACTGCGTGTGTCACGGGGACGGTTCTTTTGTCACACACTTGTGACAAAAGAACCGTCCCCGTGACACAAGTCTTGGAACCTTGGTGTATCGGATACAAAACCTCTTGCACAATGACAATTGTGTGTGGGGTTTTTTTGCGGAGTGTGACAAAAGAACCGTCCCCGTGTCACGTGACAAAAGAACCGTCCCCGTGTCACACGTGACAAAAGAACCGTCCCCGTGACACACGCAAACAAAATCCTTTTCTTTACTTTATCTACCCGGTCGTGGTAGAATACCATCGTATGTGATGAACCGCTTCCTCGGTTTACGGTACTCCAACCGCATACTGGGAAAACGGCAATTGTACAGGAAAGGAGAAAAATATGGCAAGACCGGAAAAAATCGAGACCATTACCGCACATGCACGGCATGAGGGCGATACAGGGTCACCGGAGGTACAGGTTGCATTGCTCACAGAGCGCATCAACCACCTCACAGAGCATTTGAAAATTCATAAAAAAGACCACCATTCACGTAGAGGTCTTTTGAAAATGGTTGGCGCACGCCGCGGACTGTTGAACTATCTCATGAAAATGGATATTAATCGTTACCGTGAAATCGTCGCCAAATTATCACTCAGAAAGTAAAAGAAAGGGCGGGTAACCGCCTTTTCTTTCTTTTCTAAGATACCACCCGCTAAACAAAGAGAAAAGCCTGTCTTACGGGGTTTCAAGAGTTCAGCGAAGAGGGTTTTTCTGGGAAACCTTGTTCACTGATCTTTTGCCCCGAAATGACAAGACGGGTTAAAAGGAGATACCATGAAAAAAGTTTTTACAACTGAAGTCGCCGGCAGGCCGTTGAATCTGGAAGTTGGCCAGCTGGGCCAATTGGCCAATGGTTCTGTACTGGTGCGTTACGGCGAGACCGTCGTTATGTGCGCTGCCACCGCTTCCACAAAACCGCGCGATGGCGTGGACTTCTTTCCCTTAAGTGTGGAATATGAAGAAAAAATGTACGCTGTGGGTAAAATTCCGGGTGGCTTTATTAAGAGAGAGAGCCGTCCTTCCGAGCGTGCTGTGCTCACCGGCCGTGTCATTGACCGCCAAATGCGGCCAAGGTTCCCCAAAGATTTACGCAATGATGTTGCCCTTGTAAACACCGTCATGTCAGTAGACCAGGACAATTCACCGGAGTTTGCTGCCATTATCGGTTCCGCTGTGGCGCTGGCCATTTCGGATATTCCGTTTAACGGACCCATTGCCGGTATTATTGTTGGTTTGGTGGATGGTCAGGTGGTTATTAACCCCACAGCCGAACAACGTGAAATCAGCGATTTGTACCTCACCCTTTCTGCAGACCGGAAAAAGATTATTATGATTGAAGCCGGAGCCAACGAAGTCTCTGAAACCGTGATGATTGATGCCATTAAACAAGGACATCAGGCCATCATTAAAATTATCGACTTTATCGATACGGTTGTTGCAGAAGTTGGCAAAGCAAAGTTTGCCTATCAATCTGTCTCTGTAGCAGCGGAGTTGTTCGATGTTGTCTACAGATTGGCAAAAGATGACATGAAAATGGCCATGATGAGCGACGATAAAAACATTCGTGACGAAAAAACAGGCGTTGTCATTGACCGTGTGCAAATGGCTTTGGCAGAGTCGCACCCGGATCAGAAAACACAGATTGCAGAAGCCATCTACAAGCTGCAGAAAAAAATTGTGCGTGCTTACATTCTCGAAGAAGGAAAGCGCGTCGATGGCCGCGGCTTAATGGATATCCGTGCCTTGTCCGCTGAAGTTGGCATTTTGCCACGTGTTCACGGAACCGGTCTCTTTCAGCGTGGACAAACCCAGGTGCTCACAACCTGTACACTGGGTCCTGTCAGTGAAACACAAATGCTCGATGGCATCGATTTGGAAGATGAAAAACGCTACATTCACCACTATAATTTCCCGGCATACAGTGTTGGCGAAACAAAGGCGTCCCGTGGACCGGGTCGTCGTGAAATTGGCCATGGTGCTTTGGCAGAAAGGGCGTTACTGCCTGTCATTCCGACCGTAGAAGATTTCCCGTACACCATGCGCCTGGTTTCTGAAGTGCTCATGTCCAATGGTTCAACCTCCCAGGGCAGTATCTGTGCCAGCACCCTGGCACTGATGGATGCCGGTGTGCCGCTGAAGGCACCTGTTGCCGGTATTTCAACCGGTTTGGTGGTGGATGACGACAATGAAGACCGTTATGTGGTATTCATGGACATCCAGGGCATTGAAGATTTCTTTGGCGATATGGACTTTAAGGTGGGCGGTACGGCCAAGGGCATTACAGCCATTCAGGTGGACATTAAGGTGGACGGCCTGAACTATGACATTATTACACAAGCATTTGAAATTACCCGCAAAGGCCGTCTGCAAATTCTAAATGAAACCATGCTGCCGGTCATTGCAGAACCCAGAAAAACCCTGTCCAAGTATGCGCCGAAGATTTTCCAGATGAAGATTGATCCAGATAAAATCCGTGAAGTCATTGGTCAAGGCGGTAAGGTCATTAACAAGATTATTGCTGATACCGGCGTGAAGATTGACATTGAGGATGATGGTTCTGTCTATATTGCTACCTCCGATGAAGTGGCTGGTATGAAAGCCATGCGCATTATTGAAGGCATTGTGGGCAACGTGGAAATTGGTACGATCTATACCGGTAAAGTAACGCGTTTGATGAACTTTGGCGTCTTCGTCGAATTCCTGCCGGGCAAAGAAGGCTTGGTACACATTTCAAAACTGGCCCACCACCGTGTGGACAAAGTGGAAGATGTTGTGTCCGTTGGCGATGAAATCCAGGTCCGTGTCATTGAAATGGACAAGCAAGGCCGCATCAACCTTTCCAGAAAAGACGCCATGAATGCTCCAGAAAAGGGTTAAGAGCGGGTTGAATGTGCGTTTTTGCACCGGAATCAAGATTGCAAGAAAAGTGAATATTTTGTAGAATAGTGGAAGGAGGACAACAGCATGTTGTTCTCCTTTTTTTGAGGAAAGGGCGGTTTTTTGATGAATGTCTGGTATGCTGCGGCGGAAGCGGCACCGTTTATAAAAGTGGGTGGTTTGGGCGATGTGGCCGGCAGTTTACCCTATGAACTGCAAAAAATTGGCTGTGCTGTAACGCTGTGCCTGCCAATGCATGGAGGCATGGCACTGCCCCAAGCACCTGCTGTAAAAACAGAAGGTTCCTTTATCTTTGGGGATGAATCCTGCGCTTATACCCTGCACACATGGCAGGATAGGGGCTTGAACCTTGCGGTTTATGACATTCCAGGCTATTTTGGTCGTGACAAGGTCTATGCTTACACCGATGACAGCGAGCGTTTTGCGGCGTTCTGTATGGCTATTTATACAGAACTGCATACCGCTGTTACGCCGGACATCCTTCACTTAAACGATTGGCACACGGCACCCCTGGCCATGTTGTGCAATGAAGACAAACAAATTCATCATGATCCATACGCATCAACCGACATAATCGCTGAGCTGGATGGAAAAAAGTTTTGCAGAAACGAAAGCCAGTGTTGTGTTGGCGATGCACAGCAGACCGGAAACATGTTGAGTCAATCACACAAACCAAAAACCCTGCTGACCATTCATGCCATGCAATATCCCGGGAATGCCCGGCCCTCACTGGTTCGCCTTTTCCATATGCCTGCGGAGGTTCTTGACAATAGCCGTGCGGGTTGGAACGGGGGTTTCGGCGCTTTAAAAGCAGGCATTGCCTATGCAGACGGCATCAATACTGTCAGCCCGACAGCGGCAAAGGAACTACTGCAAAACAGCCTCTACGGCGAGTTGTCGGGCTTTTTACAACAACGTATTGGCCAATTGAGAAATGGCGCTTACACGGGCATTTTGAACCGTGTGCCGGATTCGTTTGGGACCAACCTCGTCAGAAACACAAAACTGCGGCAACGCCTGGGTCTGGAGGAGAGTCAACACCCTTTGATGGCAATTGTAGGCCGTCTGGTGCCTGAAAAAGGCTTCCCATGGGCGTTGCCGGTACTGGAAAAGTGGCTGAAAAAGGGTGTGCAGTGCGTATTTTTGGGAGAAGGCCATCAAAATATTATAGGAGCAGTAAAGCAGCTGGGTGAACGGTACCCCAAAGAGTGTGCGGTTATTATTGGCTTTGATACGGCTTTGGCGGATGAGATTTATGCTGGCGCAGATATGCTGTTTATGCCGTCTCAGGTGGAACCCTGCGGCATCAGCCAGCAAATAGCCCTGCAAAGGGGTTGTATTCCCATTGTACACAAAACAGGGGGATTGGCAGACACCGTAAAAGAAGGGTACAATGGATTCGTCTTTACAAAATGGACATGGGAAGCCTGCGATAAAGCAGTTGGCCGGGCAGTGCGCAGATTTACAGACATAAAAAAGTGGCAGAAACTAATGGATCACGCCATGAATGCCGATTTTTCATGGGGGAGCAGTGCAAAAGCATACCTGAATTTATACAAAACGTTATTACAGGAAGAGGACGGACGTGCAGAAACGCATACAGCTGGTAGCGTCTTGTAGCACAGAAAACAGTTTCCGGTCGAAGACGAACGTGCAAGAACACCGGCTATCCCAATAAAGCAACTTGCGAGGATAGAGGACGCTGAATAGAAGAGGACGGATGAACAAGAAAGAAAGAGCCGCAAAAATTAATACCATACTGACGGAAATGTACCCGGATGTGGCTTGTACACTGAATTTCATGACACCATTGCAGCTGCTGCTTGCCACACAGCTGGCCGCGCAATCGACCGATGTGCAGGTGAACGTGGTCACGGAAAAGCTGTTCCAAAAATATAAAACAGTGGAAGACTATGCCGGCGCAGATATTCTGGAACTGGAAAAGGATATCCACGCAACCGGCTTTTATCATAACAAGGCAAAAAACCTGAAGGCCTGCTGTATCAAACTTTTAACAGATTATAACGGGGAAGTGCCAAATACCATGGAAGCCTTGATTACACTGCCCGGCGTAGGACGAAAAACAGCGAATGTGGTACTTGGAGAAATTTTTCATGTCCCCGGTTTTATTGTGGATACCCATGCAGGTCGGTTGTCGCGCCGTATGGGGTTCACCCGGCAGGAGGACCCTGCTGCAGTAGAACTGGAAATGATGAAGGTGCTGCCCAAAAAGGATTGGACAATGTTCAGCCACCGCCTTGTGGCCCACGGGCGGGCGGTGTGCAAGGCACGGAAACCCGGGTGTGAGAGCTGTTTAGTACGACCCTACTGTGTCTTTGGACAAAACGAGGAGGTGCCGACTTGTCGAAAAAAAAGCAAGTAGAATTTGAAGATGCGCCGGAAGATTGGATTTTTGCACTGGATGTGGGTACCAGAACCATCATCGGCGTGGTGGGCACAGAGCACAACGGCCATTTTACCGTGCTGGCAGCCACGGTACTGGAACATGTGCAGCGGGCGATGCTGGATGGCCAGGTGCATGATATCGGCCGGGTGGTGGATGGTGCTGCACAGGTAAAGAAAATTTTGGAAGACAAGCTGAAACATCGTCTGAGAAATGTTGCCATTGCGGCTGCAGGCAGGGTGTTGAAGACCAGCCAGGTTCACGTGTCACGCGAGGCGGACGATTCGAAAGGTATCGATGCACAGACTGTGGGCGCGCTGGAAATGGAAGGCGTGCGCATGGCACAGGATGTTCTGTTTGCGGACGCCGCAAAAGACGACCGGAGCCTGTTTCATTGCGTGGGTTACAGTGTTATCCATTATTACCTGGATAATTACAAAATGACCAATTTGCTGAGCCACAAGGGGCGTGTGGTGAGTTTGGACCTCCTGGCCACCTTCTTGCCCCACATGGTTATTGACAGTTTATATACTGTGATGGAACGAATTGGCCTGACCGTTGTGAGTATGACGCTGGAACCGATTGCAGCCCTGAACGTTGCCATTCCAAACGATTTGCGGCTGCTGAACCTTGCGCTGGTGGATATTGGTGCCGGAACATCTGATATAGCCATTACAAAGGGTGGATCTGTAATCAGCTATGCCATGGCACCCATTGCCGGGGATGAGTTGACCGAAGCGATTGCGCAAAACTACCTGCTGGATTTTAACATGGCAGAAAAGATGAAGCTGGATGCCTGCAACCATAATGAAAACGTGCAGTTTACAGACATTTTGGACAACCATATGACGGTAGCCTCAGATGAAGTTTTCGCAGTCATGGCCCCGGTCATTGCGGAACTGGCCCAAACGGTTAGCACCAAAATACTGGAAAGCAACGCCGGCAAGGCACCCAATGCCGTGTTTCTGGTTGGCGGCGGCAGCCAGGTGAAAGGCCTGGCCGCACAAATAGCAGAATTGCTGGGTTTGCCGGCAGAGCGGGTTGCAGTCCGGAACCGCAGCATTGCCAAGAATGTCACGTTTCAGGAAGACATCTTAACCGGACCTGAATGCATTACGCCACTGGGCATTATGGTTACGGCGGCACAACAGGCGGGAAAAGACTTTTTCCATGTAACGGTGGGCGAGCAGAAGATTCGTCTTTTCCAGGCGAAAAAAATGGCAGTAGCGGATGCCTTGCTATCTGCAGGGTATGTACCGGATCAGCTGATTGGAAAATCGGGCGCAACGGTACGTTTTCTGTTGAATGGTGTGGAAAAGAGTGTTCGCGGGGAGAGTGGCACGGCCGCGGAGATATCACTGAACGGGGAAGCTTGCGGGCTGATGACCGAAGTACATGCCGGAGACCATATTCTGGTGAAAACAGCGACCCGTGGTAAAGATGCTGCACCCCGGGTCGGCGATTATCTGCACACGGTTCAACCGGTGACACTGGTGCACCCGGATGGCACATTGGAATTTCCGAATGTGGCGGTGTTGAATGGGGAGGCGTTGAACGGGATGCCATTGAATGGTGTGGTGCAGAGTGGTGCAGCATTGAATGGGGAGGCGCAGAATGGGATGCCATTGAATGGTGTGGTGCAGAATGGTGCAGCATTGAATGTGGCGGTGTTGAACGGGAGGCCATTGAACGGGGTGGTGCAGAATGGTGCAGCATTGAATGGGGAGGCGTTGAACGGGATGCCATTGAATGGTGTGGTGCAGAGTGGTGCAGCATTGAATGGGGAGGCGTTTACTCGTAAAGCAATCCATGGTACAGTATTTCCTGGAATCAGAGAAATGTTTGAAATACGCATTGGGAACGGTGATGCCCTGACGGTGTGTTTGCCCGGGAGTTTGCGTGAGATGCTGACAATGGCCGAAATAGATGGGGAGAACCATTCTTTCTTCAAGAATGGACAGACTATAGCAATCGATACACCACTTTCTGAAGGTGATAAAATTGTCTGCATGCCAAAACATAACGTTGAAACACCGCAGTTAGAAGATTCCGGAAGAGAAGTGTCACTGATGGTTGCAATGGAAGGGATGAAAGCATCGACAGGTGACACGTTTATGGACAAAAAAGGTTCTTCTTTGTCCCAAACGGACAAGCCGACTGAAAACAAATTTTCAGCGACGGGTGACACGGCTTTACAGCGCATACAAGAGAAGGATCAAAGCGTTTCTCCGGTGCCAAAGAAGGACGTTGACAGTGCTTTTGGAAGTAATGATAAATTTATTTATGTGAACGATGAAAAAATTTGTATAGCCAACTGGAAAAATGATATGATGTTTGTGGATATATTTACATATTGTGCTTTTGATCTGACTACCCCGAAAGGTACTGTTGTGCTAAAGCGCAACGGTTTTGATGCGGGGTTTACCGATATTCTGGCAGAGCAAGACCATTTGGAAATTTACTGGAACGAGTAGCGTATCGGTAAGCCCAACGATATGCGTGCAAAAACAGATCAGAGGATGCCTTGAGTGTCCGATGCACTGAGACTGCTCATTACCAACGATATGCGTGCAAAAACAGATCGGAGGATGCCTTGAGTGTCCGATGCACTGAGACAGCTCATTGCCAACGATATGCGTGCATAAACAGATCAGAGGATGCCTTGAGTGTCCGATGCACTGAGACTGCTCATTACCAACGATACGTGTGCATAGACAGATCAGAGGATGCCTTGAGTGTCCGATGCACTGAGACAGCTCATTACCAACGATACGTGTGCATAGACAGATTGGAGGATGCCTTGGGTGTAAAAAACCTTTTATCTTCTGAGCAGAAGATTGGAGAATTTAAACAGTTGGAAGGAATTTTTTCTAAGCTGATTGGGCTGGTTTGCCTTATTCTTATAATCATTGATGTCTTTTTGCGTGCCTTGCAAGATTTGACCATTATCGGTTCAATGTTGTTGGTGCAAGCACTTATCCTTACGCTTTATTTGGTTCATGTCTTTTTCATAAGCCGGGAATCTCTTAAAGATCGGCTGAAATGGCCTGTTTGGGGGAAATATGCAGAGCTTATTCTGCTCATTGCCTTTCTTTCAACATTGCAATTTGCCGGGTTTATCTTTTTTGTAATTTTGCTGCCGCTCTCTTTTGTTTGCCTGGGAGAAGGTTTCCGTCGTTCAGTTCCATTGCAGCTGGCGAGTTTTCTGGCGCAAACGCTGGCACAAATTATCACTTTTTATACAGGGATTCAACTGGCCTACTTTGTCATTCCTTTCTTTCAGCATCAAATTTGGGTAATTGTGGGGCTCACGGTTGTGCAATATGCCATTTTTGGCTTTATGAGCCGCGTTTGGGGCTATGCCAATTATCAGTTTATGCGAGCGGTTCATGATAACGAAACCCTTGTGGGCAGGCTCGGGGATAAGTATGTACAATTAGAAGAAGCCAGAAGAGAGATGCAGTTGCAGTATGACCAGCTGCGGAAGGCTAATGAAGACACGGAATCCTCAAATAAAAAGCTGATGGCCAGTCTGGCTGAATTTTATACCGTTCAGCAAATTGGGCAGGCCATCAACTCCATCTTTGACACAAACGAATTGATAAAGTTTGTTAATGATGTCATTATCGGGGTAATGGGGGTTTCCAATGCATCCATTATCCTGCAAAATCCGCTAACAGGGAAAATGCAGGTTTTGGCTTCCAGCATTTTTGATAAGCGGGAACTGGCCGGTTTCTCTGACTATATTAATATGGATATCAAAAACAACAGTTTATCCATTCACCAAACCATTTTAGACAACGACATCACCGATAATGAATACAAGTTTGTCACCGGCCGCACTGTCAAATCTCTTATCAGTGTGCCCTTTGTGTCCAAAGGAAAGTCACTGGGCATAGGTCTGGTTGAACAGACCTTTCCGAACGCATTTACGAATGAGAATGTACGGTTGCTGGAAGTGATGGCGCAGCAGGTATCCATTGCCATCGACAATGCCAGGTTGTATGAAGAGATGCAGGCTATGGCCACTGTTGATGGCTTAACCGGTGCTTATAACCGCATCTCCTTCCAGAAAAAAATACAGGAACTCTTGATAGAGGCCAAAACAAATGGCAGTGAACTGGCCGTTGTGATGTGTGATATAGACCAATTCAAACGCTTCAACGATGTTCATGGGCATCAGTTTGGCGATTTGGTCTTGCAGTCGCTGACAAGTTTCATAAAGACTCACTTGCGCGGTACAGATTTCTTTGCGCGTTACGGTGGGGAAGAGTTTGTTATTCTGATGCCACATACATCTCTATCCCAGGCATTTGAAAAAGCGGAAGACTTGCGTAAAGGCATTGCCAGGATGGTTATTTCAAATACCATCTCTACCGCAGGCGTCACCATTAGCATGGGAGTTGCAGCTTTCCCGGAAACTGACATCCTTGAGGCGAAAATTATTAAGGCGGCGGATGATGCCTTATATAAGGCTAAAGAATCCGGGCGAAACTGCGTCATGGTTTCCGCAGTTAGGGGAAACGATGTTACGGAGCCGTTGAGTTGAGTTTTACTACTGCTTATCTACAAATGTTTTCAGTTGATATTCTTCTTCTGAAGACAGCACCTTTGTTAAATCCAGTAAAAGTATAATTTTATCGTCCACTTTGCCAACACCGTTCAAAAACTTCTTGTCAAAGCCCCTTAAGGAGGGTGGCGTTTCTGAAATGTCCTCATCGGCAATGCGGACAATCTCTGTAACGCTGTCTACCACAAACCCCAGCAACAGCTCGTTCAGTTGAACAATGATAATTTTGGTATTATCATCGTTTTCTTTTTCCGGCAATGCAAAGCGTTTTCTCAGGTTAAAAACCGTTAGCACCTGGCCGCGAAGGTTCAGTAAACCTTCAATGAAGGGTGGGGTATTGGGAACTTTGAAGATTTCCTGCGGTTTTAATATCTGATGAATCTGCGTAATCTCAATACCGAAATTCAGGTCTGCTACCGAGAATTTTATCAGTTGACGTGTTGCCATAAGTACCTCCAGTGGTTCATTAGAATTCATCCAATAATGATTGGGCCGCGTATAAAACAGGCTTAATCGAAACATATTCGCATATGATCGATGATACAAGGTTCAATAGCATCAATCCGATGATATTTACCCGACCAGGATAGCCTTGAATCATGAAATTTTACATAACATTGAATCAACCATGGTGCCATCCGGATTTATAGCCATTCCATTCTAATTGTGTTTGCATAAAACTTGCTGAAAATGCTGCGCATTTTCAGATTAGGTCCTGTAAGATCCGTTAATTTTGATATAATCATACGAAAAATCGCAGGTCCACATTCTGTCGTTGGTGGTGCCATCCTGTAAATGGATGGAAACCACCACTTCATCTTTTTTCAGAACTTCCAGTGCCAGGGCTTCATCAAAAGGCAGGGCACAGCCGTTCTGGCAGACTTTTATCTCTCCCAGAAAAATATCAACACGTTCCGGGTCAAATTCAGCGCCGGAATAGCCCATAGCGGTGAGGATTCTGCCCCAGTTGGCATCCTGTCCGAAAAAAGCGGTTTTCACCAGGGGCGATTTGGCAACGGCATTCAGCATTTTGTGTGCATTTTCAGCATCTTTCGCACCGCTGACACGGAATTCCAACAGCTTGGTGGCTCCTTCGCCATCCTTGGCCAGCATTCTGGACAAGGCTTCGGCAACAGTTGTCAGTGCGGCAAGAAAAAGTGTATAACCTTCATTTTTCTCTTCTACCGGTATGTTTTCTGCCATGCCGTTCGCCATAAGCAAAACTTTATCGCAGACACTGGTGTCACCGTCGACCGATACCCGGTTATAGGTTTTGTCGACCACAGATTGTAAGGCGTCATGCAGACAGGCTGCTGAGATGGCCATGTCGGTGGTGATGACAGATATCATGGTGGCCATGTCCGGGTGTATCATGCCGGAGCCTTTGGCAAAGCCGCCCACACGCACTTCTTTGCCCAGATAAGTAAAAGCTGCCTGAGCTTCTTTTTCGTAGGTATCGGTGGTCATCACCGCAAAAGCCGCATCGTGGCCGCCATTTTCAGAAGCCGCTTTGGCGGCTGTTTCCAAGCCGGATTTTATTTTTTCGAGGTTCAAACGGTAGCCAATAACGCCGGTTGAACCGATGAGAACCTGGCTTTTGCTGCATTTGGCCACATCGGCAAGCAATTGGGCGTAGGCATCAGCATCACGTTCCCCTTCTGCACCCACGCAGGCATTGGCACATCCACTGTTAATGGCAATGGCCTGTTTTTGGCCGTGCTGCATTTGTTTTCTGGACCACTGCAATGAATGGCCTTTGACAATATTTTTTGTAAATACACCGGCGGCATTGGCCGGAACATCTGACACAATATAGGCCAGATCCATTTTGCCGTTTTTCTTTAAGCCACAAGCCACCCCTGCGGCTTTATAACCTTTTGCATAACTTACACCCGATTGTCCCATTCTTTCCTCCCATAACCTTGATGTTGTGTTGCGAATGTGAAACCATGGTACCACAATCATGTTCATGTTGCCACCAGGTTTCCATATTCTGTTTATATTGTTTGTATTCTGTAAATATGTCGGCGTAGTAACCAGGTTTCCAAATCCTGTTTCGATTGTTTGCATTCTGTAAATATGTCGGCGTAGTAACCAGGTTTCCAAATCCTGTTTCGATTGTTTGCATTCTGTAAATAGGTCTACGTTGCCAGTGGGCTTATAAACCCCATCCCGCTGGTTTGCATTCCGAATACACGCATGCGATAATAAGGGGAAAACTTTTCTTGGATGTGGAGGATGCCGTGAACATAAAACTAAAAGATGACAGCACAGACAAATTATTTGAAGGTATTCTAAAACTTCAGACAATTGATGAGTGTTATGCGTTTTTTGAAGATGTTGGGACAATTCCGGAAATGAAGGCATTTGCACAACGCTTTGATGTGGCCAAAATGCTGACGGAACATAAAACATACAAAGAAATTCACGATAAAACCGGTGCCAGTGAAGCCACCATCAGCCGTGTCAGCCGTGCGCTGCATTACGGGGCAGATGGCTACCGTCTGGTGCTGGAACGTTTGGGTTTTGTGGTGTCGGAGTAGGTTAAAGAGAGCCCTTAAGGGACATATTCAAAAGCATACCCAAAATCGCCTCGCACATGGAATAAGTGCTTCCTGACCTCTTTTTAAGATCAGGATGGTTTGGTTTTGTGGTGTCGGAGTAAAGCATAGAGGAGCATTAAAATGGGGAAAAATCAATTCCTGACGTTTATTTTTGGAGATTATGCCCTAAAAGAAGTGAAACGCCTAGAGCCCATTGCAGACGAAATTGAGGCGTTGGAACCGCAGATGCAAAAAATGACCGATGAGCAACTGCGAGAGAAAACAGCGGAATTCAAAGAGCGGCTTGCCGGTGGCGAAACGTTAAACGACATTCTGCCGGAAGCTTTTGCTGTGGTGCGTGAAGCCACCGTGCGTGTGCAGGGCATACGGCTGTTTCGGGTTCAGCTGATTGGCGGCATTGTACTGCATCAGGGCCGTATCGCTGAAATGAAAACCGGTGAAGGTAAGACGAACGTGGCCACTTTGCCGCTGTATTTGAACGCGTTAAATGGAAAAGGTGCCCACCTGGTTACCGTCAATGATTACCTGGCACAGTATCAAGGCGAGTTGATGGGCAAAATCTATCAGTTTTTGGGTCTGACGGTGGGCTGCATTGTACATGACCTTGAGAACGACCAGCGCAGAGCGGCCTATGGTTCGGATATCACTTACGGAACCAACAATGAATTCGGTTTTGACTACCTGCGTGATAACATGGTTGTGTACAAAGAACACAAGGTGCAGCGTGACTTGACCTATGCTATTGTAGATGAAGTGGACTCCATTTTGGTGGATGAAGCCAGAACACCTTTGATCATTTCCGGCCAGGGTGATAAATCGACCGATATGTATGCAAAAGCCGATACCTTCGTGCGCAGGCTCTCTAAAATTGTCTTTAAAGAAACCGACGACAAGCAGCATGGGGACGATATTGAAACCGATTATATCATTGATGAAAAGGCCCATACATCCACATTAACACAGCGCGGCATTGAGCGGGCAGAGAAATATTTTGGCATTGAAAATCTCTCGGATATGGATAACCTGACATTATCGCACCACATTAACCAGGCGCTGAAAGCCCATGGCTTAATGAAAAACGATGTGGACTATGTGGTCAAAGACGGCGAAGTCATTATTGTTGACGAGTTCACCGGGCGTTTAATGAATGGCCGGCGCTACAGCGATGGCTTGCATCAGGCCATTGAGGCCAAGGAAAATGTGAAGGTGGAACGCGAAAGCAAAACACTGGCCACAATTACCTTCCAGAATTACTTCCGCATGTACGGCAAACTGGCTGGTATGACCGGTACAGCGCTGACGGAAGAACAGGAATTCAAAAGTATTTATAAATTGGATGTTATTCCGGTACCCACCAACCTGCCGGTGGTTCGTCTGGACCACCCCGATGTGGTGTACAAGACGAAGAACGGTAAGTTTTCGCAAGTTGTCGAGGATATTGTGGACAGCCACAAAAAGGGCCAGCCAGTGCTGGTGGGTACTATTTCTATCGAAACTTCTGAAATGCTGGGCAGCATTTTAAAGAAAAATGGTATACAGCACCATGTTTTGAATGCCAAGTACCATGAAAGAGAAGCGGAAATTATCGCTCAGGCCGGGAAATACGGTGCGGTGACCATTGCCACCAACATGGCCGGTCGTGGTACTGATATTATGCTCGGCGGTAACCCTGAATTTCTGGCGCGGCAGGAAATGCGTAAAAATGGCATGGACGAAGAGATGATTATGTCTTCTGTCAGTTTTAACGATACAGAAGATCCTATTGTTCTGGCTGCCAGAGACAACTTTAAAAAGCATTACAGCCGCTTAAAGATAGAAACGGATACAGAAAAGCTGAAGGTCATTGCTGTCGGGGGTCTAAAGATTATTGGTACGGAACGCCATGAATCACGGCGTATCGACAACCAGTTGCGCGGCCGTGCCGGCCGTCAGGGAGATCCCGGGGAATCCCGTTTCTACATTTCACTGGAAGACGATTTGATGCGGCTTTTCGGCAGCGAACGGATGACCAGAATGGTGGAGGTTTTGGGTCTGGAAGAGACCCAGCCCATTGAAGCCAAAATGTTGTCGAATGCCATTGAAACGGCCCAAAAGAAAATTGAAGGCATCAACTTTCAACGCCGTAAAAATGTGCTGCAATACGACGATGTGATGAACAAACAACGTGAGATTATGTATGGTGAACGGTCGAAGGTTTTGAATGGCGAAAACCTGCGGGACAATATTGCGAAAATGATGGAAGCTTTGGTGGACAGCATTGTGGGCATTTACTGTAAGGAAAGCCCGCATGCTGACGATTGGGATTGGCCGGCGTTGTCTGCGTACATGGACAACCTCTTTGGCCGCCTTCAGAATGAAGACGGCACCAGCCGATCGGTGGTAGCTGCGGACAGTGTTGATTTGGAAACCTTCAAAGCAGAGGATCTTCGGGAAGATGCCCTGTCACATGTGCTGAAGGTCTACGAGGCACAGGAACGCAATTTTGGCGAAACGGTGATTCGTGAACTGGAACGCCATGTGCTGTTGCGTGTGGTGGATGAAAAGTGGATGGACCATATTGATGCCATGGAACAGTTAAAGTTTGGGATTGGCCTGCGTGCCTACGGACAGAACGATCCTGTCATTGCGTACAAACGTGAAGGCTTTGATATGTTTGATGAAGTGATACGCAACATTCAGGAAGATACCGTGAAAATGTTGCTGCGCCTCCGGCCGGAGAATGTATCCGTTCAGCGGGAGCAGGTGGTGAAGCCAATTGCGGCTTCCCACGGGGACGACCAGCCGAAACAGCCGAAAAAACGTGAAATGACCAAGGTTGGCCGCAACGATCCCTGCCCTTGCGGCAGCGGGAAGAAATACAAGAACTGCCACGGGAAGTAGGGTGTCACGGGGACGGGTGTCACGGGGATGGACGGGTGTCACGGGGACGGAGGGTGTCACGGGGACGTGTTTATTGACACAGGAATGGTGTCACGGGGGACGTGTTTATTGACACAGGACGTGTGTCACGGGGACGTGTTTATTGACACAGGAAGGTGTCACGGGGACGGTCCCAGGTGTGTCAGCAGAACCGTGTGTCACGGGGACGACCAGCCGAAACAGCCGGAGGGTGTTACGGGGACGTGTTTATTGACACACGGGTGTGTCACGGGGACGGTCCCAGGTGTGTCAGCAGAACCGTGTGTCACGGGGACGACCAGCCGAAACAGCCGAAAAAACGCGAAATGACCAAGGTTGGCCGCAACGATCCCTGCCCTTGCGGCAGCGGGAAGAAGTACAAGAACTGCCACGGGATGTTGGCTTGACCCAGCCCACCGATCTGTAACTGAGTCGTTCGGTTCGGGGAGGGGGAAAATCC
>JBBRWP010000040.1:0-18198 GCA_038249175.1 Acetivibrionales bacterium
CATGTACACATGTGGTGTGTCAGTAGAACCGTCCCCGTGTCACACTGCAAGAAGAGCTATTGTGTGCTGTCAGACAGTGGTACGCTGTCGGAGGAGAGCGCAATGCTGGGGTTTGCGGGGGTGTTGCTTAGGACGTCTACGGAGAGGCCGGAAGTGCTGGATAAGGGGACGGTTGTTATTGGCGGTATTACGGGGCACGACGTGGAGCAGGCGATAGAGTTGGCTGTGAGTATGAAGGATAATGGGGATGCGGGGTTGTTGGCGGCTGATTATATGGATGGGAATGTTTCGGTGAAGGTTGTGAAGATTATTCAGAGTTATGTGAAGATTGTGGATAGGGTGGTTTGGGGGAAGTGAGGGGGTGAGGAGGCGGAAGTAAGGAAATGAGGTGTAGGTTTCATGTTTCGGTTGGCCTCCATTATCGATGTCTGGCTTTATGCGCCATCTCAAATATCTTACATATTTTGGTCAGGCTATTATGGCAGTAGTCGACCTCTTTGCGGCAACCGTGACAACATAGTGAATTGGAGAAGAAGACTTAAAAAAGTTACAGATATTGAAATCAGCTACAATATACCAGCAATAATTTGTTGATTTTCTGACGATTGAATAGCCGCCCTGTTTTACAAACTCCCAAAATTTTTCAACAAATTCAATATTCAGTGCTTCAACACAAAGCACTAGATCAAGATCCTGTGTTGTCCTAACAGGAAGCCCTGCTTCCTCTAAGTGAAGCATGGTGGCACTTCCACCTATTAAAACATACATGTTATCAAAAGCCCAAAAATGGTCACTGAATGTCCTTAAATGCCTTGATGTAATTCATTCTGCCATCACAACTCCTTTTTGAAATAATCTTCAATCATTAACTCTAGCTGGTCTTCGACTCTTTCATCAAAAACTGATTTTAGTTCAACGGCAATTCCAAGAGGATGTACAATACCATTTTTGATAGGCATTTCATGACGCCAAATCTCAATGATGCATGAATTCGTGTCTGAAATAGGCTGAACGCTGGTAACGTTTTCGAATTTCTTAAATCTCTTACTGGTGATGCCATATATATCTTGTTTTGGGTATCCCATCATAGTATAATGCCCCCCACTATCAAGTCAATTATTTGAGTTTGCTAAGTTATTCTTCTCGATAGGTCGTGCACTCTGAATAAATAAACTCTAATTCCAAATCGGCCTGGTTCAACTGTAACAAAAATATAGTGATATCGTGAGATAATCACGAAATAAGTGTAAAAAACGTGAAATTATCACGGATGCACATACATTTTGGGGCGACGTTCCAAAATGTATGTGCACAAGCATCTGACGCTCTTGGCTTCATCTTTACAGTCTTGAAAAAGACGGAGATGAAATTCCTTCACCGATGGATTATCCCGTGTCACATTGATTAGCGTGGGTTCAAGTTCCATAAGAAACTTTCTTGGAAAGAACAAAGGATTGCATTGGTTTTTTCAGCCAGTTCTGATATTGTTAAGCTTAAGAGGAAATAGTCAAATGTATTTCAGTAGATAAGGTGGGAAAAACATAAATGACAAGAAAATCATGGTGGTTTTTGCGTTCAAAGCGGTTCTGGCTGGCTATCATTTTAATGGTGCTTCTTGTCTACGGCGTTTTCACCATATTTTCTTTCAGCCGTATGGAAGCGCCGGCATCCAACGGACTTAGTAAGCACATTACAGCGATGATACAAACTTGGACAGATGACCATTTTGACATAAATCCCAAAGATTCCTTTTGGAAATATGACCTAAACAACATTGTCAGAAAACTTGGCCATGTACTGGAGTTTTCTGCTCTGGGGTTTATTGTTTGCAGTTTATTGAATGTTATTACGAAGCGCAATTGGCTGGCGGTACTTGTTACCCCATTCATTTGCTTTGCTGTGGCTTGCATGGATGAATACATACAGGAATTTTCCGCAGGCCGCGGGCCGGGATGGAAAGACGTTCGCCTGGACACCATAAGTGCAACGTTTGGCGTACTTTTGGCCGGTGTTGTTTTTTGGGTGTTCTGGACCATTTACAAGTTGAAAAGACAGGTGCGGGAATGTTCTGACAAACAAGAACGTTGATTTCCTTAACATGCATCACGCTATTGCCCCGATTGAATGAGAATAGACTCTCCGTTACGATTTCCGTACCCGGATAAAAATGCGATACCATCCTGACTGTTCAGAAGGCTGACATCATGCAGGTTATCAATCACCTGAACTTGCTTGATGAGGGATGATAAATAGATAAATTTCGAGAACCCGTTAACCTCGTTCTTCTGTACCTGCAAGTTTTCTATCCCCGAGTTGGCATTGAGTGATATCCCTGTACTTGCAAGCGGTTTCTTATAATCCCATTTTGTTGTTCCATCGGCAATTCCGGATCCGCTTCCTGAGATTGCGACAACCCCTGAATTTCCGTTTTGGACGCACTGATACCACTTTCCTGCAGAAACTACCAAATCGCCTGGTTTATACGACATACTTGGCTTCCATGGCATAAATCTTTGTACTATTATATTATCCTTCAAAATCTTTCCGCTGATGACCCCGGACGAGTAGAGGTTTATTCCCCCGTGGTAACCGGGATTGACAATGGTGTTCTGTACAACCAACGGACCACCGTTATAAATACCTGAGCTGTCAGTTATCGGATATTTTAACTGATTTGCACCGGTATCCTCAATATAATTTTTTGCGACAGTTGTATAATGCCCTTCTATGCCAACCTCCACCACATGCCGTATGTCATTTTCAATCGCAGAAATATCGCCGTTTGCCACGTTGCTGTAGATACCTGAAGCACCATTCCCGTAATTGTATGGTCTCACAAACCCAATGTTGCTGAGTTTGTTTTGATTAATTTCCATATTCTTGACGGTAAGTGGACTTTGGTATTGAAACATCTCAATTCCAAAGCTTTCCGTGTTATGTATGGTGTTACGAGATATCGTAACGCCATCAAACACACCGCCTGTACCTCCCATCCAAATCGCAGAAGGACCGTGAATCTCAGCGAATTGGTTGTCAGAGATTTCAATCTGGCTCATTGTGGCCTTTTCATTCGTAATCTTGATGCCTGCTCCAAATGTAGTTGACGATGTGATATATTGAATTTCAGAAAACTGATTATTGGTAATTTTGACGCGGCTAGAATTTCCGCGTATGGTAATAAAACCGTCAACGTCTTTTGTGACGTTTGAAAATTGACTGTTTTCGATTTGAACATCTGACACATTTTGCAAATAGAGAGTCAGATTTTGTGTTGTCACATTGCCAAATACCAAACCATTCATATTCTTAAAGAGTAGTTGTCCGTTTACTAGACTACCATTGCCAATGATGCGAACTGGTTTTGGCAGTGTCACTGTTCTTCCGCCAAGTGAATAATTGTAGCCTCCAAGATCGACAGTTTCATTGGGTGCCATACGTGCCAACATTGCTACAAGGGCAGAATAATCATCTTTTATCCCGTCCCCGGTTGCACCATAGTGTTTCGGAATATAGGTTAAATTGAGCAATGCTAAGTCGGTTGATTGCAAAACTCCTTGTGTTGCCAGGTTTTGAGCCAAAGTTTGCTGGCTCCCCTTCATGGCTGCTTTCAGGGTGAAGACGGACATTTGTACCATATCGGCTCTGGTGAACTTCTGTTTAACATTTTCTTGCATGTTGAGTATGCCGATATTTTTGGCTTTTTCAAGTGCTTGATTCCATGAAAAATCCCCACTGCTCTCTGTGTACCCCATTGAGCGCAAAGCAAAGCTCACATAATCCGTCGTAGTAAGAAGTAAATTCGGTGAAAACCGATTGGCACCGGTTCCTTTGGTTAAACCTTGCTCATATGCATAATTGACATAGGGAATTGCCCATGGATCAACATCTTGAAACACAGAAGTCTTATCACTGCGCTTTAGCACCTCCGCTTCTTTTCCTAGAAGGCGAATCATCATAACCAGGCCTTCTATCCGGGTTGGATTACGCTCCAATTGATATCCTTTAGCAGAACCCTTTAACATACCCATCGTCACAAGTATATCAGCATACACATTTCCGGTTTGTGACGCACCGGAGACTGTTACAGATGTTCCGAAACTCATCGATATTGCAAATATCAGTACCATCAACCATATCTTTTTTTTGATCATCCTATACCTCATATGAAGCAAAGTAAGAAGAAGCTTACTTGCATATAGTGGCCTTTCCTCAGTCAAGCTAAGGACGGAGGCAGTCTTCCTTGAAAAAACGCTTCATGTCATGCTTCATCATGAGTTTCACAAGCCTCTCTGTTATCTGCTAATCTGAAAATGCACAACATTTTCAGCAAGTTTTGTGCGAACTCGCCGAGGACGCATGGGGTATATATCTATGTTTCGTATGGAATACTTACCTGAATTATACATATTTTTGGCAATCATCACAAGTAAAAATCAGTGTCATCCTGTATTCTTCAAAAAACGGTGGTTCAAGTATCGTGCCCATGGTAGAAAATGCTGTGTATTTCAACCGACCAGAACTGTATCTACAGACACTTTGTTTGATCTGTTTCGAACCTGGTTGTAGGATTTGAGAAAATAGTGCATACTACATTTGAGGTGAAAAACATGGATATTCAGAGTTGAATTTCTTGGGTCAGCCACCGTAACCTATGCATTAGAAAAGGAGCATCATGAACAATGCGCACGATGATTTCCTTCGTCAGAGCTATCTTGACAACTGGAACGACTACCAATACCTACTCGGGCGCACCAAAGCCATCCGCTGGAACTGGTTCATTGTGACGGCTTCCAACCAGGAACAGGCCCGGTCTTACGAGATGCAGATTGAGTACCGGTTGAAGCACGGCTGGCTGCCGCGCGGCACCCGGTACGCAGTCATTCCGGATCCGGATGGAAAGCGTGTAGGAAGCGGCGGAGCAACGTTGAATGTACTTCGCTACATCCGCGAGCATACAACGGAAGCAGATCCTTTCACGGGTCAACGGATTCTTGTACTTCATTCCGGTGGTGACAGCAAGCGGGCACCTCAGTATTCTGCCTGCGGCAAGCTCTTTTCGAGGGTTCCGCGTCAGTTGCCGGATGGTCGCAGCTCCACACTGTTTGATGAATTCGTCATCGCTCTGTCCGGGGTTCCGTCGCGTATGACGGATGGCGTCCTTGTACTGTCGGGCGATGTGCTACTGTTGTTCAATCCCCTGCAAATCGACCTTCAACGGGTTGGTTCCGCCTGCATCACCATCAAGGCACCGGTAGAGGTGGGCAGTCATCATGGCGTCTTCCTGCCGGATGCAACGGGCAGGGTACGGCAGTTTCTGCACAAACAGACGCCGGACCAGTTGAGAAGCGCCGGGGCAGTGAATGAACAGGGGAATGTCGATATTGACACCGGTGCCATCTGGCTGGGTAGCGCTGTTGTAAAAAACCTGTGCTCTTTGTTTGAAGATGAGGGCATCAGGCAGTTTGTGGACAACGGGCATCAAGAGGAAATCATGCAAGGTGAAGGGAAAAATCTCCCGATGGGAGGGCGACCTGCTGTTTCAGAAGAGAAGTTTCACCGGTTCGTGAATGATACCCTGCGCCTCAGTTTTTATGGCGATTTCGTTTATCCCATGGTCACCGGGGCGACACTGGATGCCTACCTGAAAGAGCCGGCAGAAGGCGCGTTCTCTGCGGAACTGGAGGCCTGTCGCAGGGAACTGTGGCCCATTCTTCACACCAACCCCATGCACCTGGTCCGATTGTCCCCGGCGCGGTTCATTCATTTCGGCACAACCCGGGAACTGCACGGACTCATGCTTTCCGCTTCCGAACAGTACGCGTATCTGGGATGGCAGACGAATGTGATGAGCACCGGAAATGTCAAGGCCGCCTGCATCAATTCCGTTGTGGAAGACGGAGCGCAGGTTTCAGAGAATGCCTACCTCGAAGATTGCCATCTGCTTTCCGGCGCGGTGGTGCCATCCGGTTGCATTGTTTCGAATGCAACCTTTTCCGGGGAACTGATGCCGGACACCGTGCTGCATGGATTGCCGGTTATGTCCGGAAACAGTGAGGAAAAAACCGGCTGGGTCATGCGCATCTTCGGTCTTGGAGACAACCCCAAAGAGGGACTTGACGGGAACGGCACTTTTTTAGGCAGGGTCCTTCGTGGATTTCTGGCACACAATGGCTTGGAAGTGACCGATGTGTGGTCCGGCCCGGACCACAGTCTATGGACGGCCCGGCTGTATCCTTTCTGCGATTGTGAAGCGGAAGCCCTGGAATGGGCGAGGGTTTTACAGCGGATGGCAGCAGGGGAAATGAGCGAGCAAGCAAGAGAAAGAGCTTCAGCCGACGAGGTCAGCCAGTGGAAGGTAAGCCGGCGACTCAGCCTGCAGGAAAGCTTTGAAGCGGCTGATATGACAAGGTTGATGCATGGGCAGGAGGAGTTGGAAGACACCGTCCGAACGTTGCGGTTCAGGGAGGACATTTGCAGTCTTCGTCTGCCGGTTCACGAGGCCGCTGCGGTTTTGGGAACACGGAGTTCTCTTGAAAGACGCCTGCTGCAGTTGGTTGATCAAGCGAACGGGGCGGAATTTTCCTCACGGATCCGGATTCTGCGTGCTGTATCCCAATTGAGCCGGGACTTCCCGGATCCGGAGGTCATGGTCACGGGTTCGACGGAGTCGCAGCGATTATTCCCTGAGTTGTATGAGGATTTGTGCTGGCAGACATTGAATGAAGCCATACTCAACGCGGTGCAGGAGGACCTGGTTGCTACCGGCGACGTTGAACTGTATGGGGGAAATGATGCTGGCACTGGAAGCCACTTTGCCGACGGTGACGTTGAAACACTTGGGGGAAGTGATGCTGGTACTGGAAGCTGCTTTGCCGACGGTGACGTTGAAACACTTGGGGGAAGTGATGCTGGTACTGGAAGCTACTTTGCCGACGGTGACGTTGAAACACTTGGGGGAAGTGATGCTGGTACTGGAAGCCACTTTGCCGGGACTGTTCACAAACTTAAGAATGTAGATGTGGCCCTGCCGGTTCGCGTGAATTGGGGCGGTGGCTGGACGGATACACCACCATACTGTCTGGAAAAGGGCGGAACAGTTTTGAATGCATCTATTTCTCTAAAAGGAGAGCTGCCTGTCAAGGCACACGTCCGAATGATTGATGATCCGCTAATCCGACTGGAAAGCCGGGATTTGGGCATATCACAGGACATTCGCAATTTGTCGGACCTCGTTCGGTGCAATAACCCGTCTGATCCCTTGTCACTGCATAAGGCAGCTTTGCGCGTCTGCGGATTGCTTCCCGAATGGGTGGAAACACTTCTTGTTGAAGCGGGCCTCGGGGAACTGCGGAAAATGCCGGCCCTGGCAGATATTCTCCGTCCGTACGGTGGTGGGTTTGCGCTAATCACCGACGTAGATGTGCCGAAAGGCTCCGGATTGGGAACCAGCAGTATTCTCGCGGGTGCGGTGGTTCAGGCGCTGACGGAGGCTATGGGGAGACCTGTGGTTCCCGCACGGTTGTTCGATCAGGTGCTTTGCATGGAACAGCGTATGACTACCGGTGGCGGCTGGCAGGACCAGGTTGGCGGACTGGTGCCCGGCATCAAGCTAATCTCCTCCCGGCCGGGACTTCATCAGACTCTGCGGGTGGAACAGCTGCAGCTGACGGAAGAGACGTGGAAAGAATTAGAAGAGCGGTTTGTGCTTATTTTCACCGGCCAGCGCCGTCTGGCGCGAAACCTTCTGCGGGAGGTGGTCGGGAAGTACATGCTGAACAACCGGGACTCTCTGGAGATTCTGGACCGTATGCAGGAAGTGGCTGCTTTGATGCGGTTCGAGCTAGAGCGGGGCAACATAGACCGCTTTGCCATGCTGCTGAATGAGCATTGGTCTCTGAGCTGCCGGTTGGATGCCGGCTCCTCGAACACATGCATCAACCAGATTATCGAAGTGTGCCGGCCCCTGGTGGATGCGGTTTTCATCGCCGGCGCCGGCGGCGGCGGGTTCATGCAGATGATTCTATCCCGCGGCATCACCCGCGAAATGCTGAAAGACCGCTTGAAGGAAGTGTTCCAGGATATTAGCATTGAGGTGTGGGAGGCAGGTTTTGTGCGGTGAGGGTTAGGTATTGTGAGCCATTATGAACCCGGGAGTCAAGGAAGCGGTATAAGGTCAGGCGTTATGAATATTTGCAGGGCAGGATTAAGAGCGTGGCGAATTCCATTCTAGTGTTCTGTCTGGTTGATATATAGCAAATATATGGCTTAATAAAAACCGGTAATGATTGTTCATTATAGTTGGAAATATGAATTACTGATACTGTAATTATGTTAAATTTGAACCAGACAATACACTAGTTTATTTTGTTTATGCATATTTGATTACACTGCAACAACTCTTCATTGAATAAAAAACAGCAGTAAATGTAGTGAAAACAGCCCGTTTCAGCCATAAAAATGGGATGTGCGCCATGTTTTATGGCTGAAACGGGATTGTTTTCGGGTTGTTGCAGTGAAATCATATTTCATTACTAAACAATAGTGAATGCAGGCGGAGGTAGAAGTGAAGAAAGCGTTAATCACAGGAATAACAGGTCAGGATGGTTCTTACCTGGCAGAGTTTTTGGTAGCAAAAGGATATGAAGTACACGGCGTCATCCGACGTGCCTCTACGTTCAATACTGGACGTATCGAGCATATGTACTATGACCAGCTTATCCAGGACATGCATCAACAGCGCAAGCTCTATCTTCATTATGGCGACATGACGGATTCGTCCAATTTGATTCGTCTTATCAAAGAAGTTGAGCCAGACGAGGTCTACAACCTTGCTGCCCAGTCGCATGTCAAGGTATCCTTTGAGGTTCCTGAGTATACTGCAGATGCCGATGGATTGGGAACACTGCGCATCCTTGAAGCGATTCGTTTTCTTGGTATGGAACAGAAGTGCCGATTTTACCAGGCATCCACATCCGAGCTTTTCGGCCTGGTTCAGGAAGTGCCGCAAAAAGAGACAACGCCTTTCTATCCGCGCAGCCCGTACGCTGTGGCAAAACTGTATGCCTTCTGGATTGTGAAGAACTATCGTGAGGCCTATGGTATGTTCGCTGCCAATGGCATTCTGTTCAACCATGAATCCGAGCGTCGTGGTGAAACCTTCGTCACACGCAAGATTACGCTGGCTGCATCCCGCATTGCTCACGGTAATCAGGAAAAACTGTACCTCGGCAATCTCAGTGCTCAGCGTGACTGGGGATACGCAAAGGACTATGTTGAATGTATGTGGTTGATGCTCCAGCACGACACCCCAGAAGATTTCGTCATTGCCACCGGAGAAATGCACACAGTACGTGAGTTCTGTCAGATGGCATTCAAAGAAGCCTTTATTGATCTGGAATGGCAAGATGAGGGCATCAATGAAAAGGGCATTGATAAAGCGACAGGCAGAGTACTTGTTGAGATTGATCCAAAGTACTTCCGGCCGACCGAAGTCGAACAGCTTTTGGGTGATCCAACGAAAGCAAAGACGCTTCTTGGATGGAATCCTACCCAAACGTCGTTTCCAGAGTTGGTTAAACTGATGATGCGGCACGACATAAAAATGACGATGCGCGAGGACCGCATTCGACATGAGTTCGACTGAGCAGAAGTGTAGTATTTCTGAGATGCCGGACATGAGTCCGACTGAGCAGAAGTGTAGTATTTCTGAGATGCCGGACATGAGTCCGACTGAACAGAAGTGTAGTATTTCTGAGATGCCGGACATGAGTCCGACTGAACAGACATGAGTTCGACTGAGCAGAAGTGTAGTATTTCTGATAAGTCTAGAAAAGCAATCGAAATCTCGAGTGATGGTATGACTTTGCTATATTTTCACCCAACAAGTAAGGGGCTGCATGGAAAAAAGTTCAAAAATTTATGTTTCCGGTCACAAAGGTCTGGTCGGTTCTGCAATTGTCCGAAATTTGAGAGCAAGTGGATATGAAAACCTCATTTTTCGTTCTTCGAAGGAACTTGATCTTCGTCGCCAGGCAGACGTGGAAGGTTTTTTTGATGAAGAAAAACCAGAGTATGGTTTCTTGGCAGCAGCCAAGGTAGGGGGCATTCATGCCAACAACACCTGGCCTGCTGAGTTTCTTTATGACAACCTGATGATAGAGACAAATATCATCCATTCTGCTTACAAAGTCGGGGTCAAGAAACTTCTTTTTCTAGGCAGTACCTGTATTTATCCGAAGCTTGCATCACAACCTATTAAAGAAGAAGAATTGCTTTCCGGTTATCTGGAGCCTACGAATGAGGCATATGCAATAGCAAAAATCACCGGTATAGAATTATGCAAGTTCTATCGTCGTCAGTATGGATGTGATTTCATATCTGCGATGCCTACAAATTTATATGGTCCGAACGACAACTTCGACCTGCAGAGCTCTCATGTACTGCCAGCCTTGCTTCGTAAGTTCCATGAAGCAAAAGTGAGTGGGGCAAAGGAAGTTGTATTATGGGGTACCGGTAAGCCGATGCGTGAGTTTTTACACGTGGACGATTTAGCCGATGCCTGTATATTCCTTATGGAGAACTATTCTGATGAGATTCACATCAACTTAGGTACCGGTGTAGATCTGGAGATTCAGCAGTTGGCTGCTCTTATTAAAGATGTTGTTGGCTTTGAAGGTGAAATTGTTCATGATTTGACGAAGCCTGATGGTACGCCAAGAAAACTGACTGATGTAACACGCCTGAATCAACTTGGGTGGTGTGCAAAGATTGGGTTGAGAGAAGGACTTGAAAGTACCTATGCCTGGTTTCTTGATAATGAATGAACGGTTTATTAAATTTTTTGATACCAAGCATACTGATGCTTGTGAGGGGAATGCCATGGTTAACATTATTCTTTGTGGTGGTGCTGGTGAACGGATTTGGCCAATATCTCGCACGCGGTATCCCAAGCAGTATTCCCGCATTATTCATGGCCGTTCGCTTCTGCAGCATACCGCATTACGTAATCGCACAATATGTGATAAAACACTAGTTGTGACCAACGATGAACAATACTTTATGGCACGGGATCAATTGGAAGAAGCCGGTTGTCCCGCTACATTTGTGCTTGAGACAGTCGGTCGAAACACAGCCGCTGCTATAGCGTTAGCATGTCTTGGTTTGTCAGAAGATGAACTGGTACTCGTTACGCCGGCGGATCATCTTATTCAAGATTCAATTGCTTATGAAGCAGCCATGAGCAATGGCCTGCACCTGGCTCAGGATGGCGGGATTGTTACTTTTGGCATTCGACCAATGTGGCCGGAGACTGGATATGGATATATTCAAGCAGTTGGTAACGAAGTATTGGCATTCCATGAAAAACCTGATGGTGACGTGGCAAAAAAGTATGTTGAGCAAGGAGACTGTTTTTGGAACAGTGGGATATTTTTATTCCGTGTTGGCACATTTCTTGAGGAACTTGGGAAATGGCGTTCTGATGTACTGTCTGCTTGCATTGCAGCGAGGTCTGAGATGGATATCGGTTCAGACTTCTGCAGAATCAGACTTCCGGGCATGCAATCCATTCCGAAAGTAAGTGTAGACTATGCGGTGATGGAAAAGAGTGACCGAATCCGAATGGTTGCAACAGAAATGAATTGGTCCGATCTTGGGAGTTTTGAATCTATATACGATGCACTTCCTGAAGATGATAATGGCAATGTTGTAATAAAAGGAACAGATTTTGCTGATAACTTGCAAAATGAACATACTGGGATTAACACGCCTGCTTCGGATGTATTTATTGGTATTGGTGCAAAAAATAACCTTATTTATACGGAGTCAAAGAAAATTGCTGCAATAGATGTTTCCGATTTGATGATTGTTGACACGCGGGATGCTTTACTGGTAGGTCTTCGATCTTCATCTCAGAAGGTGAAGGAAGTTGTAGAAATATTAAAAGCAGAAGGTTCTAAGCTGAAAGATTTCCATGTTACGGAGTATCGTCCATGGGGACACTATACGTCTTTGCAGAGTGGGTATCGGTTTAAAATGCGGACAATGTTTGTCAAGCCTGGCCACAGACTTGGCTTACATAGACACTTCCACCGAAATGAGCACTGGGTAATTGTGAATGGCACTGCTGAGATTGAAGTTGAAGGTAAAGTGCATGTTTTAGGCGAAAATCAATCTACATATATTCCTTCGGGTTTGTTTCATCGCATTCGAAATCCCGGACGTATCCCGTTGGTTATGGTAGAGGTTCAGGCAGGAGATTACCTTGAAGAAGACGATATAGAGAGAGTGAACGAACAAGAGCACAGGTAAAAGAAGCAAGAGCTTTTACATTTATCGGGGTAACGCACAGAGGGCTCTTTCTCAAATAGGATGACTAGAAGAGTCAAGTTACTGCTGTCTTCTGATAGCTTGTTCAAGTTACCTTTGTGACATATAATCATTCTGAATCGTTACAAAAGTATTAAGTGAGAGATGTAATTGAGGTATTAAATCTGAAAATGAACAGCAGTTTCAGCAAGTTTTGTGCGAACTCGATGAGGAAGCATGGGGTATAAATCTGAAAATGAACAGCAGTTTCAGCAAGTTTTGTGCAAACGCAACGAGGACGCATGGGGTATAAATCTGAAAATGCGCAGCATTTTCAGCAAGTTTTGTGCGAACTCGATGAGGAAGCATGGGGTACAGATCTGAAAATGGCAAAATTTTATCACTTTTTGTGCCTGAGCGAAGCGAAAGGAATGTCTATAAATCTGAAAATGAACAGCATTTTCAGCAAGTTTTGTTCCGGCTCAAAGAGAAAGGAATGGTTATAATAATGAAAAAAGTTTGCATGATTGTACAAGACCCTAATGTGAAAGGTGGAGTTGCGGCTGTAACAAGTGGTTATCGGGGATCAATATTAGAAGAGTACTTTTCTATAAAGTATGTTGAGTCATATAGAGATGGCACGCGTATTCAAAAAATGCTAAAAGCACTTAGTGGGTATTTGCATTTCCTATGGACATTATTTGTATTTAAACCTCAAATAGTTCACATTCACTCATCATTTGGGCCAAGTTTTTATAGAAAACTTCCTTACATCTATTTGTCAAGTACACTGGGTATTCCAATCATAAACCATATTCATGGTTCGGAATTAAAAAAGTTTTACTATGACGCATCAAAACAAAAACAGAAGTTGATTAAGAAGGCTTGGCAGAAATGCGACAAGATAATTGCCTTGTCAGAATCTTGGAAGGATGAATTATCAAATATCATTCATGAAGAAAAAATAGAAGTCATTAATAATTATGCAAAACCTTCAAACTCGAAATGTGAATATACTTTGTGCAACCGAATACTCTTTATGGGTCTGATAAATCAAATGAAAGGATGCTATGACATAGTAAAAGTAGCGAATCAAGTCAGACAGAGATTTCCTCAATGCAGGTTTGTAATTGCTGGAGTTGGCGAGAGTGATGAGTTGTTAAAATATTCAAAGAAATATGGAGTTCAAGAGATTCTTGAATTCCCAGGGTGGATTGGAGAAGACGAAAAAAATAAACTGTTATTAGTCAGTGATGTTTTCTTTTTACCTTCTTATTCGGAAGGTATGCCAATGTCAATACTTGAAGCGATGGGGTTTGGGTTACCCATTGTGAGTACTAATGTTGGTGGAATAGGAAAGCTGGTTATTGATGATTATAACGGTTTTTTATGTGAACCAGGTAATATTGCTTGTTTTTCGGAGTCAATATGTAAATTGCTAGAAAATGAAAGGCTTAGGACAGAATTTGGGACGAATAGTGCAAGTATCATTGCCAACGACTTTTCATTGAAGGCACATATAGATAAGTTGAGAAAAGTTTATATGGAGTTAGGGGGGTAGTCGGTTAGCTCCACCTGAGGCCGCATCAGTCTAGTACGTTGTAACAACTAAAAGTGTACTAACAGGCATGATGAAACCTTGGCTGTGCCTGTTGTTATCAATCAGAAAGTGAAAGTTTTAGATGTTACAACGTACTAGTTTACTGTATCATTGAAATTTAGATTCATACGCTTTTCAGTTTCCTTCTCGTGGGTTCATGTATGATGCTCCACTTAATGCAATACAATAACTTATATGTCAGCGATACGCTACACTAGTGTACTGTCTGGTTCAAATTTAACATAATGGCAGTATCAGTAATTCAAAATTTCAACTCTTATAAATTATCATTACCGGTTTTTATGCATACTATATTTTACTTATATATCAACCAGACATTACACTAGAATCAAAAGTGAGTCGATTATCTTTTTAGGTGGAGCTAACCGTCTACCCTATTGAGTTATTAACGGTATCATAAAAGAATACCAATTATGAAGATATTGTCCCTATGTCACTATTTGCCCTTCGTTATGTGTTGCGCCGCCAAGGCCAGGAACATGAAATGAGAAGAACCGCCGCCCATGACATATTCAACTTGTTGCCATAGATAAGGGAATACCAGCAGTTCCGGAAAGTCGGGGCGTATCAGTGCAGTACCCGAAATGACGCCGCCGGGAATATAAGACCAGTCGGCGCGGTTCAACCCATAGCCTACGGTTGCAGATTTGGTGCCGATACCCGATGCAAACGACATTGTGTTGGAACCCGGATGACATCCCAAAACGAAGTTCAGAGCATTGAAAACCATTTCGGGGTCGAAGATTTCGGGATAAGCCTGATGCAGGAAAAAGTACTCGTATCCTATTTTTTGAATACCCCAGCCAGCGCCCCATATATGGGGGTGATACGGTATTCCGTAAGGTGTTTCGGCACTTAGCAGTGCAAATTTTTCCTTTAAAGCAGGTAAAGCTTCGCGAATGGCCTTTGTGAAGCCGGCGTCATTCATCGCTTTTTCGGCGCGTGCTGTAAACCAGCCCACCTTGTCTATGGTGCTGATGATAAACCCGGTTTCAGCAAGTAAAAAGTCTTTGTATTCTTGTTCCCCGGTGGTGAGAAGCAATTCTACGGCGGCATGGACTTTTGCTGCTCTGGTACGGTCGGTGCCATCGGTCGCCTTTGACGTTCCGGTACGGTCTGTGCCATCCGTCACGTCATAAAGCGCACGGGCAACATGTAACGCCTGCACACTTAATGCATCGTTGAAGCCTTTCAAAGCCCGGGAAGCGGCGGCAAGATGCGCGGCGGTGGACAATTCTCGCTGCGGATTGTTTTCGGTAAACACCCAGCGATCATCTGCATTTCCCTTGATGCCATCCGTCATGGCGGCACTGTCACCAAGGAGTACATACTGCCGCAGGTCGTTGCAGATAATGCCCCGATACAGCCGTCCCAATGCGAAATATCCACCCACTACGGACAGGACGCCATGCTCAATCTGCTGCAGGATGTCGTTTTTACCGTCGGGCTGGTGGATTTCGGTGATGCGTGTGTCCTGGTTTATGGTTGTTACGTCATAATTGACGCCAAAAGCTTCATAGGCTAGTGACAGAACATAGAATTCACCAGACTGTGATTCCACACGAAGGTCAAAATCGCCGGCATCGTGCCAACCACCAATATTTAAACCCGGAACGGTGTCGCCCGGCTTGTATTGGGTCAGTGTAGAAGGTCCTTGCACATAGCCATCATAATGGTTGTAATTCACCGGAGCCATCCGTGCGTCGTCATCATGACAAAGGCCATGCCATACGCGGTATTTTTCATTGACCCTCATATGACACATCTGTACGGGAAGAAAATATTCCAGTACCGGCTGCCAAACGCCCCGATCATAAACATCACCTGCAATACGGAAGATGGACGACGCTGACGAACCGTAATGAATTCTGTATAAACCTTCTTCGGTTATGTCAGTAAAATCGAATGTCAGGTAATTGTAGCGGAGGAATTGTCCCCATTCCATTCCGGCAGCGTTGAAAACCTGTTTCTCGCCGGTCTCTGTGATTTTGAAAAGAGCTGGTTTTTCACGTTTGTTTTCCTGTTTGTCGATCTCAATGATGGCTGTTTTCGGTTGATTGGGATGGTAGCCAACTTGCGACGTTTGAACGACGGCGGCAGATGTCCAATTTTCTACGACATTGGGTGTGATTGTCCATTGAATTGCATTTCTGGTCGCGCCGGCAGGAACTTCGCTGCTAATGACAAACCAGCCGTTGTTGTGGTTCATGCGTCCGTCATACAGTTTCAACGCCGTGCCCTTGCTATCAATGGTAAAGCGATTGTAAGGGTCTTCGGGCCGTACGGTAAAACGCTTGCCTGTGGCATATGGTTCGGCAATGATGTCATCGGCGATGATTGGATTGTATCCCTTGTTGTCTCCAGACAGGTGTTTTATATCGGCAATGATGGGATTGCATCCCTTGTTGTCTCCGGACAGATGTTTTTTATCGGCAATGATGGGATTGCATCCCTTGTTGTCTCCGGACAGGTGTTTTATATCGGCAATGATGGGATTGCATCCCTTGTTGTCTCCGGACAGATGTTTTATATCGGCAATGATGGGATTGCATCCCTTGTTGTCTCCGGACAGGTGTTTTATATCTTCCTTTGCATCAGGTAGACTAAAATTTCCGGTATGCAGATAATTGGGCGACTGCAATAGAACAGGGCCATTGGGCTGTTCGGGGAAGAATCCCTGCTGATTGTCCATGAGCCAGGGTTTTCCGATCAGTGCGCCCGGAAACAGTTCCAGATCAAAGCATATTTTGCCGACAAACTTGTCCGGTATCGGCCTATCCAAATCCACCGACACGTGAATGACGCTGCCTTCACCTTTGACAATGACTTTGTAATTGAATTCAAAATCTGGATAGATCATCGGATTAAAACCGTTCAAGTGCCTCGATTTATCTGGAAAACTCAGCGATGTGGTGATGGTGTTTGCAGCATTATCCAATTCACGATTCCCTTGCTTCGGCACCGGCTGCCATTGCCCGGGAGTCTGTTCGAAACGGATATCACCGTTCGTCGCGACGCGATGGCCATGCATGATAATACTGACGCCGGATTGGTGACCTTCCGGATAAATATCGTCGAAAGCCATCACATCCACCCCCTTGTTTTGAAAGTAGCCGGATGTGTCACTTAACTTGAATCCTTGCTCCTCTAAATCGTTGAAAGCCGTCGTCTTTTCCATATTTTCAGCCATTCCTTTCATTACGTGACACAGGAGCGGTTCGGTGATGTGACAAAAGAACCGTCCCCGTGTCACACGTGTCACACACATTTTCAGTTTTCTACCCCATGCGTCCTCGTTGTGTTCGAACAAATCCTGTAGAAAATGCTGCACATTTTCGGATTATCATACCAGAATCATTGCTGTTTCTGGTATAATAATTTCAAATTCCTACACCTAAGTCATTCGTATACTATATATAATAAGTACATAATATTCAAGGTCGAAGACAGTGGGGACAGATAGATTCATGCCTGCTTTTATAAGATTTCAATGAACAAACAAACCCTATTCATAAAGGTTTCAATGATATTTTGAGGGAACATGCGGGGGAAACATATGACTGAATACAATAAGGTAGGCATTGTTATTTACATGAGCGTTATTTTGGTGAATGCCATTTTTGTGTCGTTGATTTATCAGCGTGCGGCAAAAGGGCATCAACTGTATCGACTCATGGCGTGTTATGTCGTGTCAATTCTGTGGATGTTTTTTGGTATCATAGAATTTCTTGCGAAGGGTACACCGTTTCAAAATTTTTCAACAAGTATCAGTCTGATTCCTGTGAGCACCATCAGTATTTTTGTGTTTCGTTTCGTGGTACATTATGTCGGTTTGGTGAAAGAGAAATATGCCACATTCACATTGCTGTTTTTCCTGCCAGCCATTCTCCTTCTTTTGCCATTGTTTATACCGTCAATGTCCCACCTTGCTATTATCCAACTGGCGACAGAAACAACCCACAACCTCTTTGGACCTGCAATCACAATTGTATCATATTTATCTTATTTGTTCTTGGTAGCTAGTGCAGGACTCATCATATGGCATACGCCACGCGATAGAAAGTTATTTTTTCAACGCCTGCTGCTGGTATTGGCCGTTACCATGCCAGCTATCATCAGTTTCCTGCAATCAAACAACATCATCCAATTTCATGGTTTTAACCTGTCCGTTCTGACGATGACGTTATTTTTTATTGTGATGACGAACCTTGTTTTTCGTTATAATTTCATTGACGTTGTACCGAAAGCTGCCTATTCACTTTATTCAAAGC
>JBBRWP010000041.1:0-18072 GCA_038249175.1 Acetivibrionales bacterium
ACTACAGCAGCGAAACCTCCCGAAACGGCAGCTGGTCGATGAAGGATTACTGCTGGTCCGCACTGGGACCCATTGCGCTTCTGATTGAAGTGATACTGGGGATACAGGTGGATGCACTTCGGGATACTGTTCTCTGGTCTCCTCCGGAGAACCAGCACTGCGGACTGGATGCCCTACCTGTCGGGCAGGCAAACGTCAGTCTGCTGCAGGTGGTGTCAGATGGCATGTGTCATGTAGAGGTGCAGACCGATCAGCCTGTTTGGGTGGAGCTCCACCGGAAGGGCGTTTGTAAAAAAGTGCGATGTGATTCAGGCTTGACGTGTATTGATTGAATTTGACTATGATTACAGTGATTGCAGTGCAACAACTTCGATTTTAGCACTTCAGGTTCAAAGTCGAAGTTCCTACACTGTGGTCATCAAATTTCCTACGCCATCTTCACGAGACTTTTTACAAATTTATCGACACTTGCCTTAATGGCATCTTCTCCTGCAGCTGAACAAACCGTGCCAAAAGCCAAGGCCTTTTTACCCACCATCGCTTCAAAATCTGCTTGTGCTGTTTCGTAACCGTTCGCTTTCGCAGCATGGTTCACAAAAAGCGCAGTAGCTTTGATTCCGACAGTATAATTCTTGAGGTAGCTGCGTACCGGGCTGGAGAGTTTTCCTGCCCAGATAGGACTGACGAAAATGACCAGATCATAGATTTTGACTTTCTTCTTCGGTACATTGATACTAGGACATTTTTTCGTCGCAGACTCAAAACCAGACCTGATAAACCCGAAGGGATTCTTACGGCTTGTTTTTTCTGAGATACCTTCAACATCTGCCTTTAAGTCCTTGGCAATCTGTGTTGCGATGTTTTTGCTGTGTCCGGAAATCGTCATATAGACAACCAGTGTTTTCATACCTGCCTCCATCTTTTTCGCTGAATTCATTTGACCATTATATCCTGAAAACACCAATCCTGCACTTTTTTTGTGCAGGATCGGGACATGGGCTCTTGTTGAAAAACAGATAACTTGTGCAGGACCGGGGAATGGACTCTTGTGGCAGGAGCGAGGTATGGGCTCTTATGGCAGGACCGGGGAATGGACTCTCTTGGCAAAACAGATACCGTTTTGTGGCAAAAAATAATGATGATACAGCGGCTTATTTCCCGCTTACGCCACAGCCCCTTTAAACTGGCTGTTGTACAAGTCTGCATAGAAGCCGCCTTTTTTCAGCAATTCCCGGTGGGTTCCCTGCTCAATAATGCTACCTTCGTTCATGACCAGAATTAACTCGGCTTCTCGAATGGTGGACAGACGGTGTGCTATGACAAAACTGGTCCTGTCTTTCATCAGGTTGAGCATGGCCGCCTGAATCAACACCTCCGTACGGGTATCGACCGAACTGGTGGCCTCGTCCAGAATCATGATGGCCGGGTTGGCCAAAATGGCTCGAGCAATGGTCAGGAGCTGTTTTTGTCCCTGTGAAATGTTCGTGCCTTCTTCATTCAGAATGGTATCATAGCCATCTGGCAATGTACGAATGAAGTGATCCGCATAAGCAGCTTTGGCCGCTTCAACCAATTCTTCTTCCGTTGCATCCGTACGGCCATAGAGGATATTGTCCCGGATGGTCCCGTTAAAGAGCCAGGTGTCCTGTAAAACCATGCCAAACAGTGCGCGTAGATCTCCGCGCTTCATGTCCATAATGTCTACGCCATCTATGGTAATACGCCCCTTGTCCAGCTCATAAAAACGCATCAGGAGGTTGACCAGTGTCGTTTTCCCGGCACCGGTCGGTCCGACAATGGCTACAGTATGACCTTGTTTCACAGAGATATTCATATTTTCTATCAGTGGTTCATCCGCTTTGTAACGGAAGGACAAACCTTCAACAGTCACGTCACCCTTCGGTGCTTCAAGCACAATCGGTTTTTCGGTTTCTGTAATTTCTTCCACTTCATCCAGCACTTCAAAGACACGCTCCGCACAGGCTACAGTCGATTGGATAATGTTCGCAATATTGGCCGTCTGCAAAATGGGTTGTGTAAAAGATCTGGAATACGTGATGAAGGCCGTAATATCGCCGATTTTCAACTTGTTCTTTGTAATCCACAAGCCGCCAACCACGGATATCAGGACATAGCCGATGTTCCCGATAAAACTCATCATCGGCCACATAATGCCGGATACAAACTGAGCTTTCCAACCAACCTGGTATAATTTTTCATTGGTTTCTTCAAATTCCTTCACAGCGTCATTTTCTTTGCCAAAGACCTTTACAATTTTGTGACCTGTATACATTTCTTCCACATGGCCACTGAGTTTCCCAAGCTCTTTTTGTTGCTCCGCAAAGTATTTCTGGGAGCGTTTGGTAACACCAATCGTGACCAGCACGTAGAGGGGCATGGTCAGCAATATCATGCCGGTCAATGCCCAGCTGATGGTCAGCATCATGACAATATACCCAATCAAGGATACGACTGAGGTAATAATCTGGGTCAAACTTTGCTGCAAGGTCCCGGCAATGGTATCAACATCATTGGTCACACGGCTCATAATTTCACCATGCGTTCGGGTATCAAAATATTTCAGCGGCAAACGTCCGAGTTTGGCCTCCACGTCCTTCCGCATATCATACACCGTTTTCTGAGCAACACCGGCCATGGTCCATCCCATTATAAAGGTAAACCCGGAACTGAGCAGGTATAAGACCACCAAAAACAACAGCACCCAAAGAATATAATCACGATCTACTTTCCCGTTGGTATCCCGAATGGCTTGAATCGCTCCGTCGAGTTGTTCGGAAGTGAAACTGACCCCTTCAGGTGCGGTGACAGCAGCACCTTCTGTTGTCGGAGCGCTGCCCACGACGGCACCGGCATCAAAGTTGGGCATGGTCTTCATGATATCCAGCATTTTCTGGACAACATCCGCTTTTTCATTTGCATCGGTCAATGTATCCAGCATAGGCAGTGCCAGAAAATCTTGAATTGCCTGCATGCTTTCTACAGAAGGCATATCCCCTGCCGTCCCTGAAGTTGTACTTGATTCGGCTGTGGCGGTGCCATTTTTCATGGCATCGGCAGCCGACTGCATCGATGCTTCCACCTTGTCCTTTATTGTATGCTGCGCTTCGCCCATTTGCTTTACAACCACATTCGCCACATAGGCATCCTGCAAGGCATTCATGGCTTCACGGGTTACTTGTGGCGCATAAATGGTGAACACAGTAGAGAGTAGTGCAAAAATCATCACAACGATCAAATGGACACGGAAAGGCACTAAATACTTCAATAAACGGCGCATGGTCCCCTTAAAGTCTTTCGGTTTTTCAGGAGGACCCTGACCATGACCCGGTCCAAAGCCGCCGCGTGGTCCTCCAGGCCGTGGTCCAGCCGGTTTTTGCGTTTCGTTTTTATGTTGATTCACATTGCTCATGCAATTTCCTCCTCTGATAGCTGTGAACTGACAATTTCATGATAAACCGGGCAGGATGAAAGGAGCTCGCGATGTTTACCGATACCCACCACTTTGCCTTCGTCCAAAACAATAATCCGATCGGCATCCATGACGGTTCCTACGCGCTGTGCAACGATTAAAACTGTCGCATTATCAATTTCCTTATTCAAAGCAGCACGCAACTTCGCATCTGTCTTAAAGTCCAAAGCCGAGAAGCTGTCATCAAATATATAGATTTCCGGATTTCTGACCAATGCTCTGGCAATGGAAAGACGTTGTTTTTGTCCTCCGGAAATATTCGTCCCTCCCTGGGAGATTTCATGGTCAAACTTACCATCCATTGTTTCTATAAAATCCAACGCCTGCGCCACTTCGGCGGCATGACGCACTTCATTTTCCGTGGCATCACCTTTCCCGAAGCGGATGTTCTGAGCGATTGTGCCGGAAAACAGCACCGCTTGTTGAGAGACAAAGCCGATTTTCTCCCGCAGGCATTCCTGTGTCATTTCGCGGACGTCCTGGCCATCGACCAAAACACGTCCTTCTTCCACATCATAAAATCGCGGTATCAGATTCACCAGGGTGGTTTTTCCTGAACCCGTACTGCCGATAATGGCTGTCACTTCACCCGGTTCTGCCTTAAAGCTAACGTTTCGAATGGCTGGCTGTTCTGCACCATGATAACGGAATGATACATTTTCAAAGGCAATGTATCCGCGTTCCCGGCCGCATGCAGGTGCATTGTCGGGATCATTGATGCTTGGAACGGTATCCAAGATCTCATTCACACGGGCAGACGCAGCAGATGCCCTCGGCACCATAATGAACAGCATGGATAACATGAGCATGGAGAACAGAATTTGCATGGCATACTGCATAAAGGCCATGAGTGAACCGATTTGCATATTGCCCTCATCAATGCGGATAATACCAAACCAGAGAATGGCCAGTTGGGTCAGATTCATAATGAGCATCAAGGCCGGCATTAAAAAGGCCATGACTTTATTTACCATAATGGCATTTTGTGTCAGGTCCTGGTTGGCTGCATCAAAACGTTTGGTTTCATGTTCTGTCCTGTTGAAGGCACGGATGACGCGGATGCCTGTCAGGCGTTCCCGCAATACCAGATTAATTTTGTCTATTTTCACCTGCATCAACTTGAACAAGGGGAAACCTTTACTGCCAATAAAGGCGATAACGCCAATGAGGACAGGCATGGCAACGACCAAAATCCAGGTGAGCTGTTTGTCTTCGGCTGTTGCACGAATAATACCGCCAATCATCAGCATCGGAGCCATGACCATCATACGCAGTATCATAATGGCGACCATCTGAATTTGCGTAATATCGTTGGTGGTACGGGTAATGAGGGTTGCCGTTCCGATTTTATCGAATTCATGCAACGAAAAGTTTTCAACCTTGCGAAAAACCTTATTCCTGACATCACGGCCAAAACCCATAGCAGCCTTTGCAGAAAGGAAACCGGCAATCAGGGAGAGCACTGCACCCCCGGCTGCAATCAGCAGCATCCAGCCACCGGTAGACCAGATAAAGGCTGTGTTGCCCTTCATCACACCGTCATTGATAATCCTGGACATGAGGGTGGGCAGGTAAAGATCTGCCTGTGTCTGAAAGAAAACAAGAATTAGTATGGCAATAATGGGTACGGTATAGGGTTTGAAGTAGCGGAATAATCGAATCATACATTTCTCCTTCTATACGATATGGGTTTGGTGCTTTTTTCTGATTTCTTAGATAATGGGACAGATATCGTATCGCCCATGTTGAAAATGATTCACTTCAGGCCGTACACAATCTTTGCTGTAAAACAATATTACCGCTTTTTTGTCAATTAGTTTGACATTTTTCGTTATTTTCTGCTTTCAGCGGCGGCTATTATCTGCTTAGTAATCATAATGGATAGCGAGCCATCATGATGACGCATTATGGGGAATCTTGTTTATCCACATGAAAGCATTTTTTTGCTTCATTTTCCATAAAAGCAAATGACTTTCCCATCAGTCGAACAAGCTCCCGGCTGTCTTCCACCCCCAAATGGGCGACCAGCGCTTCAAACAAGTCGTTCATGTGGTTTTCGAATTTTTGGTGGTGCCGGCGGCCTACATCGGTTAAGAATACCTGCACTGAGCGGCGGTCATTGGCATCCATACGGCGCTCCACCCAGCCGGTTTTTTCCAAACTGTTGATAAACTGGGTAACCGTCGGGTTTGAAATGCGCAACAGCTTCCCAATGTCCGAGATGCGAATACCCTCTTTATGTTTGCTTTCATACAATGCGACCGTACCCATCACAGACATGGCACCGGACTTCATTCCGCCAACATGATCAGGTCTGCGAATCCCATGCTTGAAGCGATGAAACACCTCTATTAATGCAGCGGCTTCTTTTTTTACTTGCTCTTTTTCTTCGTACAAGATAGCGGCTCCTTTCTGTCAGTTTAATGCCAGCCAGTGAGTTGATGATTCAGGTTGGCTAGTATTTACACAACCTAATATTCAGGTTGGATATTATTTACACAACCTAATATTCAGGTTGGCAATTATTTACACAACCTAATATTCAGGTTGACTATTATTTACACAACCTAATATTTAGGTTAACTATTATTTACATAACCTAATATTTAGGTTAACTATTATTTACATAACCTAATATTTAGGTTAACTAACTATTTTCAGATTATGAGGCATAAAAATTTTTTTGTCAAGAATTTTTTTCACAATATTGCTTTTGCAGCGCAGTCGGTTAAGATAATCCATTGACGCAAAAAAACCGTTGGGATAGAATGGGAACGGTTCCTGCTGGAACTGCACCTTATCAATAGGAGTAACTATGTCACGTTTTCGCATTGTGATCGACTTTATTAAAAAGCATAAAATTTCCTACATCCTCGGTATTTGCTGCATGTTCCTCGGTTCCTATATTCAAACACGCTTTCCGGGTGTTTTGGGAAATACCATTGACATCCTTGGAACAAAGGGCTTTGATGCTGCACAAGTCTGGAAAAACATTGGCTGGATTATGGTCATTGCTCTTGCCACTTTTGTTTTTACGCTACTGTGGCGTATTTTGGTCATCGGAAATGCCCGAAAGCTGGAATGCGACTTGCGCAGCAGGCTGTTTCAGCACTTCTTGATCCTGTCTCCCAATTTTTATAACCATAGAAAAACAGGAGATTTGATTGCCTATGCCATCAACGACATCAATGCCGTTCGCATGACGTTCGGCCCCGCTCTGGCCATGTCTATTAACAGCGCGGTCATCTCTGCTGCTTCAATTTTTGCCATGATTGTCGGCGTAAACAGTCGCTTAACCGTCCTCACCCTCATTCCTTTTCCCTTTGTTATTTGGGCCATGATTGTTATCGGAAAAAAAGTGCGTAAGTCTTTTTTACGCGTACAAGAATCCTTTGCGGCCATCTCTGGTAAAGTGGATGAAGGGATACACGGCATACGTGTCATCAAAGCCTATGTTCAGGAGGCCCCGACCCTGGCAGATTTTAAAAACACCAGCAATACTATGGTGGAAGCTGCTGTAAAAATGACGGCCGTTTCCTCTGTTTTGGGACCGCTCATTGAAGTCTGCTTTAGTATCAGCTTTGCGCTGAACCTCATTGTCGGCGGAAAAATGGTTTTGGACGGCGTCATCACCTTAGGTGCCTTTGTGGCCTTTAACACTTACCTGACCATGATTATCGGACCGATACTCTCCATCGGGCGTATCATTAATATCTTGCAGCGCGGTATTGCTTCTATGGACAGGTTGAACGATATTTTCCTGACGAAACCGGAAATTCAAGACCGCGCACATGCGACGGACAAGCCTCTCAATGGTGCCATTACCATCTCAGATTTACATTTTTCCTACCATGGTACCGAAGCGCCTGCACTGGAAATCCAATCACTCTCCGTGCCAGGCGGCTCAACACTGGGCATACTCGGTTCAACCGGCTCTGGCAAAAGCACGCTGGCATCCTTATTGCTGCGCGCATACGACACAGAGAATGATTGCATCTTTTTGGGTGACCAGGCCATTTCGGAATACAGCTTGGAGCGTTTACGGAACAGCATCGGTCATGTTTCACAGGAACCCTTCCTCTTCTCGGCCACGATTCGTGAAAACATAACGTGTTTTGATGGGAATCAAACAGAAGAAAGGATTCGCAAAGCCGCCGCCGACAGCCAGATACTCGAAAGTATTGATGCCATGCCAAACGGTCTGGACACCTTGCTGGGCGAACGTGGCGTGAACCTTTCCGGCGGACAGCGGCAACGCGTGGCCATTGCCCAAGCGCTACTGCGAAACCCGGCCATTTTAATTCTGGACGATGCCATGTCAGCAGTAGACACACTGACAGAAGCCGGCATTCTTGGCAATCTGTTAAAAAACAGAGCAGACAAAACCACCATTATTATTTCACATCGGGTTTCCGCTGTTGCGGCTGCAGAGAATATTCTGGTGCTGGATGCAGGCAAAGTTGTACAATCTGGTACCCACGAAGCACTTTTGCTGGAAGGAGGGCTCTACCGTGAAATCTACGAGGACCAGGAAGAAAGCAAGCACAGCTTACTCAGAGAAGAGTAAAGCGGATAAAATGGCACTGCCTAATCAATCTGGTAAGACAGATGCTAAACAATCTGGTAAGACAGTTGCTGCGGATAAAATGGCACTGCCTGATCAATCTGGTAAGACAGTTGCTAAACAATCTGGTAAGACAGATGCTGCGGATAAAATGGCACTGCCTGATCAATCTGGTAAGACAGATGCTAAACAATCTGGTAAGACAGTTGCTGCGGATAAAATGGCACTGCCTGATCAATCTGGTGCGACAGATAAAACGGGCAGCATAAATAGCATGGATAAAACCGGTTCATCTGACAGGTCAGGCAAAAAGGAAAAAATGGACAAGACAGAAACAATAAAAAAACCCTTAAAAGAACATGCCGGTAACCTGAAAGCCCTCCTCTTGCTCTCCAAACCCTGGTGGCGAAAGTTCCTGGCGGCTATTTTTTGTATGCTGCTGGTGAACGTTGCGGTGCTAATGAAACCCTGGCTGCTGAAGGTGGTCATCGACGATTTTCTTGTGCAAAACAAGCCCCAAACCTTCTGGTACAGCCTAAGCACAATGGCTATTCTTTATTTCGCCGTATCCCTTGTCAGCGGTTTGTTCGCCTGGTTGCAAGTAAACCTGGTGAACCGTGCCGGTCAGGCCATTATTCACAACCTGCGCTGCAAGGTTTTTGATACAATATTGCATCTGCCCCTGCCCTGGCTGGATAAGAATTCTTCCGGCCGCCTTATTACCCGTGCCACCAACGATATATCGGAGATTGGGGAGTTCTACACCGACATTACTGTGAACATGCTAAAAGATATTATTCTGCTCATTGGCATTATATCGGCCATGCTGATCATGGATGTCCGTTTATCTCTGGTTTCTTTGGCTGTTATACCTGTTATGGGCATTATGGTGTGGCTCATTAAGAATAAAATTCGGAAAAACTTCTTTCATATGAAACACTTTATTGGCCGCTTGAATGGTTTTATTGCCGAAAGTTTAACCGGTATGAAAACCATACAAGCCTTACGGATTGAAAAAGCCAGGGAAAAAGATTTTACAGAACTGAATGATGAATATTTTAAGACCACACTGACACAAATTCGCTTGAACAGCCTGTTAAAACCTGCATCTGATGTTTTCCAGAATCTGTCTATTTCTTTACTCCTGGCTTACGGCATCCGTCAGGTCTCCGGCGAAATGCTTCCTATTGGTGTCCTATTTGCTTTTACAACGTATATTCGCCAGTTCTTTGGACCTATATCCGACCTGGCCGACAAATATAACAGCATTCAGTCTGCACTGGTGTCCGCGGAACGTGTGTTTGACCTGTTGGACGAAGAGCCGATATTAGAAAAGCCAGACGCCGGAGATGATGTACCGACAGCAGAAGGGATGATAGAATTCAAAAATGTTTGGTTTGCTTATATTGAAGAAGATTGGGTCTTAAAAAATGTCAGTTTTACGGTAAAAGCTGGAGAAATAGCTGCTTTCGTCGGCGAAACAGGTGCCGGGAAAACCACCATAATGAGTTTAGTGAGCGGCTTTTATGATGCACAAAAAGGCGATATTCTTTTGGATGGGAAGTCCATTCGCACCATGAAAAAAAGCGACTTGCGTCGCCGTGTAGCCACCGTATTTCAAGATGTTTTCCTCTTTGCTGGAAATATAAGGGACAACATTACCCTGCATGACAACACGCCCGACCATTTATTATCGACGGCCATCAAAGCTTCCTGTACGGATATTCTCATTGACCGGCTGCCGGGCGGCATTGAAGAAGAGGTCACTGAACGGGGCAGCACCCTTTCAGCCGGACAAAGACAACTGGTTTCATTTGCAAGAGCCGTTGCACACGATCCCGCCGTTCTCGTGATGGACGAAGCCACTGCCAATATTGATACCCAAACGGAAAGACTCATTCAAAGCGCACTGGCCTCTGTAACAAGAGACCGAACAACCCTGATGATTGCCCACCGTCTCTCCACCATACGCCATGCAGATCGTATCTTCGTAATGAAGCACGGGGAAATTATCGAAGAAGGCAACCACCAGTCTTTGCTGCAGCAGCAAGGATATTATTATCAGCTTGTTTCGGAGTAGTGGTTCGTCTTATTTTTCGTTGATTATGTGACACGGGGACGGTTCTATTGACACATTCTGTGTCAATAGAACCGTCCCCGTGTCACACAAAGTACGTAGTGAAATAATTGAAACAAAGCCTGAATTCTATTTTTTTCAGGATTGTGTTATGATAATTGCAGTTTCGTCCATCGCTTATCCACTTATGATGATTTTATTAAAAGGAGGGTACACCTATGGCATCACATCTGCAACTTCCAGAAGGATATACAGCCAAACTCAGTCTTCGCGAAACCGAGATTGCCATCAAATTTATCAAGGATCATTTTGAGCGCGCCTTGGCGGACGCGCTGAAGCTGACCCGTGTTTCTGCACCCCTGTTCGTCCGTCCTGAATCCGGCCTCAACGATAATCTCAACGGGATTGAACGTCCCGTCGCCTTTGATATGCGCCACATCGACGGCAACTCTGCTGAAATTGTGCAATCGCTTGCGAAATGGAAACGCATGGCACTGGATCGCTACGGTTTTTCGGCTGGAGAAGGCTTGTATACAGATATGAACGCCATCCGGCGCGATGAAGAGCCGGACAATCTCCATTCCATCTATGTAGACCAGTGGGATTGGGAAATGGTCATAACGCGTGAATTACGCACATTGGATTTCCTGAAAGAAACCGTTCATAAAATATACCAGGTATTCCTTGAGACACAGGAAAAAGTATGTGCGTCTTATCCGCAACTGTCCAAACCATTGTCACCAGAGATTCACTTCCTGACCACGCAGGAACTGGAAGACATGTACCCGGAAATGACTTGCAAAGAACGTGAAAACGCCTTTACGAAAGCATATGGCTCGTTGTGCCTGATGCAAATCGGTGGCAAATTGGCTTCCGGGAAGAAGCACGACGGTCGCGCTCCGGACTATGACGACTGGAGCCTGAACTGCGACATCATTTTTTACAACAAGATACTGGACTGTGCGTTTGAGGTTTCTTCCATGGGTATTCGTGTGGATGCTGTAACGATGGATGCCCAACTGATTCTCGCCGGGGAGGAAAGCCGTCGCCGACTGCCCTTTCACAAAGAAGTGCTCACAGGCAAACTTCCATTGACCCTAGGCGGTGGTCTGGGACAATCCCGTATTTGCATGTTTTTGCTTGGCAAAGCCCATGTCGGCGAAGTTCAGGCTTCCATCTGGCCGGAAGCGATGGCGCATAGCTGCAAAAAGCATGGGATTATGCTGTTGTAAAGGTTGAACAAGACACAGTGTGACAAGGGGACGTGTGACAAGGGGACGTGTGACAAGGGGACGGTTCTATTGACACATATGTGTCAATAGAACCGTCCCCTTGTCACACCATCACACATGAATGGGGCTGCCATCGATGCCACGCATGGCTTCCATGACTGCTTCTGAAAGCGTAGGGTGGGCGTGTATCATGTCGGCAATGTCTTCAGGCAGGAGTTCAGCTTTTCTGGCCAGGAGCAACTCATGAATTAACTCTGTGGCATTGGCTCCAACAATATGTGCACCAAGAATTTCGCCTGTCACCTCATCTGAAAGGACCTTTACAAGGCCCTCCGGTTGGCCGATAGCCACCGCTTTCCCGGCACCACGATATGGAAAAACAGATTTTTTAAACGGACGTGCATTTTCTTTCAGTTTTTTCTCCGTCAGGCCAAAGCTGGCAAGCTGTGGTTCACAATAGGTTGCACCAGGAACAAGCATGATGTCAACAGATGTTTCGTTCCCTTTCCCGGCAATAAAATCGGCGACAATTTCGCCTTCTTTGGATGCCACGTGGGCCAGCAGTGGTGTGCGGGTAATATCTCCGATGGCGAAAATGCCGGCAACGGATGTTTGATTATAATCTCCCACCGGAATATAGCCGCCCTTGTCCGGCTTTATCCCCACTTTTTCAAGGCCGATATTTTCCGTATTGGGTGCACGTCCCACAGAAACCAGCATTTTTTCGACAGTCACGGTTGTCCGCTTCCCTTTTGCATCTTCCAACAGGACTTCAACCCCTTGCTGCGTCTGCTTTTGCGAGATGGCTTTTGTGGCGGTTATCATCTGTATGCCCCGATTTTGGAAAGATTTTGCTAAAATTGCTACCGTTTCTTCATCTTCAATCGGCAAAATTTGATCCAACATTTCAACCAAAGTCACTTCCACCCCAAAGGCATTCATGATGTGGGCAAATTCAATCCCAATGGCACCAGATCCAAGAATCAACAAACTTTTGGGCAGCGTCTGCAGCATCAGAATACCGGTGGAAGATAGAATATTTTTCTCGTCAATGTCAAAGCCCGGAATCGCCCGCGGCCTTGAACCCGTAGCAAGGACAATATACTTCCCAATCAGCTTCTTCCCGTCAGAAAGGGTAATTTCATGTTCACCCGTCAGTCTTCCAGTGTCTGAAACCACAGCCACTTTGTTCTTTTTTAAGAGAAACTGCACGCCTTTTGACAGCTGATCTGCTGCTTCACGTGATTTTTCATATACTTTTTTGTATGAAAACCCGCTCTTGTCTATAGAGACGCCCAGATTCTCCAAGTCTTTTATGCCATGAAACAATTCCGCCTGATGAATAATGGCTTTGGAGGGAATACAGCCAATATTCAGGCAGACGCCGCCGACTTTATCTTTTTCTATAATAGTGGTTTTCAACCCGTGCTGTGCCGCACGAATCGCAGCGACATAACCGCCGGGTCCAGCGCCTAAGACCAATACATCCGTATCATATGTCATTTGTTTTCCTTCTTTCGATACTAATTGTCAATATGTCACAAGGCATATGTGATTGCCTATAGAACACTACAGCGTGAGTTTGAATAATTCATTTTTATGACCCTTTATTTATGCGGACTTACAACAAGTCAGAATCTTCAAAAATGATGCTAGAATTGGCGTAAATATCGAAGTCCCGCTGTAGTGATAAGTATTTTCCTTATAAAAAGTGCGCTATATACCCTATTGCGCCCTCTATGAACCGCCCTATATACCCTATTGCGCCATCTATGAACCGCCTTATATCATGCACGCTTATAACGCCTAGTACAGCGCACGCCATGGATCCTCCAGCATCTTGCGCAAGTCATCCAGGAACGCGGCACCAACGGCACCATCAATAACCCTATGGTCACAGGACAGTGTCATTTTCATAATCGTTTTCACAACAACCGCGCCCATCTCATCCACAACCGGTGTTTTTGTCATTTGGCCAATGGCCAAAATGGCCGCTCCGGGCGGGTTAATAATCGCAGTGAATTCCTCAATGCCAAAGGCGCCCAGATTGCTGATTGTAAAACTGGCATTGCTGTACTCTTCCGGTTGCAAAGTACCTTTTTGAGCCTTCGGAATCAATGCTTTCAAAGCATCATCAATTTCCTGAATCCCCAGCCGTTCACAGCTGCGTACAACAGGGGTAATAAGTCCGTCAGGTTGTGCCACGGCCAGGCCAATATCAGCACTGCCAAAACGCACAATATTCTCGCCTGCCCAACCCGAATTGACTAACGGGTGTTTCACGAGGGCTTGCGCAATAAATTTCATAATAAAGGCATTAAAGGATGCTTTTCCTCCGCTTGTTTCCAATCGCTTTCTGGCTTCCATCAAAGCGTCCATTTGCACGGAGACCTTCAAATAGTAATGCGGTGCAGAAAACTTGGATTCTGATAAGCGCCTCGCAATCACTTTGCGTTTTCCGGAAACGGGAACCATAGTGTTGGCACCCCCTCCCGACCGGGGTTCTGTTGCCGAAATCGGTTCTTTTACCACCGAGCTGGTGCTTTGTGTCTTTTGGGTATTTTCATTGGTTACATCCCCGCCGCTTTCACCGACGGTATTTTTGCTGACCAACAATACATCGATATCTTTTTTCACAATTCTGCCACGTGGCCCGCTGCCATTTACCGTGGACAGCAGAATGTCATTCTCAGTGGCAATTTTTCTGGCAAGAGGAGAAGAGCGTAGCAGTCTCTGATCCAAATCGTCATCCGACGCTTGAGCCATGCCCTTATCGGTTCCCTTAGCTATGGACTGCACAGAATCCCGCGCTGCTCCACCGGCGCCTTCCGCTGCAACAGAACCTGCTGCGTTTTCTTTCCTGCCCGCCTGTTTGTCGCCGCTTTTCGAAAAATTCACTGGTTCTGACGCTACTGCACCTATATCTGCGCCCGTCTCGGCAGGTGCTTTGGCATCATCTTCGTCTGTTTCTACGTGTTCTTCATCCACCAACAGATTGGCGTAATCTTCTCCGGCTTTCCCGATAATGGCAATCGTGTCACCAACCGCCGCCTTGCTACCTTCCGGTAAAACAATTTTCAAGAGGGTCCCTTCATTCACGGCCTCATAATCCATGGTTGCTTTGTCAGTTTCCACTTCACAAAGAACATCCCCTGTAACAACTGGATCGCCTTCTTTTTTTACCCAATTGGCAATAAGCCCCGTATCCATGGTGGGCGAAAGTGCCAGCATCATTACTTTTTCAGCCATTATCCTTCCTCCTCTTCCATATACAACGCCTGTTTTGCCGCATGCACAATTTTCTCAATCGATGGCTGTGCTGCCAACTCCAATTTATGGTTGTAAGGCATGGGAATGTCATCAGAAGACACCAGTCCAACCGGTGCATCCAGCAAGTCAAAGCAGTGTCTGGAAACCAGCCAGGCCACATGTGAACCCACAGAAGCAAAGGGCCAGGATTCATCAATCACCACACAGCGACCGGTTTTATTCACCGACGCATAGATCGCTGCTTCATCCAGCGGACGAATCGAACGCAAATCCAATACTTCCACGCTGACGCCCTCTTTTTCCAACACTTCTGCGGCTTGGAGTACCATTCTGATTGGCTTCCCGTAAGTTATGAATGTAATATCTTCCCCTTTGCGTTTCACATCCGCCTGTCCGAAAGGAATCAGATACTCCTCCTCCGGCACTTCACCCTTCCAGGCATACATCATTTCCCCTTCCAAAAACACCACGGGGTTGTCATCCCGAATGGCCGTTTTCAGCATGCCTTTGGCATCATATGGGGTTGCCGGTGATACGACTTTTAAGCCAGGAAAATGGGCAAAAATGGTTTGCAAAGCCTGTGAATGTTGTGCTGCCAGATACTCCGCCGGTCCGTTCGGTCCACGAAAAACAATAGGGATTTTCACCTGTCCGCCAGACATATAGCGCATCTTGGCGGCATTGCTAATAACTTGATCATAGGCCATTAGCGAAAAGTTCAGTGTCATCCATTCCACAATGGGACGGAGCCCTACCATGGCCGCGCCTATACCAAGGCCGGTAAAGCCTTCTTCCGTAATTGGTGTATCAACAACACGTTTTTCACCGTATTTATCCAATAACCCCTGACTGACTTTATAGGCACCCTGATACTGAGCCACTTCCTCGCCAATGAGGAAAACATTTTCATCCCGCGCCATTTCTTCATCCATGGCTTGACGCAAAGCCTCACGATAGGTGATGATCGCCATATAGAATCTCCTTTCAGAGGAACTCAAACTTTTTCATTCCAAAATTGTTTTGAACTGTGTTGTCTTTTTCAAAAATTATTTTTCACTTTGTTACGCAATACGAAAATGCGTAGCATTTTTAGCAAGTTTTTTTTCAAAGTCGAAGAGGGCGCATGGGGTACAATATGAAAGTCTCCCCTTAGCAGACTTTCATCAACCAAAGCGACCTGTTCTTCAAGCCAATATATCCTCAAATCGCGCTTCCAGTGCAGGTTCTTCTGCTTCTTCCGCAAAATCTGCCGCGGCTGCTGCAATATTTTTCATGGCCTCATCAATTGTGTCATATATATCGTCTGAGAGCAGCCCTACATCCATAAGCCTGTTTTTGTGCACGAGGATGGGGTCTTGTTGACGGTATTCTTCCAGCTCTTCTTTGCTGCGATACTTCCCCGGATCGCTCATGGAATGGCCTTTATACCGGTAGGTCTTGATTTCCAGGAAAACGGGTGAACCCTGCAATGCACTTTCTTTGGCTTCTTTTACCGCAGCAAAGACCTCCAGAACGTCCATGCCATTGACCTGCTTCCCTTCTATGCCGTAAGAAGCACCCATGGATGAAAGATCTGTGACTGATGAGACACGGCGAAAGTCCGTGCCCATACCGTATTGGTTGTTTTCACAAATAAAGACAATGGGCAGGTTCCAGATTTTTGCCAGGTTCATGCTTTCATGGAAAGCGCCCTGATGAATGGCACCATCTCCGAAGAAACAAAGTACCACACCATCTTCTTCCAGGTACCTTAATTTGAACGCGACCCCTGTCGCCACAGGAATATGCCCGCCGACAATACCGTTACCACCCAGCATATGACGGTCTGCATCAAAGAAGTGCATCGACCCGCCTTTTCCCTTGGAAACACCCGCTGCCTTGCCATATAGTTCGGCCATGAGCGCATTGGCCGGGATACCGCAGACCAATGCGTGCCCATGATCGCGGTAAGCCGTTAATACATAGTCTTTGCTTAAGTCCAGGGCTTGAATTGCCCCAACCGCAACTGCTTCCTGTCCGATATATAAGTGGCAGAAGCCACCAATTTTCTGCAAGCCGTAAGCCTGAGCCGCACGTTCTTCGAAGCGGCGAATTTTCATCATTTTCTCAAGCATTTTCAACTGTATTTCTTTGGATACAGCCATTTGAACCGGTTTTTGTTTTTGCTCTGTATCTTTTTCCGCTTCTTTCACCGGGTTCTGGATCGCATTCATATCTTTTTCAGTCTCTTTCACCGGGTTCTGCATCAATTCTGTTTCTTTTCTTATCCCTTGTACCGGTTTACGCGGCGATCTCGTTTTTTTTATTTTCTCTTGTGTATTCATTTTATCCTGCATAGCCACTCTCCTTTCCGCCAAAGACAACGGTTTCAGAAAGGCGTTTCATGGGGGAAAACCAGGTTGCCTGCAAAATGTTCGTTTCCAATACGACAAAATCAGTGGAGGTATTGATATTCCAAAACATCGTTAATCGTTTTCCGATGCTGTCCATCACCTGCATTTTCAAGGATGGATTATCTACAATGCTCAGCATCCCTTGAATTGTTACAATTTGGTCCAAAGTTTTTGTTTGCAGCATCCACGTCACTGCATCGTTTTTTTTCAGTTGTGCCACTTTCTTAGAATGGGGCGATGTGACTGCAAAAAGTACCCCTGGCCAATCCCGAATCGTGGCCGGTGTCATCCAGCGCAGGTTTGGTCGTCCGTCTTCGCCTACATTGGTCAGAACACCTGTTTTAGCATTTTCCAAAACCTCTTCTATCTTTTGCATCATTTCCTGTTGTGTCATTATTTTCCTCCTTTTTCGACGGCAATAACCGCTTTTTTGGCCAATGTCCTGGGGTTTATCCTCCGAAAAAAAGTACAAATAGATCGTTAATGGATTATTCCAACGAATACAACTTCAGCCATTGCGATGATAAACGATGTCATTTCGCCAATCGAAGCGATTTTTGTTCAATACTCACTTTTTACCACTTTAGTTGGAAAAATATCAAAAGGAATAAATGCGTACATGTGATGTTTTTCGTAGAATTAACCCGAAATATGCAACTATTTCAGACAAAATGAAAACCCCGAAACCCTTTATAAAAAAGATCTTCGAGGTTTTATTATCAGCATTTTCTCCCGATGTGAGGACTGGTTCAACCTAAAAAGATTGGTTCAGAAAGATTTTTGATAGAGAAATTTGAAATTGGATTTTATTTGAATCTATCCGTTTACTGATGTGGCGCGAAATATTCCTGGCTGGCGTTTTCATCACTCAACTCTCCCCTGTTTTGGGAGCCTTCAAAAACGATATCATTTTCTTCTGCCTTGCGATAGATGAACTTCAGTCCTTTAATCAGCTGTGACTCGTTCAGATGTTCAATCATCATCGTTGGGGCGGGGTTGAGCTTACTGATAGCACCAAGGTATGCATTATAGTCCAGAACACCATC
>JBBRWP010000042.1:0-18067 GCA_038249175.1 Acetivibrionales bacterium
AGGTTGTACTGGCCGATGGTATCCAGAACCGGTTTGATGAAGACCCCGCCGCCAACGCCAGCCAAAGCCCCGACCGATGTTGCAACAATGGCAACAATAAAATAAATAATGCCCAAAGTGAACCTCTCTTTAAGAATACAGCGCTATTATATCATGCAAGGGCGGATGGCTCACTTGTTTGGCAACCTAAACGGCTTCCATTACATTTTTTTCTGCAGCACGCAAGGCACCGAACACCGCTTTCATGGCAAATAAGGCTTCTTTTCCGGAAGACAAAGACTCGGTATTGTTCTGAATGGCTGCAATAAAAGCATCAATGACACCGCTGTTTGTATGAATGCCAGCCAATTGTTCTGCATTTGTGGCAAGTTTACCAATTTCATAACGTTTGATTTCACCGTTACGCTTCTCCAGTATCAGTGCGTACTTTGGATCATCGTCAATGCGTAGAATGCCCTTCGTCCCGTACAGTCGGGTGGCATTCTCCTCTTTCCCATAAAATGTCCATGAAGCACGTACAGTACCAATGGCACCCCCGGAAAGTCTTAGCATACAAATGGCGTTATCATCAACGGTAATCGGAGAGCCATCTGGAAAGGTTTTGTGCAGCGTTTCCACCATGGCGGTGACATGTGTTGTTTTTTGACTAGTTAAGAAATGCAATACATCAATTTTATGAATGCCCAAATCGGCAATAGCACCAAACAATGCCATCTTTTTATCGAAAAACCAAGGATTGGACGTGCCTGTCCATTCTTCCGGACCGGCATGGCCGAAGGTAGACTGGAAACTGAGAATGTCTCCGATTTCACCACTGTCAATGAGTTCCTTTGCTACCTGATTGGAGGCTGAAAAGCGCTGGTTGTGCCCAATCATGAGCAGCTTTCCAGAGGTTTCAGCAGCAGCAGCCATGGCTTCACAGTCAGCCAGACTGGTGGCCATCGGCTTTTCACAGAGCACATGTTTCCCGGCCTTTAGGGCTTGCATGGTGATGGGTGCATGGTAGGTGTTGGCAGCACAAACAGAGACTGCCTGAATATTTTCATCTAGCAGCAGCGCCTCTATGGAGCCATAAACCTTGCAGCCATATTCTATTGCCAAATCTTCTGCCCGGCCGTGTATTGTATCGTATAAGCCTGTAATCGTAACGGCTGTATTGTTGCGGTATTCTGGTAAATGCCGTAATTGGGCAATTTGACCGCATCCGATAATGCCAACCTGAATCATAAATTGTCCTCTTTCTGTATTTATAGCGATATTATTCTTGTCATGTTGACACAAAACTTACTGAAAATGCTGCGCATTTTCAGAGATATTTTAATGTCTTTCTCTTTGTGTAAACTTTTCAAGAATACGCCAGGCACATCAGGTGAAAAGTTTTCAAGTTGAGTCCCTCACAACCAACTCAAAATCCAGCACCACTTCCCGACAGGTTGCCTTTTTCTCTTTCATCAAATTGAGCAATATTTCCATAGAAGATACGCCGAGATTGTAACAGGGAATGCGCACCGTTGTAATATGGGGCTTAAACATGGTGGCATATTCAACATCATCAAAACCTATAACGGCAAGATCTTCCGGAATTTTTAGTTTGGCATCTTCTGCACCACGGATGGCACCCAGTGCTAAAATATCAGAAACACACAAGACGGCAGTTGGTGGCTTTGGCAAAGCCAAAAGATTACGAATGGCTTTGACACCATTAGAAAAGTGATAGCCCTCCCCTGTATATTGCACCAGTTCGGCCGAAAAAGAGATGCCGGCTTGCTCCAAGGCATCCTTGTATCCCTGCAGACGCCGATTCATGGACAAGTAGGCATCGTTACTGGTAATAAAACCGATTTGCTTGTGCCCAAGACCTGTAAGATATCGGATGGCATGGCGTGCCGCTTTGTAGTTGTCTATGGATACATGGGAAAGTCCGGCGTCCGGGAAGTATTCTGAACACTGCACAATGGGGTGTTGTTCTGCCAGATGCATCATGAAACGCTCACTGTTTTCAGTGGCCAGAAGTATGGCCCCATCCGCACGTTTGGCCTTGAGCATGTCCAGAAAGTCTTTTTCCAGTTGTTTATCACCCTGAGTGGTGCAGAACATGGCGCTGTAGCCAGATTGTCTGGCTGTATCGGAAATACCGGTGACCACATTGGCATAGTAGGGATTTGTGAAGTTCGGGCACAAAACAAGAATGACGCGGCTTTCGGATCTTCTAAAGTTACGTGCCAAAACATTGGGTTGGTATTGCAGTCTTTCAATGGCATCGAGCACTTTGGCACGCGTATCTGGCGTCACTTTGGCATTGTTGTTAATGACCCTGGAAATGGTGGCAACCGATACGCCGGCTTCTCTTGCTACATCGGTGATTGTGGCCATAATGCCGCCTTTCTAATTGTTCATTGCTGTGTTGTCTTGTGTAATACAGTGGCGATTCACTGTTGTGTTTATCTAAAACATACACGTGTAATGGATTACATTTATGAGAAAACAAAAATTTGCTGTCGTTCCGGATTTGATGTCTTTATTTTAATGACGTAACGGTGATTGCCTAAGATGTCAACAGAGAAACGACTTTAAAAGATGGTTAATGTAATTGATTACATTAACCATCTTATCGTTCTTTTTTTGAACTGTCAAGCGAATTTTCCAGTGTTTTTCCTGGGTTACGTTTATCAATGACCTTCGCACTAACGTGTTTGGGTTTCAGTGATGGTCATCACACTACCGGGTTTGGGTTTCAGCGATTGCCTTCACACGACTGTGTTTGGGTTTCAGTGATGGTCATCACCTACCGAATTTGCATCTTAGATGTGACTTGAAAACTGGTAAGATCTTTTCCACGTCCTTGAACAATCCGGCTCAATCGACAGGTCAATAAAAACCTCCGGAGAGATAACGCTTGCGGTCCCCCATATTGCAACCCGAAGGGGTTGGGCATTCAGAGTTTCGCTGATGCAGCAGCCTGCTTTTTTGTTACAAAGGGACCAGGTCAAGAAGGGTATGGGTGGTACGACAAGACAACGGCCGTAAAAGCCGCTTGTGCCATTGGGCCAGGATGTTTCTTTCGTATCAAACCAAATGCTGCCATCGGTTTCTTTGAGAAACGTCAGCGGCTCTGAAAAAGACAAGGTATAGTCGGAACCGACGGCCTCGTTATCAATGAGAACAAAATTGTGGTTGTATTCGCTGGTGTGAATACTTTTTTCACCGACATTGTGAAATACGGTTTCAATGGTGAGGTTGTTATCCGTTACACGGAGTGTTTTTATAACGTGTGCAGCATAACCCTGATTGTCTTTTGGTAGCGTTTCAAATTGGATGCCGTCTGCCAAAAGGGTTACCTGGTGTTCAAACGCTTCCAGAGGATAGTCCTTCATGAAAAAGTAGGGCTTATCATCCAACCGGGTCAGATTGCCAATGCCGAATTTAGGAAATGGTTCGCCCGTTTGCGTGCTGTCAAAGCCGACCGGTTCCATAATACCGTATTCATTGCATAGGCCTATGCCACCGGCACCTGCCAGGGGATTGGCTGATTCAACAGAACAAAAGCTGTGTTTATTATCCAATACAATGTCGGTCACAAAGCCAGTCCAGTCAAAACGGGTGCGCTTGTAGATAAAACCGGGTTTTGCAACCCGTACTGCCAAACGATTTGTTTTGAGTTCCCAGCCAGTGGTGTCTGTGCGAATGGTCATCTTATTTCCTCCTTTTCATGCTGTTCCTATGAATAATGAAATTGATTCCTTGTTTGAAGTAATGCGAAATGATACAATATTTAAGAAGCGGTGTAGCTTACTCCCCTGTTAGTCTACACATTTCTATCGAAACCTGCAATCTTAATACGGCTGAAAATGCACAGCATGTTCAGAAAGTACTCTGACGGCACGTAGAGAAGGGAATGGCTATGACGCTGAAAATGCGCAGCATTTTCAGAAAGTATCCTGACGAAGTGAAGAGAAAGGAATAGAAATCATTATGAAAAAAATTGCTTTAGGAAACGGCATGTTGCCAGCATCAGAAATTTCATTGGGCTGTATGCGGATGAGTGACTTGAGTCAAAAAGAAGCAGAATTGGTTGTGAACACTGCATTAGAAGAGGGTATCGACTTTTTTGACCATGCGGATATTTACGGCGGGGGAAAATCAGAAGAGGTTTTTGCCAAGGCCATTGGCATGAAAGCTTCCGTAAGGGGGAAAATCTTGCTGCAATCCAAGTGCGGCATCTGCAACGGCTTTTTTGATTTTTCCAAAGAACACATTCTTTCGTCCGTTGACGGTATATTGAAACGGCTAAAAACCGATTATCTGGATGTTTTGCTGTTGCATCGACCGGATACCCTTGTTGAACCGGAAGAGGTGGCGGAAGCCTTTTCCCTGCTGCAACGCAACGGCAAAGTACGTAATTTTGGCGTGAGCAATCAGCATCCGATGCAAATCTCCCTGCTGCAAAAATATCTGGGGCAGAAAATCATCGCCAATCAGCTACAGCTGAGTATGACCAACACAGGCATGATGGACAGTGGATTGAATGTGAACATGAAAGTCGATGCCGGTATTGACCGTGATGGCGGTATTTTGGATTTCTGCCGCCTCAACGACATCACCATTCAGCCATGGTCTCCCTTCCAATATGGCTTTTTTGAAGGTGTTTTTCTGGACAATCCCAAATTCCCGGAATTGAATCAGAAAATTGATGCCATTGCAGCAGATAAAGGCGTGAAAAATACCGCCATTGCTGTGGCCTGGCTTCTTCGGCACCCGGCAAAAATGCAGCCTATCATCGGCACTATGAATCCCCAACGCATCAAAGACATTTGCAAAGCGTCGGACGTGGTGCTTTCAAGACCGGAATGGTATGAGCTCTACCGCGCGGCCGGCAATGCTCTGCCATAAGTGACGTTGCTAAACGAAGACATTCCCATAAAACAACAAGCCCTGTGCCGAATAATTTTCTGGCACAGGGCTTGTTTCATGGTTCCATGATTTTTGAACAGTACAATATCAATTTGAACTTGGTTTTGGCAGGAAGGGAATCAGTTTTTTTGCAAAAGAAGGCATGGTCATGGTTTGCAGCCATACTTTCCCTGGACCTGTCAGGGTCGTCAGGAACAAACCTTCACCGCCGAAAAGAATATTTTTGAAACCTTTGACAGTTTCAACGGCATATTGTACGCTTTCTTCAAATGCCGCGACATTGCCTGTATCCACTTTTACGGTTTCACCCGGGGCCAACTGACGCTCAATCATGCTGCCATCAATTTCAAAAAAGACCATGCCATATCCGGCGATGCGCTGCATTACAAAACCTTCACCACCAAAGAAACCGGCACCGATGCGTTTTGTGACATAGGCGCTGAGTTCAACCGAGGGCTGCGCACAGAGAAAAGCACTTTTTTGTGCAATGATGGGTATGCGACTGACATCGGTGGCAACAATGTACCCTGGGAAAGAACTGGCGATAACAATTTCCTGATTCGGGGCGTTCGAGGTATAGGTTGCCATGAACAGTGATTCGCCCGAAATCATTCTGCCCAGGCCCTTCATGAGGCCACCTTTCATGTTCGTTTCCATGGTGATGTAGGCATCCATCCAGCTCATCCCGCCTGATTGTGTGTAAATACTTTCACCCGGGTTCAAACGGATGGAAACGGCCGGCAAGTTCGAACCAAACACTTTGTAACTCAGAGCGCCGGTGCCGCTTTGCGGTGGCGGGGCGTACTGATTTTGTTGCGGTGCAAATCCTTGTGGTGGCGGAGCGTACTGATTCTGCGGCGGTGCAAATCCTTGTGGTGGCGGTGCAGGTCTTGGAGCGGGTGCCGGATAGCCTTGCGATGGCTGTAGAGGTGGGGACATCGGCGGTGGCGGGGCGATGTTTTGGGGAGGCATTGGTGCCGGAGCCGGTATTTGATTGCCGGGTGCTACAGTCGCTGCACTCCCCGGTGCCCCGCAAGATCCGCAAAAACGTGCGTTGTCCAGCATCTGTTTTCCACATTTTCCACAGAACATCATGAAACTCCTTTCGGCCGATGCATCGGCACGCAGATGGGTGTGGGGATGTTTCCATACAAAAGAATGAATAGAAATTGTCGCTAAAAATGCTGTCCATTGTGCTTGATAATACCAGTATAATGTTTCAAAGGTTTGTTGACAATGTTTGGCCTGTAAAGAAATAAAGAAAGGCAGAAAAATGAAGAATCATTTTCCTGCCTTGATCATGCTATAAATGCCCTTGTGTTGAGAAGTCTTATGAAAACGGAATCATGATTTTTTTCCTGCCTTGATCATACCCTGCAATCGTTGTTTTATGAGGTTGCTTATGGAGCCCAAATCATTATTGTCCCTGCTTTCGCTATGACAGCATAATGGCTGTTTCTTACAACAAGATCTCTTTGCCTGCTTTCGCAGAATCATAAATGCCGTTTAGCATTTTTTGAACATTGACGCCGTCATCTGCCGTAATAGAGGGCTCTTTCCCTTCTTGAATGCAATCGAGGAAGTGGCGGATTTCACGGGCAAAAGAATCACCCTGGTCAATGGTTGGTATAGAATCGACCAAATAGTGGGCTTCTTCCCCGTAGATAGCCAGGGGATCCAGGCTGGCGCCGGCTTCTTTGCCGAACAAATAGCTGTAGATGCCGGTTTCTTTCATGTTCACAGCCCAACTCACTTCAAAGTTCATGGAGGCACCGTTTGCAAAGCGAATGGTGCCGGCGGCAGAATCTTCTGTGTTGAACACGAGATTATCTGTATCCAGTGCCTTCCAACGGCCAACGCCTTTTGTTTGGTAGTCTCCAAGAGGATAGTGCGTGGTTGCACTGACGGCAATCGGCTCTGGTTTGCCCATGAAATGCCAGGTCAGGTCGATGACGTGCACCCCAATGTCGATAACCGGTCCGCCGCCAGATTTGGAGACGTCTGTGAACCACCCTAGAGGGGTGCCGCGACGTCGAAGCCATCCGGCACGGGCGAAATAAATGTCACCGAATTTTCCGGCATCTGCCAACTCTTTTAACAGAATGGCATCTGAACGGAAGCGGTTCACAAAGCCCAGCATAAAAACCTTGCCGGTGCCCTTGGCGGCATCGCGCATGGCTGTTGCTTCGGCGACGCTCATGGCCATGGGTTTTTCACAGAGCACATGCTTTCCTGCTTTGATCGCAGCCAATGCAGCACGGGCATGGGCGTTGTTCCATGTGCAGATACTGACAGCATCCACATCATCCAAAGCGACCAAATCTTCTATGGTTTTTGCAACGTGCTTGATGTTGTACTTCTCCGCCACTTCTTTGGCTCGCGCTTCGTTGAGGTCACACACGGCAACAATCTCAGCATCCTCTTGTTTTGCATATGCCGGGATGTGGGCATTTTGTGCAATGTTTCCTGCACCAATCAGACCGATACGAATCTTTTTGTTCGCCATAACATACTCCCTTTTCTGTTTAGTTTTTTTTGTTTCGTGGACCATTGAACCACTTCCTTTATGCTATCACATCACCGTAAAAAGAATATAAGAAAAATGCTGATTCGTAAGAAGAATTTGTACATCTTTTTGCAGCATAAAATTATGGAAGTTTTTTCTTGTCTTTGGATATTCTGCTGATATTCACGTTTTGAAAGTGCTTAATTTCATTAGCAAAATCTGAAAATGCGCAGTATTTTCAGCAAGTTTTGTGCGAACTCCACGAGACGCATGCGGTATAAATCTGATTGCACAGATAGAATTTATCCAAAGTTCAGAAAAAACCACTTTTGAGACTGCATACAGCCTTTGGTTTTCATCAACTTCAGACAAGGAGGATTGCCGTCTGTAATGATGGACATGAATTAACAATCACAGTGGTTTTTTTTATATTTTGAATGAAAGCCGGTGGCAGGGGTAAATATTTCCGGTAGAGAGCTTCCCCGCTCCCCCCGCCTTTGAAAGGAGTCTGCAGCTTGATAGAAATTAAAAATCTCACAAAGATATATCAAAACGGGTCGCTTTCCGTGGAAGCGTTGACCGCCATTGATATGGTGATTGAAGAAGGAGAGTTTACTGCTGTTATGGGTCCTTCCGGGTCTGGTAAATCAACCTTGATGAATATTTTGGGTTGTCTGGATCGTGCAACAACGGGAACGTATCATTTGGATGGGGTGGATGTATCGCAAATGAATGACGACCAACTGGCCAAAATTCGTAATGGCAAGATTGGCTTTGTATTTCAGTCTTTTAACCTCTTGCCCAGAATCAGTGCACTCCGCAATGTTGAATTGCCTATGTTGTATGCCAATGTGACACCAAAGGAGCGAACCCGTTTGGCCATGGAAGCTTTAGGAAAAGTGGGTCTGGAAGACCGTGTTCATCATAAGCCCAATGAGTTGTCCGGTGGGCAAAAGCAACGTGTTGCCATTGCCCGTGCTTTGGTCAATAATCCTGCTGTCATTTTGGCGGATGAACCGACGGGGAACCTGGACAGCCTTTCCGGTGAAGAAATCATGATTATCTTTCAAAAGTTAAACAAAGAAGGCGTGACGGTTGTCATTGTAACCCATGAACCCGAAATAGCCGCACATACCCACAGACGTATTGTTTTTCGGGATGGACGGATTCAGGCTGATGAGCGCCATGAAAACCCCTTGGATGCAGAAGAAGAACTCAAAAAAATGCAACAGGATGCCTTGCACGCACTGGCAGGCGAAAGAGGAGGAAACGGGTAATGAAAAAAAGGAAGTGGATTATACCGACAGCGATTGTCGCTGTGATTGCTGTTGTTGTGGTTATTTTAAGTCAACAATCGAAGGGCTTTGTGCTGGTACCCGGTATGGAAACAGTAAAAAAAGGGACGATTGAATCTTCGGTTTCGGCCAACGGTGTTCTGGTGGCCAAAGAACTTCATGACGTGTTTGTTGAAAGTGCCGTAAAAGTGACGGATATTCTGGTTGATGTCGACAAGCCCGTTAAAAAAGGTGAACCGGTATTGGCGGTTGACATGACCGACTTGTTGTCCCAACTGGAGCAGGCAAAACTTAACCGGGACAGTCAGGAATTGTCTCTGCAAAGAGTGCGTGATATTTCCTCAACTCAAAGTTCAACTTCTTTGGAACTCTCTGTGAAGCAGGCCCAGGCAGTTTTGGCATCCGACCGGGAATCGTATAACCGGGCAAAAGCCGATTATGACAAAAACAAATCCTTGTTTGACGGGGGGGCAATTTCACAGGGAGAGTTGGATCGCTATGCCAGAGCATTGCAGGATACCCAAACAAAAATCTCGCTTTCTCAAATTAGTGTATCCACTGCATCAGCCAATCTGGCTAACAATAAAAACAACAATACAAAAACGCGTGATCAGCGTGATCTGGATATTGCAACCCAGGAAAACATGCTGAAATTGCAGGAATTGTCATTAAAAAACATCCAGGACCGTGTCAATCGCCTTGAAGCGGCTGTTAAAAGCCCGATGGATGGGATTGTGACCACGATGAATGCCGTTGAAGGTGTTAACTTAAATCTTGCGCAGCCTGCTTACCGCGTATCGGACTTATCAACATTGGAAGTCAAGGCGGATGTGAAGGAAGTGGAAGCCCGTTACATAAAACTTGGACAGAAAGTTGTCGTCACAGGAGATGGGATTGATGAAAAAACTGTTGTAGAAGGTACTGTAACCCATATTGCATCGACGGCACGGTCTGTACAGAGTTCAACTGGCACAGATACGGTTATTGGCATTACCGTCACCATTGAAAATCCGCCAGAGGGTTTGCGTCCGGGTCTGACTGTTACGGCGAAGATCATTACCAATACACGCGAAAATGCGGTTATTATTCGCTACGCAATGTATATAGAAACAGAAGATGGTCGCCCGGCCGTTTATGTGGTGGATAACGGGATTGCAAAACTGGTTCCAATAGAAATAGGAATTACAGCAGATCTGGACATTGAAGTGACCGGTGGCCTCAAAGGAGGAGAAACACTGGTGGTGAACCCGCCGCAAACTCTCAGTGACGGCACGAAGGTACGGGAACTCCCTGCACGGGCAGGGGGCGGATTTCCCGGTGGAGGGATGGGGCAATGAGTTGGTTTGAAATTTTCAAACAATCGCTGGAGAGTTTGAAAGGGAATAAGCTGCGTTCTTTTCTGACGATGCTGGGCATTATCATGGGCGTATTTTCCATTATTGCGATTGTTGCCACTGGAAATGCCATAAAAGTATATGTCAATAGCGAATTTGAGAAAATCGGGTCTAATACGGTGGGAATATCCGTCAAGAATGGTGGACCGGTTGATAATGTCACAATGGAAGATGTGGACATTATCAAAGCGGCTGTCCCGGATTTGAAAAATATAGCACCATATTACACTGGCAGGGGCGGATCCATCCGTATTGGAACCAAGACTCGAATGGTCTTGTTTAACGGTGTTACACCGGTTGCCAAAGAGCAGTCTTCTCTGGATTTGCAGGACGGGCGGTATATTACCGAGTCGGATATCAAAACAAGGGCGAAAGTATGTCTCATCAGTTCTTCAACGGCTTATCAATACTTCCACCATACAAATGCTGTCGGTGAAAAGCTTATATTTAAGGGTCGATCCGGTGCCAATGTTTCTTTGCTGGTTATCGGTATCATTGATAGCCAGATTGATTCTTTATCAGCTATGTTCGGTGATGAAGCGCCGGTATCTGTTACGTTGCCGTTAACGACCTCCATGGAGCTGGTCGGGAACAAGGCGCTGACCGAAATTCGTATTGTGATGAATGATTCCACACTGTTGAAAGACGCCGGATTGAGTTCTGTCAAAGCACTTGAATTTGTTCATGGTGTGAAAGACGCTTTTTCTGCCACAAGTTCAGATGATATTTTGAGTCAGCTGAATAATATTCTGGGCATGATTCAATTGGCCCTCGGTATTATTGCTGCGGTGACTTTGGCAGTTGGTGGTATTGGCATTGTGAATATCCTGCTGGTTTCTGTGACGGAACGTACAAGGGAGATTGGTGTCCGTAAAGCCCTGGGTGCCCGCAAAGGGGATATAGTTATGCAGTTTGTGGCGGAAGCAGTGCTCATGACAGGGATATCCGGCATCATTGGTATTGGTATGGGGGTTTTGGCCGGGTCCATCATATCGGCGGTTATCAAAATTCCACCCGTTGTCGATCTTCCAACTGTTATTCTTGCCTTTCTGTTTTCTTTGGTTCTGGGTCTTGGTTTCGGCGTGTACCCCGCGAAGCGGGCAGCCGATTTGGATCCGATAGAATCGTTGCGGTATGAGTAAAATGAATACACATTAAAGAGTTATTTCACTACAACAACTCTTCATTGAATAAAAAACAGCAGGGGAATCGGATTGATTTGTCCCAGATTGCAACTTTTATGCAATTCCCCGCAAAAAAATCGCACCGGAGAGAAGCACAGATGAACGTATGTTCTCTGTGCTTTTTTTGTGCCTAAAAAATACAATGCCTTAAGTGCCTTGTTCTGGGAAAAATCGACGCCGGTAGGCACTGGGACTCATCCCTTCCTGCTTGTGAAATAAACGTGAAAAATAATAGGGGTTTTCTATACCTACCAGCAGCGAAATGTCTGCAAGACTTCTCGATTCATCATCCATCAAAGACTTTGCGCGCCGCATCCGTTGTCGAATGACGTACTGTGTTGGCGATATACCTGTTTCGGTTTCAAACCGTTTGCGAAACGTCTCCGTTTTTAATTTTGCCACTGTGGCAAGGTCTGCTAGAGACATCGGATAACTGAAATCGGCCTGGCCGATATGGTTTATGACTTTACGAATATCAGCTGAAATCGGGGCGTCTCCGGAAACCGGCGGATAAAACAGGTAGGCGAGAAAACGCCATAAATAACTGTTCGCCAGGAAGTTATAGCCCAAGGGTTTTTCGTGAAGCAATGAAGGAATCTTGATGGCACTGTACAGTTGTTCGTAGGTGTATTTATCAAGGCGCAGGCTTTGGCCATCCATAATATCTTCCAGCGCTGAAGTGACACCATGACCGGATATTTCAAGCCAAACCAGAAAAGGAGCCTGGATGGCCTGCGCTTGGACAGCTGCGCCAGGTCTGAGCAGGTATCCGCTGCCGGCAGGAACACGCCAGTACTTCTCGTCCATTTTAAAGGTCATTTCACCTTCAAGAACGGCACCCCATTCCCAATGGCTGTGTACATCCGGGTTGTATGAAAAACCACGCGGAAACTGGCGTGCGCCTGCCTTGCTGATATAGAGCCCGGAATGCAGATCAATTGGGATGGGTTGGTTGACCCCACCCATGTGATTGGCATTTTGTATTATTTCTTGTTCAAATTTTCCCAGATTGTTCATCTACACAACCTCTTTCTTCATTGTCGGGTTTGATTGCATTCTATATGATAGGAGTATACCCCAATGTGTTAAGGCTGACAATTTCATTTTTTTCTTGTAATGAAAGCCTTCTAATCTGAAAAATTATCAATGAACACCATTGTTACATGCCTGTCACAACATTGTATGCATCTATGGTATTGCAAATTTTCAAAAATGTCATTCACCATTTTGTACAAAATCGGAGAAGTGCTGTCAATGAGAGAAAGGGGCCAAAATGAGAAGAATACTGAAAAGAAACAGTTTATTCACAATGTTTTTAGTTCTAAGCCTTGTGTTCACTGCCTGTGGGGGTGTTGAGAAACCGGTTGCATCAAGCACAGTGGCGACAGAATCTGCCGTTGTTTCGGAGAAGACAACAGAAACCAAACCTGAAAATAAGAAACCTGTAACCATAAAACTTTGGGCGGTAGCAGTTACATCTTCAGGAGAAGAGAAGAAGCCGCAGGAAGAATGGCTTTTTGTGAAGATGCTGCGCGAATATGAAAAGCTGACTGGCAATGTCACAATAGAGTTTTCCGTTATACCGGATCAAACGGCGGTTCACCAAACCATCAAGGCTTCTGCGATGGCAAAGAACGGTCCGGATATTGTTAATTTATGGGCAGGCACCTATGTCAGTTCGTTAAAAGACGTTTTGTTACCATTGAATGATTATATGCCCAAAGAAGATTTGGACAGTATTATTGGCTGGAATATGCTGACCGATAACCTGTTGTCTCCCCAAGAGGGTGGGAAAGTCATCGGTTATCCATGCGGTGGCTTAGAAGTGGGTATTCTGGAATATAACAATGACATTATCAAAAAGTCTGGATTGGATTTTGAGAATGACCCGCCACAGACAGTCGAAGCATTTATGGCTGCCTGTGAAAAAATCAAGGCGGCGGGGTATCAACCCATAACATCAGCTGATAGTGGTTATGATGGTGCTGTTTCTTTTACCTTTTCAAAATGGTGGGCACAGCAGGAAGGTCTGCAACGCTTAACCACCAATGGCATGCAAACAACAAAATTTGCGAATGACAAAGGATTTTTGAATATGTTTTCAACTCTGCAGACCATTTACAGTAAAGGCTATTTAAATCAGGATTATATTACACAGGCAGATCCCGGTTTTGATTTTTACAACGGAAAAGCAGCCATGTTTCCAACCGGTAACTGGGATATTGAGTCGGCAAAAGGCTATTTAGGCGACAATCTGCGTGTGCTGAAATTGCCTGATTTCAATAAGGAAGTCAAACAACCCGGATACGAGGCTGGTGGTGTTGGACAAAGCTTTTGTGTTCTGAACTATACGGAAGCGCCGCAGGAATGTGTGGATTTGCTTTCCTGGATTAACAATAAAGAGAACACATTGCGGTTCGGAAAACATGTCTCTAAGTTTCCTGTGCGTAAAGATTTGACGATTTCTGATTACGGTTGGGAAAACGATCCTGTTTATAAAACCGTATTTGAAATGGGACAAAGTGCAGAAACATGGCATGAGTTTGCGATGGATCCTGAATTGGTGAATGAACTGTATGCACAGGGTGCATCTTGCGTTGTTGGCAAAATAACACCGCAAAGCTTTGCAGATATGATGGATAAAAAAGCGCAGGAACTGCTCGAACAATAAAAAAATACTGGTAGCGTGGTGCGCACATCTACCCTGGTGCGTACCACGCCAGTCTTTCATTGGTTTGGAATACCTTTCTGATGCCAGTCTTTGATGGAATTGGGCTCAAGGAAGAGAAAAGCCATCGTGACGAACGGAAGGTAGTATGATGAAAGCTCAAAAAACGCAAACCGAGCGCAGAATTGAAAGGACAGCCCTCCTCTTTATTTTGCCAACCCTTTTGTTTGTTTTGGCAATAAAAGCCTATCCTCTAATCATTGCCATCTCCTATAGTTTCACAAACTGGAATGGCATATCACGGCATGATTTTATTGGATTGAAAAATTATGTGAATATTTTAAGCGGAAGCGAATTCTGGTCCTTGCTTGTCAATACATCTATATTGCTAATCTATATCCCCATACAACTGTTTATCGGATTGGTTATTGCTGTTGTTTTATATGAAGAAACCCCGGGTTGGAGATTTTTCCGTACGGTATTCTATATTCCGCAAATTCTTTCAACTGTTGTCATTGGCTATCTGTTTACCATTTTATTCGGGTATGCCGGCCCGGTGAACAACATATTGCTAAACCTTGGCATTATGAAACAACCTGTTGAGTGGCTTGCCGATGCAAGCACTTCCTTACCCATTATTATATTCTGTTTGGTTTGGATAAATATCGGGTGGCAGTCGCTGATTTTTTCAGGAGGGCTCACTAATATTTCCCCGTCAATTCTTGAAGCTGCACGCATTGATGGGGCAGGATACTGGCGCAGTCTGTTTCAGGTCACATTACCGCTATTGTCCAGAACCGTCGAGTATTCAATGGTGGTTTCCGTCATTTGGGTGTTCACGGCGATATTCCCGGTTATTTTTTCAATGACCAAGGGAGGACCCGGACGGTCAACCACAACCATAGACTATATGATTTATGTAAAAGCTTTTGTGTCGGGGAGTCAATTGGGCGTCGCCTGTGCCCTATCCATGATATTAACGATCATTGTACTTTTTGCCACACGCCTTCAAATGATGGCGGCAGATAAACTGGATAATTGGGGTGAGTAAATGAGCAGCAAATCATATGAAGGGCATTTGAAACAAAAGCAAAGAAGTCGGGGGTCCTTTCGTCTGCCTAAGTTAAAATACATAGGGGTTACAACTTTGTTGCTTTTTTTAACGCTGACATTTCTTTATCCTTTATATTTTATGCTGATTACCTCGTTTAAGGATAAAGCGCATTATGTCACAAATCAATTTGGTTTGGGCATTGCAGATTGGCGCCTGGATAACTTTACAACCATGTTTGCCAACTTTCAGCTGCTTGAAAAATTTCGAAATACCATTGTCATTGTTGTGATATCGCTGGTCATCATCACTATCTTTGCTGTTTATGCCAGTTATGCTTTCGCTAAGCTGCCATTCCGTGGCAGTCGTGCATTGTTTTTGTTTATTCTATTTTTCACATTTATTCCTGGTATTGTTACAATGATTCCAATGTATGTTGTTTTTTCACGATTGAATATGATCAATACACCCTGGTCTGTTATTCTTTCCTACTGTTCAGGGGGAATTCCGGGTGGTATCTTATTAATGACAGCAGCATTTCGTGCTATACCCAGAGAGGTGATGGAATCGGCAAGTATGGATGGAGTAACACTTTTCGGTATGGTTCCGCGTATCATTGTTCCAATGGGTCAGGTAGCGATTGTCATTAATTTGATTATGGGTTTTATTGGCTATTGGAATGATTTGTTCTTGCCTATGCTTTATTTGCAGAATGAACATTCAAAGACAATCATTGTCGCCCTGGCAAGTTTGGTTTCCCGCTATAGCAATGATGCAACCTACCAGATGGCCGGGATGGTACTTGCGATTGTTCCGGTTTTAATCCTTTTTCTGTCATTACAGAAATTTATCATAAAAGGGCTGATTGTTGGTGCTATCAAGTGATAGTATCAAGGCTTTGTGACTGATTTTTAACAGATTTATTGTGTTTTTGAGGAGGAATAATGTATGCCGAACCAGGTAAAAATTGCTGTTATTGGTGCAGGAGGAAGTTTTGTTGCGGGTCTGGTACATGATCTATGTTTGGCGGAAAGCCTTTCTGGATCTACCCTTGCCTTTATGGATATCGACGCGGTCCGTTTGGATAGTGCTACCCGAGTTTGCCGTCGTTTGATACAGGAAATGGGTGCAAACCTGAACATTGAACCAACGCTAGACCGCATAGAAGCATTGCAAGGCGCGGATTGTGTTGTGACTATTGCACTGGTGGACGGTCCGCGACGCTTGTCGGAAGGCTGGCGCATTGCAGAAAAGCATGGGATTCACTGGAGTGGAAGCTTTCATATTCTTTATGATGAACCTTTTTGGCTCAACTTTTACCAACTCAGACTCTTTGAATCCATTACAGAAGACATGATTGCCATTTGCCCGAATGCAACACACCTGCTCGTGTCAAATCCTGTGATTACAGCAACAACGCATTTGTCCCGAAAATATCCGCAAATACGCCTGGTAGGAATGTGTCACGGATTTTATGAAGTATATAAAATTGCCGAGGTTCTCGGATTGGATAAAACAAAGCTGCATTATCGTATACCAGGGGTGAACCACTTTGTTTGGCTGAACCACTTAAGCTACGAAGGCAGGGATGTTTTCCCGATGATTGACCGGTGGTTGGCTTCCGAAGAGGCAGAAGCATACTGGGAAAAGAATCCTGAAGGGATTATGGGACGAAAGAAGATGGACTTGTACAAAAAGTATGGCGTTATTCCTGTCGGGGATACCGCGTCCATTACCGGAGCTTCATGGCCCTGGAACTACCATACGGATAAAGCGGTGGAGGAAGTCTGGGGTGCGGACTGCCGCACATGGTGGTGGAAGTACATTGAAGACATCACCGGTATGGGTGATAAATTGAAGAAAATTGCTGATGATACTCAAAAATCGGTCATTGAATTGTACGGGCTCAACCCTTCGACTCAAACCGGCGAACCAATGGTCCCGGTGATTGAAGGCCTGGCTGGTGGTAACCCGCAAGTGGCTGTTGTCAATGTTTTGAACACAGGCAACTGGGTACCGGGAATCCCTTCTAATTTTGAAGTTGAAGTTTCTGCATACATTTCATCTGCGGGGGTAAGTCCGCTGCAAACCGAGCCCTTGCCGGCACCCATTCGGGCGCACATTCTTAAAGACCGTATTGCGCCGGTGGAAATGGAATTGGCTGCCCACAATGCTGGCAACCGAGAGTGGTTGAAACAATTGCTGATGATGGACCGGTCCATACGTACGGAAGCACAGGCAGAAGCGCTGATCCAGGAAATTTTTGCCTTGTCATACCACAAGGAATTACGGGAATGGTACAGTTGAGCATTTGGAAAAGGAGAAAAATCTGAAAGTGCGCAGCATTTTCAGCAAATTTTGTGTGAACGCGATGGAGGATGCATTGGGTATAGATCTGAAAGTGCGCAGCATTTTTAGCAAGTTTTGTGCCTGCTCGCCAAGGATGCATTGGGTATAGATCAGAAAATGCCCAGCATTTCTAGCAAGTTTTGTGCCTGCTCGAAGAGAAAGGAATGGTTATAACAATGAAAAAAGCAAAAACAATGGTCTTGTATTGCGGGGAATCTGTTTATCCGAAAGTGTGGCTGGACAAACGCATGGAGGGTATTGCTTCCGGTTTGAAGGCATTGCCCTTTGATATTGCAGCCAGCCATGTTGTGATGGATGAGGCGGATGCAGAGAAAGTACTTGCAGAAAATTTGCCATCGCACCTCGATTTTGTACTATGCATATTCATTTCCTGGCATATAACAGGGAATGTCATGCGTATTTTGAATGAATACAAGGGCGTTCCTGTTCTTGTTGTCGCTGCATCCGGAGAACTGGATGCCGGGGGGAAATTGCATGCACCTGCAGCTGCAGCCGGGATAACAGCACTGCTCCCTTACCTGCGGGACAATAAAATGGTACATAAGGCCTTATGGCAGAAACCTAACGCACCATTTCCTTATGAGGCCATTATGCAATATGCAAATGTTGCAAGGACCAAACGTGAATTCCAGCAAAGCCGCATTGGTTTGATCGGCTATGCGGATATGGGACTGTACACCTGTACATA
>JBBRWP010000043.1:0-17755 GCA_038249175.1 Acetivibrionales bacterium
ATTCTACTGTAAGAACCCGAAAATGATCCAGGTTGCATGGGCGAGCAGCAAGCTTGCTTGCGACCAGCCCGATTTGATGCCAAATCGCGGCGTTAGGGGCAGTACAATGCTCCGCATTGCACTGGTAGACCGCGATATTGACCTGAAATCGGCCATTTTCAATCAATTTCAGCCCCTCCGGAGCTGAAATCGGGGTTTTTACACCACCCCTTCGCATCATTCTATCAGCAGGTTATTCCATCGAAAAACATCTGATATAAAAACAAATTTTGCTTAGGGAGTGTTCAATCATTTATATTCTATTCCTACCCTAGTTTGAAAGTATAAAAACTGAACTCCTTACCAAAGAAGGATTATTTAATATTTTATCTTCTTTCCCTAGTACTTCCCCTAGGGTCCTTAGAATGTCAGTATCTATTTCAATCTCCAAAAAGTCATACCTGTTGCCTCCGTAAATGGAAAAATAATTGTTGCTTAATCCTAGCAATTGGTAACTTCCCACGGACTGGAAAGCCTGAATGAGCGGCTTAATGTGAAAGTTGTTATTTACCACAGCAAATTATTTTACCGGAATTTGGAGATTATAAACAATACATTTATTTTGAACCGAATGAAGCGGCCACCTCTTAGCCATCATCCGCAGGTGGCGGGTCCAATTTCACAACTACCCTAGTTTATTGTCTGGTTGATTTATAGCCAATACATGGCTTAATAAAAACCGGTAATGATCGTTCATATAGTTGGAAATATGAATCACTGAACCTGTCATTATGTTAAATTTGAACCAGACAGCACACTAGTTTACAGCACAAAAACGAACCAATTCCTGAAACCTTTGCCAGTCAAGAATTTTTTTGTTTATTTTATACTGTTAAACTTTCGTTGACCATCTTCATTGCCGCGACGGGAGGAAGCACACATTTTAGCAACATTTAATTGTTAAGGTTTGTCCTTAATCAGAAAATAAAGGATGAAATGTAAATAATTTTTCGCATATTTGAGATATATGATATCATGTTTGATAGAGAATACTGAAAACAAAAATGACTGGTTTAGAATGATTTATTATACCCCTCAGGTTGGTGTTGGCACTGTTCCTCTAGGTTATGCGGATGAGCAATTTCTTGTGAATGACCGAGATAGACTGCTTCTTAATTGGATACTTAATCATGCTACTCAATTATTGGCCAGGAAGCAACTCAAGTATTTTCGATACTAACATATTTTTCTTATGCCAATAACAAAAACAATAAGCAGCGTTGAACGAAGGAAATAACCATTTTATTTGAGAGGATTTGAAGTTATCCATGTTATTGCAAAAATCGAAACGCGCGAAGGTGTCAATAATATTGACAGTATTATTGAAGCAGCAGATGGGATTATGATTGCCGTGGAGACCTTGGTGTGGAAATTGGCGTAGAAGAAGTGCCCATTATTCAGAAGACGATTATAAACAAATGTAATATGGCAGGCAAACCGGTAATCGTTGCTACACAAATGCTGGATTCTATGATTCGAAACCCGAGGCCCACGCGAGCTGAAGCAAATGACATTGCAAGCGCCATTTACGAAAGTGCTGATGCCATAATGCTTTCAGGCGAAACAGCCATAGGCAAATACCCGCTGGAAGCCCTGAAGACGATGAGCAACCATGAATGTCAGCGGAACGACTGATATTATCAAGGTACAGAAGCTGGAATGATCATGAGACCACCTCAATTTAACAGCCAGCGTCTGTTGTATAATTCATTTATTTGTTGTTATGCTGAAGGAAGGATGATTTATGAAAAAATTTATCAATATGATTCGAGAAAGCATTTGGATATATCCAACAATTTATAGTATAGTTGCATTATCACTCTCAATTGGTATAACCATCATTGATAAGGCCTATGCTAATGAAATGTCAAACTATTTAAATAATCTATTTTATACGACATTGCCTTTAGCCCAAACTGTTTTAAGTATTGTTGCTGCTGCTTTTATCACAATTGCCACATTTACATTTTCCACTACCATGATTGTATTGACAATGTATTCTTCTCAGTTTACCCCGCGTGTTGTAGAAAACTTTTTGAACAATAAAACAACAATGAAGTCCTTTGGTGTATTTCTGAGTGGGTTTATTTATGCGATTACTTCGCTACTGTTTTTAAGAACGAATCAAGATGGAAATTTTGCCATTGCAGCAAGTGTAGGCGTAATTTATATTATTATCGGACTTATTTATTTCTTGATATTTATTCAGAGTGTGTCGGATCGCATACAAGTCAGCAATTTAATACTAAGACTATATGAAGAGGCCTTAGAGAAAATTAAGCAGTATTGTAAGGTCGTAGAGGAATTGGATATTGTATCAGAAGATAAAATGTATAAAATAATTGACAATAAAAAATCTTTGAATGTGACGAGTCTTTCAGATGGCTATATTCAAGAAATCGATTATCATAGATCACAGAAAATTGCGGGGAATCATCACTGCATCATTTGCTTTAGAAAAGTTGTTGGCCAGTTTATTTCAATTGAAACCAGAATTTTGACAATCTATTATGATGAACATAAGGAATTCGATGAATCAATGCAAAATGAAATTCAGCAGTGCATTTTAATAGGAAATAAAAAAACACAAGTCCAGGACTTTAGTTTTACAATTCAAAAAATAGTCGAAATAGCTGTAAAATCACTTTCGTCAGGCATTAATGATCCTAATACAGCAATCCATTGTTTGAAGATTATTGGTATTTTGTTAAGAGACTTAGCAGATATTAAAAAAGGATATGTTATTATGAAAGACAAAAACGAGTTTGGCTTTATCATTTATGAAGCATTTGATTTTAAAGTTTTGTTGTATGATGCATATAGCCAAATCATGTTTTATGGTCAAGCCGATGCATCCCTTTTGATAGAAGGATTTAAGTCATTAAGTTTTATTAAAGCCAAGGCTTCTAAGGACAATATTGAGCTAATTGATGAATATGCAAAACACCTATATGAAAAAAGGACGAACTTAAATTATAGCAAATTGGAATATGACAAAGTTGAAAATGAATATAAGGCTTTAATGCAGTCGTGACTTTCTGTTACTTGTTTCAGTCTTTATTTCAGCAGTTTGTTTAACTTCTGCTGGTTCATCATTTTTCTTTTTTTCTTCTTTTTAGATTTCTTCTATGTTCAGTTCTTAGGGCAATTACCCATGATTCAATGCTTCAAAACCGGAAATCACATCGAACAATTCCTCGTCAATACCACTCTGGCGCAAGCGATGAAATTCGCTGTTGAGCTCCTCCCGCAAGTCATCAATGTTTTTATCGGCACGCTGCATCGCCGTCAGGCGGCTTGCATTCTCACTTGCAAGGGATTCTGTGCACGCACGGAAAAGTGAGATAAACAGATATTCTCGAACCAGTGCACGCAAGGATGCATCTCCGCTGCCCAAGACTTCAGGCAGGCTCTTCCCCGTCCAGGGAAGGGAAGCCAGTTTGCTGCGCCATTTTTCATCCAGCGGCAGCAACCGCTGACGGACAGGTGCATAGACAGCTCCTGCCTTGGGCCGGTTGTAAAAGAGATGCAGTTCGCTGACTTCACCCTGTTTGCGTAGCGTTTCACTCTCAAGTAAAATTTGTCCAACGAGTGGTGTAACTGCCTTGATGGCGTTCGGCACAGTGTAGAGCCCCATCATGGTTAAGCCTGCGTCTGCCAAATGGGCATATACGCGTTCACCGACTGCCCATACCCGTGGCTTGCCCGGTAGTTTTGCAAGTGCAGCAAGCGCATAATCCGCCACAACATCATTAAACCGGCCAACCAGGCCCTGATCCGAGCCAAACACAACCACATCGATGTTGGCGGAATCTGCCGGACGCTGCCATTCTTCTGTGCCTGACGTCATACCGTTTTTCCGGAAACACACGCCCAGACCCAGCGCCACTGTATGGTAATAGTCTGCCAACGCACGCACAGATGTCTCGTATTGTCCGATACTTGCCGCAGCCAGTGCTTTCATGGAGCGCACGACGGATTGGAGATCTCCGGCACTGTCTATCTTTCGTCGCAGGTTGGCTGTGCTGTCGCTCATGGTTTCTCCTTAGGGACTGTTTCCGATTCCGGTTCCGGATTGGGATCCGGATGAGATTCTGACTTAGGCTCTGGTTCCGGTTCAGGATTGGCATCTGTATTTGATTCAGACCTAGTTTCCGCTCCTAAATCAGGCTTGGATTCAGACTCGGTTTCCGTATCCGTCTTCGGTTCAGGCTCCGATTTCGGTTCCGGCATGGATTCTAGACGCGATTCGGCCTTGGTTTCCGAATCCGGCTCGGGCTTACCTTGGAACCGCGCAAGCGTTTTGCTGGCAATGGCAACGATGATCTTACGGTCCTCGTCACTCAATTTTTCAGCCGTCTCGAACCGTGCACATACCGCTGCGGGTATATCCCTGGCCGCTTCCCGTAAGACCTCCTCAGCTTCCGTTATCCTATCCATTGGAATTGAATCGAAAAGCGTCTCTGATAATGCCAGCAAAATGGTAATCTGTTCGGGCACGGAAACGGGCGCGAATTCCGGCTGTTTTAAACAAGCGCGAATGCGTCGTCCATGCGCGATAGTTTTGCGGGTGTCTTCATCCATGCGCGCACCAAACTTAGAAAAAGTCTCGAGCTCCTCGAACTGCGCATAGGCAAGTTTCAGGTCTCCCGCCACCGCACGGTAGGCTGCCCATTGGGCTTTACCACCAACGCGTGAAACGGATTTTCCAACATCCACGGCCGGCAGCACGCCCAATGCAAACAGTGTGGGTGAGAGGTATATTTGTCCATCCGTGATGGAGATTAGATTGGTTGGAATGTAGGCGGATATGTCCTGTGCTTCCGTCTCAATGATGGGAAGCGCAGTAAGAGAACCCCCGCCCAATTCCTTTTTCAGATGGGTCGAACGTTCCAGCAACCTTGAATGAATATAAAAAATATCCCCGGGAAAGGCTTCCCGGCCCGGCGGTCGGCGGAGCAAGAGTGAAAGCTCGCGGTAAGAACGTGCATGGCGTGTCAGGTCGTCATAAACGATGAGTACATCGCGGCCCATTTCCATAAAATGCTCGGCAATACTGGTTGCCGCATACGGTGCCGTATAGACAAGACCCGGCGGATCATTGCCTTCGGTAACCATTAATACCGTATAATCCATTGCACCCTTTTCCCGTAAGGTTGCCACAACCTTTGCAACAGCTGACGCACGCTGGCCGATAGCACAATAAACACAAAGGACATTGCGCCCTTTCTGGTTCAGGATTGTATTAATGGCAATGGCGGTTTTCCCTGTTTGCCGGTCGCCAAGAATCAGTTCGCGTTGACCGCGACCCACAGGAATGAGGGCGTCAATCACCTTCAGTCCGGTTTGGAGCGGTACCGTAACCGGTGCACGATCCATAATAGACGCCACAGGTCGCTCTAAAGGCAAACGCTTATCGGCATCTATCGGTCCTTTTTCATCAAGAGGTCGTCCCAGCGGGTCAATGACGCGGCCCAGCAATGCGTCCCCTACGGCCACATCCATGACCTGGCCTGTCCGCTGCACTTCATCGCCTGCGTTGAGATGCCAATATTCACCGAGCAACACAACGCCTATTTCATCTGCGTCCACATTAAATGCAATGCCCAGAATGCCGCCGGGAAACACGACCAACTCATCATATCCTACGCCCGGGAGACCCGACACGTTGGCAATGCCGTTGGTAACGCTGGTAATTGTGCCCACTTCCTTTGGTGTCAGCTCTGGTGTGAATGTGTCCCGCACGCTGCTGAATCCTGCAAACACACGATCAAAAACGGTGCTCAGTTTATCAGCTGCCATGTGCATCACTTCCTTTTACCGCATTGCTTTCTTTAGAGGTACTGCTTTCTTTACGCGCACTGCTTTCTTTTGGCGCATTGCTTTCTTTTAGCGCATCACTTTCTTTTTGCACACTGTTTTCTTTTTGCACATTGTTTTCTTTTAGCGCACGGCTTTCTTTTAGCGTATTGTTTTCATCCGATACAGAGCCGGTTTTCTCTTCAAGTCTGCCGTTACTGTTCAAAAGCGCATCAACATCCTTTTCAAGTGACGTCAGGTACGTATTGATGCTCCACGCAATTTTATGTCCATTCGCGGTCAATTCAATACCGCCAATCAGATCTGACTCTGTTTCGCATTGTATGTTGATTTCAGCTGAAAACGCTGCATTCATCGCATTTTGTATGGCCTGATGCTGCGCTTCGGATAAGTCAAATGCACTGCGAAGAAGCACGGGTTGGGACGAGGTCTTCAGTGTCTCTGCCAGCTCTTCTTTTACTTGAACATCCAGTTCTGCCAAGCGCTGAACAAACACAGCAATCATACGATCTTCTAGACTTGTACCGCCAAGGTCTGCCATCACCTTGCGTGTGATGGCAAATACTTCTTGCCGTACCCGGCTGTCAATAGACTGATTCAGGAGATGCGCCTCACTACTCAGCGCTTCCGCTCTCTTGGATTTCAGACTTTCTGCTGCCGTATGGGCTTCATGGAGGAGCCGTTGCCGTTCCACGTTCACTTCTTCTCTTGCCTGGTTCAGGCGCTCAGCTTGCTCTTTGTCGAAAACCTCATTCTTTTGCTGGAAGTCGTTGCGCTCCTCTTTGGCTTCGGCCATTTTTGCATCAGCAGCAGCCAATTCCGCTGCAATCCGTTCCTCCCTTGCGTCAATCGCGTTCAGGACCGGCTTGTAGAGAAAGTGCTTCATCAGCCATAACAGGACAAGAAAGTTGATGATCTGTGCACCAACGGTGAACCAATCAATACTCATAGCTTACTTTCCTCCGGCCAGGGCGATCACATAGTTCCAGAATGGGTTTGCAAAAATAAGAATCATCGAGACCACAAAGCAATAAATTGCTGTAGACTCGATCATCGCCAGGCCTACAAATAAAGTACGGGTGATGGTTGCCGAGGCATCCGGCTGTTGGGCAAGTGAACTCAGTGACGTCGCCACCGCTTTACCTTCTGACAGCGCTGGTCCCAGCGTGCCAAAAGCTGTGGTAATGCCTGCAATAACAATGGAGGCCACTGCAATAATCGTCATACTATCCATAATTTCTCCTTCTGTTGTCAATTGTTTTTTTATTTTTGTTTAGCCTCAAGTTTAGGTTTTTGAATTTTCGTCGCTGCAGCAATATAAACAGCTGCCAAAATCGTGAAAATGTAGGCTTGCACCATACCTGTCAAAAGCCCCAGTACCGTCATAATAATTGGGAATATCAGGGGTGTAATTACCAGCAGAATGCCAATAATCATCACCCCGCTCATCATGTTACCGAACAAACGAATGGCCATGGCCAATGTACGGGAAAGTTCGCTGATAATGTTGAACGGCAGCATAACAAACGTTGGTTTCACATAGGTTTTCAGATAGCCCCCCACACCTCGATCCTGGATTCCAAAAAAAGGTACGGCAACGAACACACAAAGTGCAAGTGCAGTCGTCGTTGAGAGTGAGCCGGTCGGCGGTTCAAAACCGGGAATGATAGAGAAAAGACTGGCGAAAGCAATAAAAAGGAAAAGTGTGCCCAGAAAGCCTATATATTTTCGCGGTCGACTTAAGCCTACATCTTCAATCTGCTTTTCTATAGCAGTGACAATCATTTCTAAAAGGTTTTGCCAGCGGGAACGTTTTGTTTCCTTAGAAAGCTTACGGGTCATCATGATTGACCCAACAACCAAAACAATCATCAATGCCCATGTAAAAACAATGGTTGCATTCAGCTGAATAAATCCAAATTGCCAATATATGATTTCATCAGGGCTGAGTCGCATGTTTTTCCTCCTTTTCCAGACGGATTTTATTTTTTTCCCTAGGGAATCGAACCTGGTGAACCAGAACAAGTCGCGTTAAAAAAAATCCAAGGAAACACACGACAATCCGCTCCCAGTGCCCGTTACCGATAAAATAAAAACCAGCCAGGGTAATGCTCATCCGCAGAATCAGACTGCCGAAGAACCAAAGGTAAGGGCGTTTTGACGTTGTGCCTTTTTGAACAGACCACCATAGACTGCCAAAGAAAACAAGTCCAAGAAAACCGCCTGCCAAAAATACCAATAAAAGACGAATCGTTTCATTCATCTTTGTCCTCCTCCTCTTCCTGTTCTTTATTCATATCTTTGTCTTCCTGACGAACCCAATGCCATGCATTCAAACAACCAATAAGCAGTCCAATGAATAACAACATCAGTGTAAAAGAATAGGTTTTTTCATAGCGACTATCCAGCCAATATCCAATAGCTGCACCCAGCAGTGTAGGAACGACCACCGACCAGCCAACCAGGCCCATCATGCCCAGGCCGAACCATACGCCAGGTGCCGGATTGCGCTTTGCTTTCAGTTTACGCAATGCTTTCGCGCCGACTTTAAGGCTAAGATCTGTCTGATCTTTTACTTTTTTTCTTTCTGTTTTTTCACTCATTTTGAAACTCCAGGAAACGGCGAACAAAACCGCTCTCCATTTTTGCGATTGCCGAGCTGACAAGCTGCTCTTGTTCATCCAGCTTCAGAAACTGTTCTGCTACCAACGTTTGCAACTGTGAAAGGTCCGTTCCGCCAACGGCATTGCGCACAGATACAAGGACGTCCAGCCCGCTTTTAACCAATACCCCTTCATCAATCGCCACATATACCTCGCCCTCCGCTTCTGTTTCATAAACCAGAATGCCTGGAACAAGCGCTGCAATGCAATCCAGCCTGTGAGGCAAGAGACCAAAAGCACCGTCGGAAGTTTCCGCCACGATGCGAGAAACAGCAGTTTTTTCAGCATATATGCCAAACGGCAATAAAACTTTCAGCGTCATGCCTGGCTGTTGTGGCATTTTTTCCCTCCTGTATAGTGGGTGACCTTATTCCGGGTTCATCTTTTCCTCTGCTTCATCCACCGTCCCAATCATGTAGAGTGCGCTCTCCGGATAATCTTTGAATTCATCGTTCAGAATACGTTCACAACCATCCAATGCATCCGCAAGGCTGACAAGTTTCCCCGTCAGGCCGGTGAATTGCTCTGTTGTAAAAAAAGGCTGGGTGAGGAAGCGCTCCAGCCGCCGGGCTCTGGCGACCGTGTTGCGGTCTTCCTGCGACAGTTGTTCCAATCCAAGCATGGCAATCATGTCCTTTTGCTCCGCATATTGTGCAAATGTCCGCCGTATTTCCTGGGCTATGCTGTAGTGCCGTTCACCAACGACGCCCGGTGTGGCCATCTTAGAACTGGATTGAAGCGGATCAATGGCCGGAAACAAGCCTTCACTCGCCCGCTTGCGTGAAAGAACAATGGAGGCAGAGAGATGGGAAAACGTATGAACCGCCGCCGGGTCAGTTAAATCATCCGCCGGTACATATACCGCCTGAATGGAAGTAATCGCCCCGGTATCGGTATTCGCAATACGTTCTTCGAGTTGTGACAACTCCGTACCCATCGTTGGTTGATAGCCCAGGCGCGATGGCATTTGACCCATCAATCCGGACACTTCCATGCCAGCCTGAATGAATCGAAAAATATTATCGACGAGCAACAGCACATCCCGATGTTCGTCATCCCGAAAATACTCAGCCATGGTCAGTGCCGCATGTCCGACACGGAAGCGACTGCCCGGGGGTTCATTCATCTGACTGAAAATCATGACCATATTTGGCAAGACGCCAGATTCCTTCATTTCACGGTAAAGTTCTTCACCTTCACGGCAACGCTCACCGATGCCGCAAAAAATACTGACACCCTCCTGGTCCCCAATCATGTTATGAATCATTTCTGTGAGCAAAACGGTCTTGCCCACGCCGGCACCACCAAAAAGGCCGGCTTTGCCACCGCGTTCCAGCGGCACTAGTACATCAATCACCTTGATGCCCGTTTCAAGAATTTCCGATTGGGTGGAGCGTCTGGCTAAGGGCGGCGGCGGCTGATGCACAGATCGCCATTGGACATCCGTTAACGGTTCTTTGCCGTCAATGGTATTGCCAAACACGTCGAACATGCGCGAGAGAACCGCTTTCCCTACCGGTGCTTTTAGCGGACCGCCCGTATTCTCAACGGACATGCCGCGGGCAAGCCCTTGGGTTGGTGTTAGCGCAATGCCGCGTACCGTGTGCGCATCCAATTGCGCCAGCACTTCAATCATCACCTGCCCCTTATCCCCAGTGCTCAGCATCGCGTAAATCTGCGGCAACTGCTCTTCAAAGCTAGCATCCACGATACTGCCGCGAATTGCTGTGACGACGCCAGTTAATTGTCGCTTTTTCTTATTTTGTTCAAGTATGTTCTGCTTCATAAGCCCTTTCTCTTCATTGAGGATATCTGCTATTCCTTTTCATTTCTTATTTGATTATTTTCGCCAATTAAACACCTTTTTCTTTATGCGTTTATGAATAAACGTATCCAATAAAAAAAGCGTTGCCCGATACCAAACGGTTTCCAAGGCACCACTTTCAAAAGGTTTTGCGATTGCGCATCTGCGGATAAATCCCTGTTACCCGCCATGCCTTGCGTCGTACCTCGCAAATATTCACATGTCATTTTGAAAAAATTCTAGAACCCAAGCTTTCAAGAAATGAAAATGATATGCAACGATTTGTTAAGGTGTTAATAGAATTTTACCCATTCATCGACCCTTTCAAACCTCATCATACAATTTCAGAGAAATCCAGAAAATAATCACTTTAAACCAGTGTTGACAACATTTCAGCCTGCGTAAGAATAAAGTGTGCCCGAAACAGTATCAAGCACCAGACGAACCGCCAGGCACCATCATATTTATACCACGTGCCTCCTCGTCAAGTTCGCACAAAACTAGCTGAACATGCGCAGCATTTTCAGATTTATAGACATTCCTTTCGCTTCGCTCAGGCACAAAAAGTGATGAAATATTGCCATTTTCAGATTTGTACCCCATGCGTCTTTGTCGAGTTCGCACAAAACCCGCTGTAAATGCTGCGCATTTTCAGATTTCTGCCCCTGAAAAATGTAATTGCACGCAACCTTAAGCATGCGGATATTTCGTTCGCAGTGGACCACGCCAATATTCATTGTTCAATGACAACACCGAGTGTATTCAATAAATTGATCGCCTCTGGAAACGAAAATTTTGCGCCTTTTAGTTTATTGCCAACAATATCTATGGTGTAATGCTGCGCATCCCTGAAATCAGTGCCTGTTAAATCACAGTTTTGAAACACTGTTCTGGGGAAATCAACCTTTCGAAAATCCGCTTTCGAACAATTGCACTCCTGAAAATAGGATTCTTGTATCACAGACTCACTGAAATCAAATTTGATAAGCTTCAGCATCATAAAGCTGTTGTATTTGATAATGCACTTTCTCATATATTCCGCCGCCGAAAAAACGGTGCTACGGCCCTGCAATTGGTTCCAATTTATCCCGATTAAATCGCAGCCGGTGAACCCGCAGTTTCGCATACTGCAAAAGTCAAAACTTACCGTAAAGAATGTACAGTCGATAAATGTGCAATGATCAAAACAACAATTTTTCATTTTCACATTTGTAAAGTGGCACTGATTGAACGTACAATCAATATAGGAAAAATCTTCTAGCACTTCGTCGTGAACCCGCAAGTTTTCAATTTTCTGGTTTTCAATTTCCACAAATGCCTCCATGGTATACTTTTGTCCGGCTATAGCTGATGAACATTATGAGACAACTGTTAAGTACCTCAAATTCTGACAGCATCTAAATAAAAGTCATCAGGAAAATGAAACGAACCTATACAAGTTACCTTTTGCATAGAATTATATCACAATATATAAGGAATATATTGGAATTAACAAACACGAACGACTTCTCCGGGTGCTTTACTATTTCTTTCCACTCTTTGTCACAACAGGCAAATAAAATTCAGCGATAACCAATTTTAACCAACTTTGATGCCCTTTCAACATGATATAATGAATGTGATGTGCGATCGGAGGCGGCCATGAACAAATCAAAGAAATCCTCTAAACAGGAAAAAGGCTTAACCCTTGCCGGCGGCGGATCACGTGGCGCCTTTCAAATGGGTACATGGAAAGCGTTTCGTGAGATGGATCTGGTATTTGACTACGTAGCAGGCACTTCTATTGGTGCCATCAATGGTGCACTCATGGCCTGCGGTCATTATAAAAATGCCTTGAAAATGTGGGAAAACATACAAATGGAGCAGTGTCTTTCCTTTGCGGATGGTTCACCAACGGAGTTAAATGACTTACTGAACATGAAAAATGTGAGCACCATTGTTAAGGAGTTTCTAACACACAAAAACCTGAATACCGGACCCTTACGGGAACTGCTGGAAAAGTATATCGATGAAGATTGTGTACGCAATAGCCCCCTTCGCTTTGGACTCATGACGGCAGAAATGCCAAAACTTAGCCCACTGCCTATTTGGATAGAAGACGTTCCAAAGGGGAAGCTAATCGATTTTATTATGGCCAGTGCGCGCGTGCCGGGACTAAAGCCGGTGAATATCAACGGTGTCAACTATATCGATGGCGGTATCGTGGACAATATGCCCATTGACATGCTTAAAAAGAGAGGCGTACGGAATATTACCGCCGTGGAACTGAATACACATAGCACATTGAAAAGTCCATTGCTGGATAACATACAGCTCACCTTTATTCACGATGCTCGGGATTTGGGTGGCATGTTCGACTTGACACCGGACGTCCTTGAAAGAAACCGCACACTTGGGTATCTGAATGTAAAAAAAACATATCATTTACTCGATGGTGACCTATACTTCTTCACGCCGGAAACATACAGGCAGCTAAAGGATTTTTATAATGCTAAAACGGTTCAAGGGCTTGAACAGGCTGCCATAGCCTATGAAATTCCGCGCGATCAGGTATACACAGGAGAGAACTTCCTTGCAGCAATTCAAAAAAAGCGAACGGCGATGGAAACAGTTTATGCGGAAAAAAAAGCGGCATTGAAAATTGAGAACAAAATGTCTGCCTTTATGAAGGGTACCCTGAAGATGCCGGATTTAATACCCCCAATGCAGCTTTCTTTTTTAATGGAACTGTATATGCAGGCCAGGGAAAATGACACTGTACCAGAACGGGTTTTGAAATATTTCACACAGGTATCCCTGGCAGCGGAAGCGTTGCTTGCATTGGATGAAAAAAATGCGATGATGACATAAGCGTTTCAGTAATGGGCTGCTATCCTCGAAAAAAAGGCTGCCTCATACAATGAGACAGTCTTTAAAATAGGGTTCATATTGTTGTGGCATTGTTCATAGGATGATTCTGGTGTAAGAACCCCGATTTCGATTCCGCAGGAGGCGAAATCGATTGAAAATGCCCAATTTCAGGCCAATACCGCGGTCTACCAGTACAATGTGGCGCATTGTACTGCCGATAACGCCGCGATTTGGCATCAAATTGGAGCATTTTCGGGTTATTACGGTAGAATCATAGGATGCATCTTACAATTGTGATTGTCCTCGCGAAAAGTGCTTTTGGGGGGTTCAGAAGTCGTCATGGATTGTCTAAATTGCAAATAAGGAAAATATTAATCAAATGCAACCGCAACTTCCTTCAATTCATCGATAATTTTTATATGCTGTGGACATTGCTCTTCGCAGACACCACAGGCGATACAGTCAGAAGCTTTTCCGCCTTTATCTATTGCCCCGACGTAGTTCCCTTTGGCCGCTTCCTGATTTCCGAACGTTTTGTAGCGGTTCATCGCAGAGAATGCGCCAGGGATGTTAATTTTCTGAGGACAGCCATCAATGCAATATTTGCAGTCTGTGCAAGGTATGGTCGGTGTTTCCTTCATTTTCGTAACAACCGTGTCCAGAACCTGTCTTTCCTGTGCATTCAATGGAGAAAACGCAGCCATGGTTGCCACATTATCTTCCATTTGTGCCATGGTTGACATACCGCTCAGTACCGTAACAATGCCTTCCATTGAGGCAGCGTAACGCATGGCCCAGGAAGCGGCAGACTTGTCCGGATGAACCGTACGCATTGGGGCTTGTATCTCATCAGACATGCCAGCCAGTGATCCACCCTTGATTGGTTCCATAATAATAACTGATTTGTTATGTTTTCTGGCGACTTCGTAGCAAAGCCTGGACTGAACGTCATCATCTTCCCAATCAAGGTAATTGATTTGCAATTGCACAAATTCCATTTCGGGATGCTTTGTCAGTATTTCGTCCAATACCTCCGCTTTATCATGGAAAGAAAAGCCGGCATGCTTAATGAGGCCTTTTTTCTTCAATCCCTGCATAAAATCCCACATTTTAAACTTGTCTAACGACTCCAGACGGGATTTATCCAAGGCATGTAAGAGATAAAAGTCGAAATAGCCGGCACCGGTGCGCTCTAGATGTGTCGCAAACAGTTTCTCTAGATCCCCTTCTTCCTTCACTTGCCATACCGGCAATTTGGTTGCCAACTGGAAAGATTCTCTGGGGTAACGTTTTACGACAGCTTCACGCATGGCCACTTCAGAATGTCCGCCAATATAAACATAGGCTGTATCAAAATAAGTAAATCCTTTTTCCATAAAAAGATCAGCCATTTTCTTTGTTTGATCCATGTCAATATCTTTTCCGTTCATCGGAAGGCGCATTAAGCCAAATCCCAGTTTCGCAATGTCAGCCCCTAAGTAATTCTTGTTCATTTAAATACCTGCTCTTTCTTTTCAAGTTCGCACAAGGCATGTTGAAAATGCTTCGCATTTCCAGAGTTCATCCTTGGAATGTGTCCTGTATGCGATTCTTCACATACAGGTGTCAAAATGCATAATTTTCAGCCTCATCATCCTGTGTTATAACAATGGTTTTGCTGAGTTTTTAGCATTGGATACCTATGCAATATGACACTGGTCAGTTCATATTTCATACTTCCTCTATATATTGAACCATCTTTTGTTGTTTTTGTCACGTCTTTTTTAATATTGACCTCTGAAAATGCGCAGTATATTCAGCAGGCTTTGTGTAAACTCAGCGAGGACGCATGGGGTAAAAATCTGGAACGAGTCAAATATTCCCAAGAATTGTTATAAATAATTTACGATAATGTGGTTCCTGGTTTTTTATCCCGAAACAACACCAACGAGAGCAGCATCATCAAAGTGACCAAAACGAATGCCGGGATGAATCCGGTAAACTGAATCAATATGCCACCGACAAGCGGTAATAAAACATCCATCAGGCTGAGTGTTCCGCGAAGCCCAATGTAGAGTGTTCTTTTTTCATCCGGTGCAATTTCTAATAAATATGGTTCAAATCCAATGCTCCGACCGCTCGTAACCACACCGATAAAGAAAAATACAACCGCATAAAGCACCGGCCCGACTTGTGCGGCCACCAGTGCAAAGATTGGCAGAAATGCACCAAACAGAATACACAAACGGATAACCGGAGAATTTCCTGTTTTTGAAGAAATAAATCCCCAGAAAAAATTCGAACTTAAACCGCCAATAATCTGTAATAATACATAAAGGCCAAAATAGTCCTGAAACTGGGCAAAGGTCTGTTTTGCATACACAAGATAAAACGGCAGAATCATCAAGCTAAAACTCGTTATGTTCTCAACAAGAATAAACCTTGCATATCGCGGATCCTGCTTGAGTGTTGTCCAGGCTTCACGAAACATGCCTTCGCGTTTTGCCGTCTGTGATTCCTGCTTTGTTTCCCGATCTGGCAGAAATGGTTTTGCTTCAATAGCGGGTTCCGTTTTCTGTAATTTCTGCTTAGCTGTATTTGCTTCTGTTATTGTTTCATACGTTGTGGCGTTTTCTTCTTTTACCGCCCAAAACCCGACTGCCGCTAAAAACAAACCCCCTGCACCAATGAGAAAAAGAAGTGCATAACGATTCCAGATACCCAAAGTGCTGGATTTTAGAAGCCAGGCAACAAAAGCGCCGCCACCTAGGGAACCAAGCCCCATAAGAAACTGTCTCCCGGCAAAAATGGTTCCCCTTTCCTTCACGGAAAATGTCCGTCCGACCAAATCCGAATAGGCTGTGCCGGCAAGGCCGCCACTCACTGCAAAAAGGAACACCAGAACAAACACCCAAAACAATGCAGACGTCCCATGCTTACCGGCAACATAATATACAACGAGGGCTATGCCAAAGAGAGCAAGCATTCTGGCATAAATGCCCACAAGCAAAAAAATACGCCGCTTTTTAAAAGCCCGCATAATACGACTCATCGGTAAATTAAACAACAGGGGTGCCCCCAGCAAAACGGAATAGAGTGCACCAAACACAATTTTATTATCGGTTAATTCCGATATCAAGCCTGGTAGAATGGTATTCAGTTCCATCATGGCCATGGTAATGGCAAGAAAAAACCCATGCCAGTACCATGGTATGAATTGTCTTACAGCTATCTTGTTTTTCATGTATCCTTACTTTTCGTATTGATGCCGAAAGGCAGGTATAGTGGACAGGTCCCTATAAAGGCGGTTGCCAGTAGCACGATGCCTAACAATCCAACAAAACGAAAACCGCTCTGCACAAAGATCAGTATCAATAACAATACAATTCCTGCCACAATACGAATGGTCCTGTCTGTCGATCCGATGTTTTTTTTCATATACGCTCCTTTATTTAACAATCTGATTATGATTCCAGTGCAATTACCTACACATTGATTACCACAATACAAACACCTTAACCATGAATAAAAGCGTGCAATCGCTTATAATTTTGCGACTGCACGCTTTCGTTCGGGTAAATCATATGTTGCTATTTAGCGGTTTGCAAAGCGTCCACCCATACCGGCTCCACGGCCTGTGCCTGAACCGTCACGCGTGCCAACTCCGCCGCCGGATGCACGACCCATACCGGATCCGTCACGCATACCTTGACCACCGGACATCCCGCTACCAAAACCAGCGCCGGCATTCCTGCCGATTTGTGCAGACCCGTCACCGGTACAAGTTAACTGTGCCTCTTTCAGGCGGTTGTAAAGCTCTGTTGCTTTTTCCTGCGTCATTTTGCCAGCTTTCACCTGAGCATCCAAATAGGCTTTTTTGTTTTCTAAAATCTGTCCCTTGAATTCCTCCAGCCTTTTGGCGTCCTTTGCTATGGTGCCATAGGTTTTCCCGGCAGCGCGTTCTTCCTGAACGGCGGTGATTGTCTTTCCTGTTACGCTGGCTGCAATTTCTGCCGGTGACTTAACGACAACCTCAGCTGCGAAGGCTGCTGCTCCTGTGGTGAGGATTCCCAGTGCCAGAACCGTGGCTGCAATTTTCTTCCCCATGTTCTTTGTGTTTTTCATGTTTTATACCTGTTCCTTTCTCTTCGATCAGGAGCAATAATTGCTGAAAATGTTGCACTTTTTCAGGGTTATACCTACATTTTTCTCTTCGAGCAGACACACAACTTGCTGAAAATTTTACACATTTCAGGATTTATACACTCCTTGTCTTTCTGCGGAACCAACCGCTTGTTTGCCCTGAACTGTTTCAGGAGCATATTACTATGGTACAAGCCTTGTGTGACGAAATTATGGCGCAAAAAAGAAGCTTTTGTGTCATGAGCGTTTAGGATGACACAAAAATGACACCATTCCTGTTTATGCTATTCTGAAGAGGGCTTTATTGAAAGTTTTTTATTATATTATTGTGGCGGGTAATGAGGAGTATTTTTATGAGTAAAACACTGTTGATTGCCGATGATAATCCTGAAATTATTGATATTCTTGAAACCTATGCCGTCAGAGATGGATACATCGTATTCCGTGCTTACAATGG
>JBBRWP010000044.1:0-17636 GCA_038249175.1 Acetivibrionales bacterium
ATCTTTTGCTTGTTTGACTTTTCACATGAAAAAAGATATGATTATTTATTGAATGGAATTCAAAAAATGCGTAGCATTTTTAATAACCTGAACACGTAAAAGCACATTGGATATATCGGAGGAATGGAAATGGGAGAGGTTATTGTCATCACATCCGGTAAGGGCGGTGTTGGGAAAACAACCACCACGGCAAATTTGGGAACCGGGTTGGCCTTACAGGGCAAAAAAACGGTACTCATCGACACCGATATCGGGCTGCGGAATCTGGATGTTGTGATGGGACTGGAGAATCGTATTGTCTACGACCTGGTGGACGTTGTTGAAGGAACCTGCAGGCTGAAACAGGCACTCATCAAAGATAAACGTTTTGACGGGCTGTTTTTACTACCAGCCGCACAGACACGCGATAAAAATGCCGTCTCTCCGGAACAGATGAAAAAGCTATGCCTTGAGCTGAAGGAAGAATACGATTATGTTCTCATCGATTGCCCTGCCGGTATTGAACAGGGTTTTAAGAATGCCATTGCCGGTGCAGACAAAGCCTTTGTCGTGACCACACCGGAAATATCGGCGGTGCGTGATGCTGACCGTATTATCGGACTGTTGGAGGCGAATGATATCAGGAACCCACGATTAATTATCAACCGTTTACGCCCGGATATGGTGCGTAAAGGGGATATGATGACCATTGAAGACATCCTCGATGTTCTGGCCATTGATTTGATCGGTGTGATACCCGATGATGAGAACATCATCATATCCACCAACCGCGGGGAACCGGCTGTGGCTGAAGCAAAGAGCTTTGCGGGACAGTCTTACAGGGACATAACGCGCCGCATTCTGGGAGAAAACATTCCGCATGTAGATTATATTACACAAGATAACATCCTGATGAAGATGAAGAAGCTGTTTGGCTTCAAACCAGCATGAGGAAGGAGAATACCATGATGGATTTGTTAAAGCTCCTGACACGTAAAAAAGACCTGTCTAAAGACGTTGCCAAAGAACGTCTGAAGTTGGTGCTTATTCATGACCGTGCCAGTTTTTCCCCGCAATTTTTAGAGATGATTAAAGGTGAAATTATCAAAGTGATTCAAAAATACATGGAAATAGATGAAGAGTTGCTGGACATCCAGTTAACAAAAACGAACAGCGACGACGGGGAACGCGTTATTCCGGCACTGGTTGCCAATATACCTATAAGGTCTATGAAAAACGGGAATCGCTGAGCATGGTAGGTTTTTTGGGGGGTAGCATGCATATTGCTTTAATAGCCCACGACAATAAAAAGGAATTGATGGAAGCTTTTTGCATTGCTTATGGCTTTGTGCTGAAGAAACATCATCTGTATGCCACCGGCGGCACGGGTGCTATTGTAGCAGAAGCCGCTGGGCTGCCTGTAACGACGCTCGACATCGGGGCTATGGGAGAGGAACAGATGATTGCACGCATTGCCTACAATGAGATGGATTTGGTTATTTATTTTGGAGACCCGGACATATCAGAAGATAACCGCAATCTGCTCAGACTTTGGGCCATTTGCGATCGTAATATCATACCATTGGCAACGAATCTCGCTTCGGCGGAGATTATGATCAACGGTCTGGAACGCGGGGACTTTGCGTGGCGTGAACTGGTAGCGCGTTAGTCAATCCGAAATCCCAAAATGAGATGATTACGAGATGGTTGAACCGCCCTGAAGCAAAAACTGTTATGAAGGCATTGCGTATTGTTTATCGGGGGCACACATGACTGGGGAAAAGCAGTCCGAACTCTTCTTGTTCCAATATTTATTATATTTGCAACTTAGCAATGCTTGTACATCAAAAAATGAAAGGGAATTGTACACATGGAGTTATTTCTTGAGAGAATTGTGAAACGGAAGAAAAGTGGCCTGGATAACCTGATTGTTGCCGGTGAGATTGTTGCCTGTGTAGTGCTTGGTGTTGCGGCTTTTGCGCTCATCCCATCCATTGGTATGTTTTTAGCGGTGGGTCTTGGCTACGGGACATGGTATTTGGTGGGCATGCGAAATGTAGAGTTTGAGTATGCCATCACGAACGGTGAACTGGATATCGACCGCATTGTCTCCAGGCGTCGCCGCAAACGCATTTTTTCTGCACATGGCAAAGAATTTGAACTGGTTGCGCCTATCAAATCAAGCTATTACGCCAATGATATGAAAGAAATGAAGAAAAAAATTGATGCAACGGCAGGTAAAGATGCCGAAGGGGTCTGGTTTATCATCACCAATATGGGTGGAGAGCGCGGTATTGTTCTTTTTCAACCGACAGCCAATATGGTGGATGCCCTGTGGCACGCCAATCCCCGTAAAGTGATGCGGGCTTAGTTGTCAATGTGTGAGATTGCATGGCAACAGGAATATTTGTTGTCAAGCAGGTGTGGACAAGGTATAATGACAAGGCGGCAAATACCGCCAAACCATGTCCCGATGGTCCAAAGGATAAGACGACAGATTCCGGTTCTGTTGATGCGGGTTCAATTCCTGCTCGGGACGCCAAAAAGTGCAGATAACTGCACTTTTTTTTATTGTTGCATGGTATACTGGTTTCAAATCGTGATGAGAAGCAAGAGGAGGATACAATGGCGTTGAATTCTAACGGCTTTCATGAAAAGGCACCGGGTAATAACCAAAATATTGAAAGGCTTTTGTCGCTCAGTACCTTCATTAAAAATGTGAACCACACTGGAAACATCACGACGCTGATGGAATTGACGCTGCGTTCTCTTGAAGCGGCTTTCGACGTGAAAAAGGGCATGTTTCTTCTCTATGATGCGGAACAGGATGTGTTTTCCATTTATCGTACGGTTGGCTTTTATGCCACAGGAACGGTTGCCGTTAAAGGTCCCTGGCTGGATATCAAGAACGGTAATTTTGCCTGCGATACAGGGGCATTGCGGGTGGACACATACTTTTCAAAAGCGCTGACCGAGCCACTTGGCACTATTGAAGGCATATTGGCTGCCCCAATTCATTTTAATGATAACGGAATCACACTTTTGGGTTGTCTGGTTGTTTTTCAGTTTGGGAACAGCAGCATTCGTGATGCCGAAAACCTCTTGATAATAGAAGCCATATCCAACCATCTTGCATTGGCCATGATGGTTTTGTCTTCACAGGAACGCCAACGACGTTTTATGATGCCACGTCCTTTTGAATCTTTTAAGGAAACGTTGCGACAGAAAATAGCACTGGCAGAAAATGGAGGAAACAGCTTTTGTCTGTTGCGTGTTTCTGATACGAAGGGCTTTGTTTTTAAAGAGAATACATTGGCGGCGCAGTTGTCGGAAATAGCAGGCCAGGTCTTTCCTATTGCCTGCAACGAGGTTTTTGTTTTTTTGGATGGTCATGGGGACGCAGAAACAGAAAAGCTGCGAAAGCAGTTTGAGGGCGATGACGTGCGTATGATTCGCTACCGGTTCAGACACGATTTCCACAGTTTCAAAGAGTTTTTTGATATTGTCTAAGCTTTTTTGCAATGGAAGGACCTTTGGGGCTCGTAAAAAAACAGATTTCCAAGAAACCATGGTGCTTGAATTTTGCTCAAGATGGCGGTTAGGAAAACGATGCAATTGTTTGATGGTTTATAAAGGTACATCAGCAACACAGGGGGTATCTGCCCTGGTGATTCTAGCAATCACCGCTAAGTATCTGCCCTGCTGGGTCAAACAATCGATGGAGAGGAATGGCATGACCGGACTACGATGCGGTGTGGATATTGTTGAGATTGCCCGACTGGAAGCACTGATGCAAAAGAGAAAAAATCTTTTTCTGGACCGTGTTTTTACACAGGCAGAACAAGCTTACTGCAATGCCAAAGGCAAGGCTGCGGCAGCAAGTTATGCAGTGCGTTTTGCGGCGAAAGAGGCCGTTTCGAAAGCTTTCGGCACCGGTATTGGAGAATCGGCCGCTTTTTTGGATATTGAGGTATCACAAGACAGCCAGGGTTCACCCGTCGTTATTCTTCATAACGAGGCGAAAAAAACCTTTCAAAAACTGCATGGGCTTCATCTGGTCCTTTCCTTAACGCATGAACGTTCCTATGCAGTGGCGCAAGTGGTGCTTCAGGTGAAGGAACCAGTGTCAGGTTCATTCGAACAAGCTGATCGTATAGATGCAGACAAAACAGCAGAGGAAGAATATTTTTCGGATGAGGACAAGACCGTGCCGGAAGTTCGTTTTGCTGATGCAGGCAGAGCAGCACAGGAGACGCATTTTGTTGATGCAGACAAAACAGCAGAGGAAATGCATCACACGGAAGCAGGTGCGGTATGAAAACCGTTAAATTTATTCATGCGGCTGATTTTCACCTGGATGCCGCTTTTTGCGGTGGCCGGGCTGGCTACGGTGCAATACGCCGCGCCGATATGCGACAGGCGTTCCAAAAAACCGTCTCTTTGGCACTGGCGGAAGAAGTCGATTTTTTGTTTTTATGCGGCGATTTATATGAACATAGCAGCGTTGCCCGTAACACGATTGCGTTTGTTGTGCGGGAACTGTCCCGCCTGACGCACACACAGGTCTTTCTTTTGTCCGGCAACCATGACCCGCTGCTCAAAGATGCCTGGTATTTTTCGGTTCCGTGGCCGGAACATGTCCATTTGCTGCAAAGCCAGGGCGCATTGCCGGGGCAGATTTTCCTGAATGAAGACAATATCTTTGTTGTTGGGGTCGGGTTTTCTGCTTTTACGCAAGGTCGGCCAGATTTTTCTACTTTGCCTGCACCGGTGCCCGGCACCTTCAATGTACTTCTCTACCATGGTTCTCTGAATGCACCGGAGGGAGATCCCCACAATGCCACAACAACAGAAGAATTGAGGAGCACGGGCTACGACTATGTTGCCATGGGCCACTACCACACGCCGCAGATTGTTCCCGGAAACCCAATCATTGCGTATGCAGGTTCACCCGAACCACTGGGTTTTGATGAGCCCGGGATTCATGGTGTGTTGATGGGTGAAGCCGAAACCGGCGAGAAGGGTTACACTGTGAATGTCCGGTTAAAACCACTTGCAACACGGGAATATATCGAAAAAACGTTGGATATCACTGCTCTTCTGGATGAAGATGCCGTGAAAGTGGCCATTGCCGCTTGTTTGGAAACAATGGATCCGAACCGCTATCTACCACACATTCGCCTTGTAGGGATGCCGCTTGAACCACCACACATGGAACCGCTCACCGACTACTTTCTTGCCGATTGGCTCTTGTTCCGGCTAAGTGATGATACGATGCCGCCTGTTGGATGGATGGAATCCCTGCCGCCGGACAGTTTGACAGGTGTTTTTTTGAGAATGGTTAGTGAAGAAATGAAGCAAGTGGAAAACCAACCTGCTTTGGATGATGCGGCGCGCCAGGAAGCGGTACAGTGTCTGTATCAAGCCAGGCAAATGGCACTGGAAGCCCTGGCTTATGGAACCGTTCATTTTTTACCGGAGTTGCCATAGCAACACGTGTACCACAAAAAGATTAACATTCGCAGCGGTTGAAAACAAGGTAAAAACTTTCGTTTAAGTTGCAATAGCAACACGTGTACCATAAAAAGATTAAGATTCGCAAGGGTTGAAAACAAGGTGAAAACTTTCGCTTAAGTTGCCATAGCAACACGTGTACCACAAAACCAGGAGAACACAAACATGCACTTGACAAAAATGGACATCAAAGGATTTGGTTGTTTTCAATCACGTGTGTTCGCGCCCGGCAGCGGACTCAATATTGTGTATGGCGAAAATGAGGCGGGTAAAAGTACGCTGATGGGCTTTGTCCGCGCCATGCTTTACGGTTTGCGTGGGGGTCGGCGCTTAAAAGATGGCAGCCTTTCACCGTTAAAAAAATACAGTCCCTGGCATTCCGGGCTGTATGCCGGTGTTTTGGAATACGCCCTCGATAATGGGGAAGCCTACCGTATCGGAAGAAATTTTGAAAAAAACCATGTACACATACAAAATCAGTATGCAGAAGATATCGGTGCCACTTTTTCTATAGACCCGGAGGTCGGAATTCTCTTTGCCCAAGCCCATTTGGGTGTGAATGAAAATGCATTTATGCAAACCCTGTACCTGATGCAGCAGCATCAAAGCCCGGATGAACAGGGACGAAGGCACCTGATGGACAGACTCTTACAAATTCAGGACGCGGGTTCCGATGAAAAAACTTTCTTAAAAGCGGAAGAAGCGTTACGGAAAGCTTTGTTGGAACGCGTTGGTTCCGACCGCAGCACTGTCCGGCCCATCGATAAAATTGCAGAACGTATGAAAATCCTGCATATAGAAAAAGGAGAATTATTAGAAGATTGTGCTGCAACACGGGCGTTGGCCCTACAGTTGCAGCAAACCCGCAACCGTCTGGCAGAAAGCCGTCGGGAGAAAAACCGTTTGTTTCAGAAACGTACCCTTTATGGGGAACAGGTTGCGAAATACACGTTTTTTACCACATCCAGGAAACAAAAAGAAACCAAAAACAGGCTGGCACAGTTGGCGGAAAACAAGGCATTTTTGTTCCGTGAAAAAGCGGTATTGGCAATCAGTTTGGCGGACAGAAAGGTGCTTTCCGATATTGCGCCGGAAGATGTGGCGGGATTGCCCTTTCATATGGGGCGCGTTCGGGAGTTGAAGAGAACGCTGCTGACCTTGCAGCAGGAAACCGACAGTCATCACGCCATACTGCAAGACCTTAAAGGCCGCTTGCCGGAAAACCCCCTGTGGCAAGATTCGGATAAAACCGATGCGGTGTTGCAGGCATTCCTGCTGGCAAAAGAAAAGGGAAACGATTCGTTGGAACGTGGGCACATCGCCGCTGTCACGGGTAATAGACCAGGGGCGAAAGGCCGTATTGCCCTCATTGTGCTGGGGCTTGCGTTGCTGGTTCTCGTCTCTGCACAAGCGCTTGGGCTGGCAACATGGATACGAACGATGGGACCGTTTACCTTTGCGGCTATTGTTTTGAACGTGTTGACAGGGCTCGTGGCATTCGGTTTTATTTCTTTGGCTTCGTTTCAAATGGTGCAAATTTTCCTGTCAAAACGACGACAGAAAAGCAGGGAGTTTCAACAGCCCTTATTGGACACAAATCCGGAGCTGCTGAAACAGTGGGAGAGTGCCAGAAAGAATATGGCGGTCCTTCTCAGTGATTTGAGAATGAAAGATGTGCAGGCATTTTTGCAAAGTAAAAGAGCAGTGGATACCCTTTTCAGGCAGGTTTCAGATGAAGAGTGTTCAATTGCTCTGCTGACGGAAAAGAGCAAACAGATTCAGGACGAAATTCAAGCCCTGTCAAAACACCTGGCAGATCTTTTGCGAAGGGCAGACATTGTACCGTTCGCGGAACCTGTTTCTAACCGCTCAGCAGAAAAGGGATTAAAAGTGTCTGCAGGTTCAGGGGGAACGATAGCCGTAGAGGTCGCAGGTCAAAGAAGTCCACAGGAACTGCCTGGGGTTGCAAAAGTGTCGAAGACAGAGGAACAGTCAATGCTGACAGGGAGTGCTGCAATGGCAAACTTTTTTGATAGCAGTGAAGATGAAGCGAAAGCCAGACTTTTCCAAATGCGACTGGACGAATACCGTGAGGATGTACAGGTCGATAAAGAAATGGCGGAGAAATTGCTTCATATGGAAGAAGAAACAACCTTCTTCGAAAAAAATTTACAGGAACTGTCAGATTCTCTTTTACAAAGCCTTTCAGAAGCATCGCCGTGGCAGAATTCCCTGTCCGTGGCACAAGAAGATAATGCCGTTCTGGATGTTGGTCCTGAAGAAATGGCAGATGAATCGATGGAAACGCTGGCAAGGCAGGCATCAGAGGCAAGGCAACAGGGGCTGTCTTTACAAAAAGACATCGAAGGGATAGAAGAACAACTGTCCACCCTCCAAACGACAGAGGCGACCCTGATGGCCAGACTTGAACGGATGCCATCTGAAGAGCGCTTGCAACAGATTGTTGAGGAAACCGACCGCCTGGCCACACAAAAACAAGCGTTGGAGCGCTATGGCGAGAGCCTGCGAACTGCCCAGAAAATATTGGAAGCGGCTGCAAAAGAAATACGGCAGGGGCTTTCACCAAAACTGGGGGAAGTGGCCGGAAATATTTTGGCATCGATTACCGGTGGACGCTACCGAAAAGTTGTTCCGGGTGAAACCCTGCAATTGTCTGTTGAAGTGGTGGAACGGGAAACCATGCCGCTTGTATCAGAACTCAGCAGTGGGACCAGGGATCAGATATGGTTATCCGTTCGCCTGGCTGCAGTGCAATTGCTTGAACAGAATGGTGAAAAGCTGCCGGTTTTCCTGGACGAGCCGTTTGCGCAGTACGACGACAAACGGTTGAAAAATACCATGGACTGGCTCGCTGCCTTTGCCCAAAAACGGCAGGTTTTTTTGTTTACCTCCCGATATCATGATGTGGAAATGCTCCAAACGCACTACAATGGCCAATATACACTCATTGCTCTTTCCGAAACAAATAAAGCGGGATAGACAAATAGAGATACGCCGATCTGAAGGGGTTTCAGTCAGGTTAAGATAAACCACGCCGAACGGATAGACAGGTAACGGCACGCTGATTTTAAATGATGTTGATTGCACTGCAACAACTCGAAAACAATCCCATTTCAGCCATAAAACATGGCGAACATTCCATTTTTATGGCTGAAACGGGCTGTTTTCACCACATTTACAGATATTTTTTATTCAATGAAGAGTTGTTGCAGTGAAATCAATGATACTAGTGTAATAACCCCGATTTCGACTCCGAAGGAGGCAAAATCGATTGAAAATGGCCAATTTTAGGCCAATATCGCGGTCTAACAGTACAATGCGGCGCATTGTACTGCCGATAACGCCGCGATTTGGCATCAAATTGGGCTGGTCGCAAGCAAGCTTGCTACTCGCCCATGCAACCAGGAGCATTTTTGGGTTATTACGGTAGAATCATCAATGTTACTATTGTTAAAATAAGAGGTTTAAAATAGATACTTAAGCAGCGATACAAGGGGTAATGGACGGATGAAGAAAAAACACAGGGGCATTACTGGCAAGATGCATGGACTTCTGGCGTTTCTGGGTTCAACCTTACTAAGGGAGGATGTAGAAACCCTCACAGAAGTTGTCAAAAAACACGCACAAACATCTGTGTCTGAGCCAATGGCAATCGCGGCACAACGGACAGTAGTCCTTGAGCAAATGTCAGCACTGCAATTGTTGCAGAAGAAACCGGGGGCATTGGCACGTTTTGCCGGGGTGCTGCAGGCGCTGCTGTTGGAATACGAGCAGACCTGCCACCGTCTTTCCGATGAACTGGCAGAAGCCAACAAGGCGGCGCCGGCGGTTGCACGATTCAACACCCATTTGCATCTGATGAATGAAAGCCCTTTTGCCCTCGATTTTTTTGAATATGATCCGGACAATGACCTTATGTTCTTTGCCAATGGCCATAGCGCTATCCCTGGCTATCCGTCCCGGGTGCCCAGCCATATCCGTGGATTCGATTTTTTTGAAACTTTCCAATGCACTCTGTGTCAGGAAACATTTTTGCCGGACAGTACTTCTGTGGAAGGGTCACATCGCCGTTTTCGCTCGGAAATGCGGGAGTGCCTGTGCCAAAACAAAGTGTTTACAGCCTATTTCTATATGCCGGTGAAAGAGGAAGGCATAATTTGGTTTCGATGCTGGGGGAAGTCAGACAATGCCGCCGGGAAAGTTTATGGTGTTTTTCAAAGCATCAACCCGGAGGTAAAACGCTGGGAAGACCAAAGAAATGATTCCATGCACGATAGCTTATCCGGCTTTTACAATCGAGAGGCTTTGCAGGAAATAGGCAACCGCTTGCTAAGGGAGAGAACAGAGAAGGAGTTGCTGACGTTTTTTGTATTCAACCTCTCAGAGGCGGAGCATGTAAAAAACCACTTTGGCCTGGGGGGTCTTGCTGCGTATATTCAGGCATACGCAACATTGGCAAATGGCCGCATGAATGACCGCCAGGTAGTATTTCGGATGCTGGGAACAGAGTTTTTGTGCATCCTGCGCGGGTTTACCGACGAAGCGGCGATACAGGCTTCTGGAGAAGCCATGGTGCGTGTCTTATCGCAAACGCAGCACATAATCGATGGCATGTCCGTCAGTTTTCCGATTTACGCCGGATATGCCATTGCGGGTATCCATGGCGATACACTGGATGAATTGTTGGATAATGCAGCCTACGCCATCCACAAAGCGGAGATGGCAGGGGTTGGCACAGTGATGAAGTTTAGTGCTGCTGCATGCGCCAATGACAAAGAGCAACTTTTGAAGCTCTCTTTTTTAGATGGGATCATTCTGAGAAATGACATGCGAACAGTTTTTCAACCCGTGGTCGATGTGCAAACGGCTCAAATTATTGGCTTTGAAGCGTTAACCCGGCCGGGGGGGAATATCTATGCCTCTGTTTCAGAATTGCTGACGGCCACACGCATTGCCAGAAAAACTGATGCCATGGAAATGCGTATGGTATACAATGCCATGGACCGTTTTAGCAGCCGGCCGGAACTGTTCCAAAAAGCAACACTCTTTTTGAATTGTTCGTCAGTCGGGCTTCTTTCAGAAAGTACCTGTCGGGACCTGCAACAGCGCTATGTCAAAAATATGCACATTGTTGTGGAGATGCATGGTACAAAAGACCTATCCGTTGCTGAGGTACAGCACTTCTACCGGTCACTGCAGCAGGTTGGCGTTGGTTTTGCCATTGATCAGTTTGGTATGGAAGGGATGGATACCCTGTCATTGCTTCTGATAAAACCAACCTATATAAAGCTGGATCCGGCACTTGTGCTGCAGGTCTGCACAGATGCCTGTGTGTATGAAAAAGTGGCCATGCTTGTTTCTTGTGCTAAACAAGCCCAGACGCGCGTGGTAGCCGTGGGAATAGAGACACATGAGGCCTTGCAGACGGTCATTTCATTGGGGGTGGATTGTGTGCAAGGCTTTTATCTTGGACCACCGGCCGATGACTTTGCGCCGTTGCATGCAGATGTCCGGGCGGAAATGCTGTCTATATTGGCAGAAAAGAAATCGCTTTGACACACCAGAATCATCATTGATTCTAGTGCAAAAAGTCGATTTTCGACTTTTTCATGCAAGATGCAAAATACAACTTGCATGCAGCCAGCGGGGTTACCGCTGGCTGGCAGTGAAACCTTGATTGATCATTGTTTTTACAACCGGGAGGGGAAAATGGGTCAGGAACAATTTCAAAAACTGCGGGAAGACTATCAAAAGTTCATTTATGAATCGTACAGCCTCCAGCCAATAGATGGAGGCATTACCTGCCGGTTTTCATACTGTCTGCAAGGGCAAAGCCGCCTGGTATCGTTTACACATGAAGTCCGCTTTCAAGGCAGGTTCGACCGGTCATTAACGCATCCTGTGTTGCAGCAGGCGGTCTTCCTCTTAGGATTGGCAGAAACAATCAATTATTGGAAACTTGCCTGCCCGGCCCTGCTGGAGGTTGTTCCCGGGAATTTAACCTCATCGGACGTACTGTTTTGGCAGAAGCTGTTTACCCGGGGCCTGGGGGAATTTTATTGGTTGAACGGTCTGTATGAAACGGTTTCAAAAAATGCGCCACTGACCATTGTTTCTGTTTCACAAGGACCGGCTTTTGTTGCGGAATCATACCCGACACAGGGTTGTCTTGTACCAATTGGCGGCGGCAAAGATTCGGTTGTTTCGCTGGAATTACTTAAAAAACTGCCGCAAACAGCGGACGTTTTCCCTATAGACGCCTACCTGCTCAGTGCACGGGAAGCGTCCTATACAACGGCCGCCATCGGTGGCTTTACCGATGATACCCGGCTGGAGGCGTTTCGCGTCTTTGATCCGCAGTTGTTTCGCATGAACGCGGAAGGATTTCTTAATGGCCATGTGCCCTATTCCGCTATTCTAGGCTTTTCTTCGGTCGTGGCCGCCTTGCTGCATGGTAAAAAATACATTGTCTTGTCTAACGAAGGCAGTGCCAACGAACCGACGGTTCCAGGTACCTGGGTGAACCATCAATATTCCAAGTCTTTGGAATTTGAACGCGATTTTTCGGACTACGTTCGGGAACGGATTACGCCGGATATCTTCTATTTCAGCTTGCTAAGGCCATGGAGTGAAGCGCGCATTGCGTTGGATTTTGCTGCGCTGACCGATTATCACAAAGACTTTCGAAGCTGTAACAAGGGCAGCAAGGAAAACCGCTGGTGCTGCCAGTGTTCCAAATGTCTTTTTGTTTTTATTCTGTTGGCCGCGCACTTGCCGGTTGAACAAGTTGCAGAAATATTTGGAGAGAACCTGCTGGACAATGCGTCGTTGATCCCTGTTTTGGATGAGCTGACAGGTTTGGCATCGTCCAAACCGTTTGAATGTGTGGGGACGGTTGCTGAAACGCGCTGGAGCATGGAGCGGATTCAGCAGCGGCATTTCTCTGTTTGTGGTACGCCTTCATTTGCCCTTTTGGACCACTTTGCCAGTGTAACGCTCCCTGATGCCCCGACTTTTCACATGCTGGAACCGGAGCTGGCCGACAATATCCCGTTACCTTTTCTACCCTTGGTACTGGAAGTGGCAGAGAGACTGAAAACCTTTCTGGAACCTCACAATATCGGTATCCTGGGCTTTGGACTCGAAGGAGCATCGACATTACGTTTCCTGTACATGCTATTGCCGCAAAAAACGATACACATTGGAGACAAGGATGTTGCCACAGCGTCTAGGGTGCAGGCAGTTGCTCAGGAAAGCAGCGTTGCACCGGAGCAGTTTGCTTTTTATGGGGGCGAAAACTATGCTCAACATCTTCAAGCCTGCAGCCTTGTTTTCAAGGCGCCGGGCATTCCCCTCAAGTCGATTGATGCATTTTTTCGCGAAGAACAACTTACCTCACAAACCGATCTTTTCCTGTCTGCTTTGGGGCATAGAACCATTGGAATTACCGGCACCAAAGGGAAAAGCACGACATCTATGCTTGTCTTTACCGGGCTGAATGCCCTGGGGATTTCAGTCAAAATGGTTGGGAATATGGGCCTTCCTGCCTTTGATGCCCTGATGCAGGATACACCGGAAACGGTCTATGTCTATGAATTGTCTTCGCATATGCTGGAAACCGCACACCATTCCCCGCGGGTGGCTGTGTTTCTGAACCTTTATGAAGAACATTTGGACCACTACCGGTCATTTGACGATTACGCTGCAGCAAAGGCCAATATCTTTCTTTATCAGGAGGTTGGCGACAGAACCATCATCGGCGAACAGGTTCCGGCAGCTTTTCTGGATAAGTTTCCGGTGAAAAATGCAGTAAGCCAACACTTAAGCCCGGAGAAGGCTTTCGGGATAGGATCGGTGGGTGCACTGCATTTTGCGCCGGAAGACTGCTTTACGGTAAGGAACCTGCCAGAGAGGGCATCGCATCTTGCACCGGAAGCATGGCTTGCTACAAGGAAACTATCAGAGGGGACACCCCATTTTGCGCCGGAAGAGTGGTTTGCGGCAAGGAAACTGCCAGGTAGACACAACCTTTACAACATGCAGATGGCTTTACTTGCCATCCATGAAATGTCAGGGATGGACTCGGTTCAGCAACTAAGAACGGTTGTTGATGCCATGAACGATTTTTCAGGCTTGAAACATCGCCTGGAAGCCATCGGCACATTTGACGGTATTCATTTTGTGAATGATTCAATCTCGACCATTCCTCAGACCTGTATTGCGGCCATAGAAACCGTAGAAAATGTCGGTTCTCTCATCTTTGGCGGCATGGACAGGGGTATCGATTATGGGAGCTTATTGGATTATCTGGCGGAGGGAAAAGTAAAAGTGCTGATTGGCTTACCCGATACAGGATACACCTTGTTAAAGAGCTTGTTGCAAAGGCCTTTGGAACCAAAACTTACCTGTGTCTTTGCCGCCAATATGAATGAAGCGGTTGCGGCTGCCTATGAAAAAACACCAGCGGGTAAAACCTGTCTGCTCTCGCCTGCAGCTGCGTCATATGGCACCTATAAGAATTTTGAAGAACGGGGCGATCATTTCATCCGTGCCGTGAAGGAAGGTGCAGTGCTCCGCCATGGTTCTGACAATCACAGGTGATTGACCCACCATGCAGCCAAAGTGTTGGCTTAGTGTTCCATAAATTGGAAATATCTTTGACTTTTAACATTCGATTTGCTATACTTTTTGAAGTAGGTCATCATTCTTGAGATTCTAGTAAACCCATAAGCCTATCGTATGCGTTCTTGTGCCAACGCCTGTTGAACGGTTCACATGCATGATTCTGGTGTAATGACTCCAATTTCGGTCCCGAAGGGGATGAAATTGATTGAAAATGACCAATTTCACGCCAATATCGCGGTCTACCAGTACAATGCGGAGCATGGTACTGCCTCTAACGCCGTGTTTTTCATCAAATTGGATCATTTTCGAGTTCTTACGATATAATCGTGCATGGAACTGGGGCTGGTTACCCTTTGGCCCATGCGTCCTCTTCGAGTTGGCACAAAACTTACTGAAAATGCCGTGCATTTTCAGAGGTTTACCCCATGCGTCCTCCGTTGAGTTCGCACATTCTTACTGAAAATGCTGTGCATTTTCAGAGGTTTACCCCATGCGTCCTCCGTTGAGTTCGCACATTCTTGCTGAAAATGCTGTGCATTTTCAGAGTTCTATCTTTGAGAAACGGGCAGTTGCTCTTTATCATAATAAAGTTTCGTTTAGAATTCAAACGGACCAAACAGGACGGTGATGCATCGCACCAACGGTTTAGGGCTTAAACCGGACAGGAAGATGTGCAGGGTGTACCAAGAGGGGCGTTTCGTATGTATAGTATCGGGGACAAGATTGTTTATCCAATGCACGGAGCCGGGGTAATAGAATCCATTGAGGAACGGGAGATTCTCGGAGAAAAAAAGAGCTATTATGTCATGAAAATGCCTGTCGGGGATATGAAAGTCATGATTCCGGTGGGGAATGCTACGCATATCGGCATTCGTGATATTATTGGCCGCGTGGATGCGGATGCTGTGTTTAAATGTCTGGCAGATGGTTCTTGCGAGCAGAATGCCAATTGGAACAAAAGATACCGTGAAAATATGGAAAAAATTAAAAGCGGCAATGTTTTTGAAGTGGCTGATGTGGTTCGCAGCCTTGTTCAAAGAGAGAGCGAACGTGGCCTTTCTACAGGGGAACGAAAAATGCTCAACAGTGCTAAACAAATCCTTATCAGTGAATTGGTCCTTGCCAAGAATTTGCAACCAGGCGAGGTGGAAGATATTATCAAACTGAAAATCCCCCTAGAGGCAACTTAATTATGATTCTACCGTAATAACCCGAAAATGCTCCAAGTTGATGCCAAATCGCGGCGTTAGGGGCAGTACAATGCTCCGCATTGCACTGGTAGACCGCGATATTGGCCTGAAATTGGCCATTTTCAATCGATTTCGACTCCTGCGGAGTTGAAATCGGGGTTCTTACACCAGAATCAATTATACATCTTGGCTTGTCTATTCTGCGGCCACACAAAAGGCCGACTTCTTTTGTTCGGGGAGCTGAATAAACCATGTTGGATCAAATTCTCCGGTTTGCTTTCGGACTGACCGGTGCCGTTACCGGTGTTACCCTTACACGCTTTATCCTGCTGCAAAACGGCCAAAGAAACTTATTGGAAAGTTCGCAGGGAACCCTGTGGATACTCGGCGCTGCCGTGGTGAGTGGTGTGTTTATGTACCTGCTCAGCAGCCGCCTCATTCGCGGGCTGACTTCTGCCCTGGAGCAGACGGAAAAGGTCATAGGCAAAGTAACCCTTTATGAAATGGTTGTTTCGGCGGGGGGGCTCATTGCCGGCCTCATTGTTGCCAACCTTGTTGCCATTCCCTTGTACCGCATTCCGGTTGTCGGCGTTACACTGGCCATTATGATGAACATTCTTTTTGGCTTTTCCGGGGTCTACTTTGCGCTGATGAAACGCAAAGAGAGTTTTCAGGGTAACCATCATATGAATGGGGTTTCTGTAAAACTATTGGATACGAGCACCATTATTGATGGACGCATCCTGGACGTTTGCCGCACCGGTTTTGTAGAAGGTGAGCTGGTTGTGCCGGGTTTTGTTTTGGAAGAATTGCGACATTTGGCCGATTCGCATGACGATTTGGTGCGAACAAAGGGTCGTCGTGGTCTGGACGTGCTGAACGCATTAAAAAAAGACTCAAAATTGCCGGTGCGTGTTGAACGCTTTCACCATGAAGGAGCTACAGAAGTGGATGAGCAATTGCTGACATCGGCCAAGGAAATGAATGCCTGTATCCTGACAAACGACTACAACCTTGCCAAGGTGGCAGCCATACGGAATATCGCGGTTTTAAACATCAATGACCTGGCCAATGCACTAAAGCCTATTGCCCTTTCCGGTGAAGAAATGACGGTGCGCATTATTAAGGAAGGCAAAGAAGCCGGGCAGGGTGTCGGTTATCTGGAGGATGGCACCATGGTGGTGGTGGAAGACGGCGGTCGTTATAAAGGCATTGAGGTGGATGTGGTGGTGACCAGTGTTTTGCAAACATCGGCCGGACGCATGGTCTTTGCCCGATATAAAGAGGAAGCCGTTTCATCGGAACTCAGTCGCACATCGCTGTCGTGAAGATTGACTTGATGGCAGAGGGCATTGTCTGTCGTGGTTTATTGGAACGCTAGGGTTTGCTGGTATTCAAGCAGGGTGCACTTTCATGAAAATCCAGCCGAGGCCGGTCGATGGTGGTTCACGGTTAATCGAAATTGCCGTAACGGCTGGCGTGATGACTATTATTTGGAAGGAGACCCTGAAAGTGCAAAATGAAAACATTGGCCTTCTTGTTATGGCCGCCGGTCGCGGCACACGGATGGGCGAGGACAAAAACAAGCTTTTTCTTTTGCTGGGAGGCGTGCCTGTCATCATTCATACCCTGCGAAACCTGCAGGCCGGCATGGAGAATCTGAATGTCCCTTACTCACTTGTTTTGGTGGTTCACCCGGAGGAGCAGGAAATAATGAAAACCCTTTTAGGAGAATACCATATTCAAAGGGGCAAATACACGGTTGTTAACGGTGGCAAGGACAGACAGCAGTCTGTCTTTTTTGGTCTAGAGGCTTTAGAAGAAGAGGTAAATATTGTTTTCATCCATGACGGGGCGAGGCCTTTTGTTACTTTGGCGGTTCTCCAAAATTGTCTGAATTCTGTGCGGGAAACCGGCACAGCCTGTGTTGGTGTACCGGTCAAAGACACCATAAAACAAGTGGCCACGGACAGAACAGTAGAAAAAACCATACCCCGGGAAAACCTCTGGCAGGTACAAACGCCACAGGCTTTTCGACGGGATATCATTGTAGCGGCACATGAAAAAGCAATTGCGTCAGCATATATGGGTACGGATGACGCGTCGCTGGTGGAGCACCTGGACCTTCCAGTGCGAATGGTCCAGGGGGGATACACAAATCTTAAGATTACAACACCGGAAGACCTCCAGATTGCTGAAGCCATTCTGCAAAATCGAAAAGAAGTCACAGAAAATATCTAAGGAATGACAATGCGAAAAGACGGGTATACTGCCGTCAATTGTCTACCCAGTCTGGACCATCATTTA
>JBBRWP010000045.1:0-17519 GCA_038249175.1 Acetivibrionales bacterium
CCGGTTTGGCTTTTGGCTTAACTATACTCTCTCAAGTTCAAGCTCAAGTTCAAGTTCAAGCTCAAGTTCAAGTTCAAGCTCAAGCTCAAGTTCAAGCTCAAGCTCAAGTTCAAGCTCAAATTCAAATTCAAGTTCAAGTTCAAGTTCAAGCTCAAGCTCAAGCTCAAGCTCAAGTTCAAATTCAAATTCAAATTCAAATTCAAGTTCAAGCTCAAGCTCAAGTTCAAGTTCAAGCTCAAGCTCAAGCTCAAGTTCAAGTTCAAGTTCAAGCTCAAAGCTCAAGCTCAAAGCTCAAAGCTCAAAGTTTACCTCAAACCCTCAAACCCTCTAACCCTACACCTGAACCTGAACCTACTCCTCAACAATCGGATAACTCTCCCGCGCTGTATAATGCGTGTGCAAATACTTATGAGATACTGCACTTGCCGGTGTGCCAAAGAATTCCTTGTACAAGGTTTCCACAACAGGGTTGCGGTGTGCTTTGCGGATATGGAGGGCCGCATCTTCGTCGTAAATGGCCTTCGCACGTTCTACACGAATATCCATCACATTGCGTACAGAAGCCGGTACAATGGGCTGTCCGCCGCCGTTGACACAGCCACCGGGGCAAGCCATAATTTCGATGAAGTGATAGTCAGCTTCACCGGCCTTAATCTTGTCCATCAGTATACGTGCATTGCCAAGGCCATGGACAATGGCTGCTTTCAGGGTAACGCCGGCAACGGTAACTTCGGCTTCTTTAATGTCGTCTACGCCGCGTACCACACCGATTTCCATGCTGTCATCGTCTTGTCCGGTTAAAAGGAAGGCTGCAGAACGCAGGGCTGCTTCCATAACGCCGCCGGTAGCGCCGAAAATAACGCCGGCGCCGGTGCCGATGCCCATGGGGTCGTCGTACTGAGCATCTTCGAGGTTCACGAAGTCCAGACCTGCTTCACGAATCATATCTGCCAATTCACGGGTGGTAATGACCACATCGATATCAGGCAGACCATCCACCGAAAGCTCTGGACGTTGGGCTTCAAATTTTTTCGCAGTACAAGGCATCACAGAAACAACAAAGACTTTTTCAGGTGCGACACCGATTTTTTTTGCATAATAACTTTTCAGCAAAGCGCCAAACATGTTTTGTGGCGATTTGCAGGTAGATAAATTCTCCAGGAACTCCGGATAATTGTGTTCACAGAACTTGATCCAACCAGGGCTGCAAGACGTAATGAGGGGCAGTTTGCCGCCGTTCTTAATGCGATTCACCAGTTCGGTGCCTTCTTCCATAATGGTCAGGTCGGCAGCAGTATCGGTGTCGTACACGTTGGCAAAGCCCATGGCTTTGAGAGCGGCAACCATTTTACCAGTACAGCGGGTGCCAATGGGTAAACCGAATTCTTCGCCGATGGCCACGCGCACAGCCGGTGCTGTTTGTACAACCACATGCAGGTCTGGTCGTGCCAGTGCATCCCATACCTTTTCAGACTCATCTTTTTCTCGCAAGGCACCTACAGGGCAAACCGTTATGCACTGCCCACAATTAACGCAGGGGGTGTTGCAGAGCGAAATATTAAAGGGTGACGTGACGATGGTCTCAAAGCCGCGGCCGTTTGTTTCAATGGCTGAAACCGTTTGCACATTTTTACACATGGACACGCAACGACGGCACAACACACACTTTTTAGGATCTCTGACAATAGACAGGGAAGAATCATCCACCGGTAATGAGAACATTGCACCTTCATAGCGAATTTCTTTGATATTGTGGTCATTCGCCAGTTTTTGCAGTTCGCAGTTATCGCTGCGGTTGCAGGTGAAGCATTTGTTTTCATGGTTAGACAGGATGAGTTCCAGGGTGGTACGGCGGCTGTCTCTGACTTTCGGGCTGTTGGTGATCACCTTCAACCCTTCGGAAACCGGGTATACACAGGAAGCCTGGAGGCTTCTGGCGCCAACATCCACCACACACATGCGGCAGGCACCGATTTCATTGATGTCCTTCAAAAAGCAAAGGGTTGGGATATTGACGCCAATTTGGCGTGCGGCTTCCAGAATGGTGGTGCCTCTCGGCACCGAGACTGCTTTGCCGTCTATCGTAAAATTTACTAATTCCGTCATGATACGTTTGCTCCTCTCGCTTACCGGTTTGTCACTGCGGCAAATTTACAGACATCCATACAAACACCGCACTTGATGCATTTTTCCTGGTCAATGACATAGGGTTTTCTCAACTCGCCAGTGATGGCGCCAGTCGGGCATTTTTTGGCGCAGAGGCTGCAGCCTTTGCACTTGTCTTCTATAATCTGATACTGCATCAATGACTTGCAGACACCGGCCGGGCAGTTTTTATCAATGACATGGGCTTCATATTCGTGGCGGAAATACTTAAGTGTGGAAAGCACCGGATTCGGAGCTGTTTGACCCAAACCGCAGAGAGCCGATTGTTTGATGCTGTTGGCCAAATCTTCCAATTTTTGAAGATCGGCCATTTCCCCTTTACCCTTGGTGATACGATCCAGAATTTCATGCATACGCTTCGTACCGATACGGCAGGGCGGGCATTTTCCACAAGATTCATCCACAGTAAATTCCAGAAAGAATTTCGCAATGTCTACCATACAGTTGTCTTCGTCCATCACGATCATACCGCCGGATCCCATCATGGAACCGATAGAGATTAACGAATCGTATTCAATTGGAATATCAATGTGTTCCATTGGAATACAACCGCCGGAAGGACCACCCGTTTGAACCGCTTTGAACTTCTTGCCGTTCGGGATGCCTCCACCAATATCATAAATAACCTCGCGCAAAGGTGTTCCCATCGGAATTTCTACCAAACCGGTGTTGTTGATTTTTCCGCCGATGGCAAAAACTTTTGTGCCTTTGCTCTTTTCCGTACCAATGCTCGCAAACCAGTCCGCGCCGTTATTGATAATGACAGGGATATTGGCATAGGTTTCAACGTTGTTCAAAATAGTCGGTTTTTGCCACAAGCCTTTGACAGCCGGGAATGGCGGCCGTGGGCGGGGTTCCCCGCGATGACCTTCAATGGATGTCATAAGGGCTGTTTCTTCACCGCAAACAAATGCACCGGCACCCAAACGGATTTCCAAAGAAAAGTCAAAGCCGGAACCGAAAATATTCTTGCCCAGCAGGCCGTATTCTTTGGCCTGATCCATGGCAAGGGTTAAGCGTTGTACGGCAATGGGGTATTCTGCACGCACATAGACAAAACCTTCGGTGGCACCAATGGCATACCCGGCAATGATCATGGCTTCAATAACGGCGTGCGGGTCACCTTCCAGAACGGAACGGTCCATAAAAGCGCCCGGGTCGCCTTCATCCGCATTGCAGCAGACATATTTCTGATCGGCGGTTTGTTTGGCGGCAAACTCCCACTTCATGCCGGTTGGGAAGCCTCCGCCCCCACGGCCACGGAGTCCGGACTTTTTAATTTCATTGATGACATCGGTGGGGGTCATTTCTGTCAACACTTTGCCAAGCGCTTTATATCCGTCTCTGGCAATGTATTCATCAATGAGTTCAGGATTGATGATACCGCAATTCCGTAATGCAATACGGAGCTGGCGGCTGAAAAAGCCGACATTATCCAGGGAACGGGCTACATCGGCAGTATCGGTATCCCCGAGCAAGAGACGTTTTACAATACGGCCCTTCACCAGGTGTTCTTCCACTATTTCTTTCACATCACCGGAGGTTACCCTTGAATAAGTAGCACCTTCTGGATAAATGACCACAATGGGTCCTTTTTCACAAAGACCGAAACAACCGGTTTTCACAACCTTGACTTCTTTTTCAATGCCATTGGTCACAAAGTGTTTTTCAAATTGCGCCATGATTTCAGTGGACTTCGACGCCACGCATCCGGTTCCCCCGCATACGAGCACGTGTGCTCTGCTAACCATACCTTGATCCTCCTGCTTAACGTTTGTTGTCTGTTCTTAAAATTCTACTGTCGTTTTTTGGGGATATACTTGCCTCCGGCTGCTACAGATAAAATGCCGTGTCGATCCGTCGGAAATGCTTGTTACTATATAAGCCCAAATAAGTCCAATAAGTCCAAAAAAATTTTCTACAACAAAGGGACTTTTGCTTAACCGATTTTTTCTGCCGCACCAATGGTGAACGCCACAATGGGTTTACCATTCACAATGTGCTCAGCGACAATGCGCCTTGCTTTTTCTGCATCCAGACGGATGTACGTTGTTTTTGAGCCATCCGGATCCACCACATCGCACATGGGTTCGTAGCGGCAGACGCCGACGCAGCCGGTCATGGATACAGTGGCTGTTTGGATGCTGCGGGTTTGCAATTCCTGATTGAACGCGGCCATGACAGGACGTGCTCCGGCAGCGATGCCACAGGTGGCCATGCCAACAATAATCCGTGTTTTATTGGCTGTTTCTCTCATGCTTAGCTCTTGTTTGGCTCTTTCACGAATTTCTTCAAGGTCCTTCAGTGATTTCATCCAGAATACCTCCGTAAATTGTTTTCATTGCTTCTGTGAATGTCTCATTGAGCCACCCTGCTACGGCAGGATTGCCAATGGGAACGCCGTCCAGCACGGCCGTTATTTCTGCTGTGGATATCGAAAAACTGTCAATAGTACTTTTCAAATGAACCGTCCAGTCGATTTCCGGCCATCCGCTGATGAGTGACGATAAGGTTTCGGGCATATCACCCACGGGTATGCGGTCGATGCTGTGAATGACAAATCCTGCAGAAAGGCTGGTGCCTTTTCCCTTTTCCGAACTTATCCGGAAAAAGCCACCCGTCATTTCAGCGGATAATTTCAGCAACGGAATGCCCAAGCCCACTTTTCGTGTGGTTCTCGTTGTCGTGAATGGATCGGTAACACTTTGCAAAAATGCATCCTCCATACCGCATCCATCATCGGTGACTGACATCGTAAACATCTGCGCGTTTTTATCGGCTTCCATCGTAATAACTATGTGGGAAGCACCGGCAGTCGTTGAATTCTGCGCAATATCCATGAGGTGCAAAGAACAATCTTTCACGCAACCTCTGACGCCATTTTGATATATTTTTCGAGGATGGCCGGGACTTCATCGGCTGTCAGGCGGCCATACACGTCATCATTGATGGTGATGACCGGCGCCAGTCCGCAGGCTCCGATACAACGGCAGGCATCCAGCGAAAAGTTCATATCCGAGGTGCATTCACCGTTCTTGATCTTAAGAATAGACATCACTTTGTCCATGATCTTGCCGGCTCCTTTAACATAGCAGGCGGTACCAAGACAAACGCTGACTTTGTATTTTCCTTTTGGATACAAAGAGAATTGTGTGTAAAAAGTAACAACCCCGTACACATCAGCCAAAGCAATGCCAAGGCCTTCTGCAACTTGTTTTTGCACCTTCATTGGCAGGTAGCCGTACAATCCCTGTGCCTCATGCAGCACAGGGATGAGGGCACCTTTCATTTCCTTGTGTTTTGCAATGATGTTGTCCAGTTCTTTGGACATTCTGTCCGCACCGCAGCCATTACAACCCATTATTGAATCCTCCTGTTCCATTCTTACACTGTCCGTTTCAACTTTTATGACTATGAAGATAACCTTGTGAACAAATTCACAAGGTTCGATAATCATTATATCAAAATAAGAAAAACTATTCAATAAAAATATTGATAAATTTTCAACAAACTCTTGTTGAAAGATTGTTATATAAGCCATTTCATTTTTTGAAATGGAAAGATTTTCGTTTTTTGTATACAAAATACCATGGTTTCTATATGCAAAAAAGAAGGTGTTTTCTATAAAAAAACCACCTTCTTTTCAGTTCATATCTATTCCATTCTCTTCGTATTGGCACAGAGCTTGCTGAAAATGCTGCGCATTTTCAGATTTATAGACATTCCTTTCGCTTCGCTCAGGCACAAAAAGTGATGAAAATTTGCCCTGTTCAGATTTATACCCTATGCGTCCTCGTTAAGTTTGCACAGAGCTTGCTGAAAATGCTGCGCATTTTCAGATTTCCATTACTTTTTTTTACTACTTCGCTTCCTTTGCTTTTTCTGCATCTTCGGCAATTTTTTCATTCATTTCATTGTAGCCCTGGCGTATACCCATACTCTCCTCGTCCATCTGGGTTTTGGAAACGATGAGACCGGAGTATTCTCCGTTGCGCATACCATAGTAGCCATAACCATCCTCTGTTGGAATGAGTTCTACCTTCATAAAGGTATCTTTCCGGTTTCGCATGGTGTACTCAATGGTTAATACGGACTTCTCAGGTTCATAAACTGGCTTGGCATCAAAATCCACCTTGTCGGCACGAACACCAATGGCTCCTTGATAATAGCGCTTCAGACCGGAAATGCTGTCTTTACCTTCCAGCTTTTTGCCATTCAATATGTAGGTTTCCGGCAATTCCTCTGCATCTTTGTCCTGGTTCGGTTTTGGAACATCCAGTTCCATGGTGTCCACACGGCCGTCAATATGAACCACCACTTTCGTTACATCATAAATGGCAGGGATGTAGATAAACTTGTCGATGAGCTCCACAAAAGGCTTATCCAGGAAGATAAACTTCTCCGGATTTTGTGTGAACACGGTGTTGCCATTGTCCAAACGGCAGTAGAGGTAGCTGTTCTCCGGGTCCTTATTGCCAATCTGCAACACATGTTCTTTACCAGCCAAAAGGTAGGTAAACTCATATGCCGGCTTTTCCAAGCCATACTTGGCCCAGTCGCCTGGGTTTTGTTCCACGTGTGCCGTGGCGGTCAGGCCGGCAAAAGCTGCCTGCATCGTGTTAAAGGCGGTGCCATCCGCTTCTACTGCTATGGGTTCAGACATATCCCAAAAACCATCACTATTGATCGCCGCAACAAAAACCATTTCACCGTTGCGGACGAATTTGATGGACGTGATGTCTTGCGGCAAGGTATCTGCACGGTGATAAAGATTTTTGTTAAGTAGCAGCAAACGGTCCATCTTCAACGGTTCAACCGTGTATTTACCAGCCGTATAAATGGTGTTTTTTCCCGCATCCATCACATAGTAGGCATTTTTATCCGGTGTTTCGTCTCCGATGACAACCGAAGCCGATGCATCTTTTGTGTGGAACGTCAGCTGCCACTTGTTTTCAAAACCAAAATTTTTCAAGTCTTCTGCCGTCGCATCCTCGACAATCATGCGCATGGTTTTCATGAAGCCACCACCGAAGGCAACCGCATTGGCATTATCGGTATCAACATCCATGTCCTTGCTTTCCCACAGGGTGACTGCAGCCGTGGTTGTTTCAACCGTACCATCTTCTAATTGTGTCCGTCGTTCCTGTGTGCTTTCTTTCCTGTTCATTGTCAGCGTGCCTTCCGGTGTTTCCATGACCATTTTAATCATGTCCGACTGGCTGAAGGGCACCAGTGTTACTGCATTCACAGGATCTTCCGGGATGGGCGTTGCCTGCGCCGCTGGATCCGCCCCAAGCTGTTTGCCAAAGACGATCCATACCACGACAAGTACTGCAACCACCGCGAGTAGTGCGATGATTCGTCCCTTGTTTCTCATAGGTGTCTCCTCCTAAGCCATACAAAGATACCGGCTCCGATAATGAGAAGTGGCAAGAGTGCTGTTAAGAAAATGAAGACAAAGAAAATACTCTGCTCTGTCATTTCCAACTTTGGCTGCGCATTGTCTTTTGCCGGGATGATAATTTCCTGCTGCTTATCCTGCATCCAGTTGACCATGGTCAACACATAACGCTTGCCGTTATCGTTGGATTGCTGCATGCCGGCATTGCTCACAAAGCTTGCATTTCCAAGAACAACCATGCGCGAAATTTTTGAGCCACCTTTGGATTCCGTTGCCGCACCCATTAAGAAGGTTCCGGCAATGGGTGTCTGGAAACCGGAGGCAACATCCAATCGGGCTGCCTGATCGGATGTTTGGAAAATGGGAAAGGTTGCCAGGTATTCCTTGACATTATCCAACACTTCCACTGTCCGACTGTTGGGCAGGAGCAGCATCACGGAATTCGCATCCAGTTTCGTTGTAATCGCATTGGCTGTCACACGTGGAATAACGTAATTGGCTTTTTCCAAATAGTTCTGCTGGCTGCCTTCCATCACAACGTCATTGTTTAGTTTCAGATTGTACAATGCCAGAATGGAAAGCAGGTTTGGCATTTCGGCCGCTTCAGGATTGGCATCCGCCATCACAACCAGGTTGCCGCCCTTTTGGCGCAGCCAATCGCTGAGCACTGCTGTTTCCTCGCCCAAAAGGTCGGCTGTGGGGTTTGCAATGATCATGACAGAAGCATCTTCAGGAATACCCTCGGTTAGCTTCATGGACTGCACATCGTAATTGTTAATGTCCAGGGTCCCTTTTAAGGTCGATAAATCGGAACCAACAGAGAGTTCACCATGACCCTCGGTAAAGTAAACTTTGGGCGTAACATCCGAAGTCACATTCATAATGGCGCCTGTAAACGCCTGCTCAATAATGAGGCCGGCACTGTATGTTTGACCGGTTTGTTGATCATACCGTGTGTCCTGCAATTCGCTTTGGTTAATCAGGCGAACCTTTTTGCCGGATTTCACAACCAAATCTCCTTTTGCTATCCCGGTAATGGTATCTGGATCCAACTCACGCTTCACGAATTGAGGATCTTTGTCCAAGTCCACAAAGCGTGTCTTCACCTTATCATTGCTCTTTAAGTTATATTGCTTAAAGATTTCCTTGATCATGGTGCTGGAGAAGTCTTTTTCATCCATCAAAATGATGAATTCTACGTCTTTTTTCAAATCCTTCAAAACATCCTTGGTTTGGTCTCCAATGGAAAACAGTTTGTTTGTCGTAATGTCAAACCGCAGCGACGTCCGGATTTTATCCAAACCCAGGAGTGCATTGACAGCCACAAGTAAGGCCATTGCGATAACCGTGACGACCAAAGCATAGGAACCATATCTCAGCGTACGGGCGCTGAACATTTTATTTTTTTTATCATTTTTTTTCATTTTTGCAAATATTCCTTTCGCTTTGTAAAGTGCAAAACTTGCTGAAAATGCCGCACATTTTCCGTTTTTTACTGCTTCTCTCATTTCAGATAGGCAGAAAACTTGCTGAAAATGCCGCGCATTTTCCGTTTTTTACTGCTTCTCTCGTTTCAGATAGGCAGAAAACTTGCTGAAAATGCCGCGCATTTTCCGAGTTAGCCCTGGCTCCAACGTTTGCGCTCTAATACACGTACTGTAAAGTATCCAAATGCCACCACAAAGCTGAGCATAAAGATAATGGAGGTAAGATCAAACATTCCCTGGCTAAAGTCCTGATACCGCTGGTTCAAAGACAACCAAGTCAATACTTTACCAAGAAAACCACCGGTTAAGCTGGCAAGATAATCGATGACCATCAGGAAGAAGAGGGACACAAAGCCAATGACAGCTGCAACAATTTGGTTTTCAGTCAATGCTGAAGCAAAGACACAAAGGGCTACGGCCACAGCGCCATAAAAAATAAACCCGACATAAGAACTGAGAATTAGTAAGCCTTCCGGTTTTCCGAAAATGGAGAGAATAATCGGATACACAAGGGTAAAGGCCGTCATGACCAGGAATACTGCATACACCGCCAAAAACTTGCCGGCAACAATAGAAACAAGTTTGTTCGGTGACGTGAGCAATAACACCTCTGTGCCCTGCTTCTTGTCCTCTGTAAACGCACGCATGCTGAGGATGGGTAGAATAAACAGCAACAGGGTATTCATGGTTGCAAAACCGCTTGAAAATTCCGCCGTACCGTTACGAATCGTGCCCATAAACAAGATGGACATAATGAAAATAAACAAACCGATGAGCACATAGGCTATAGGAGAATTAAAATAAGAACGGAAATCGCGTTTCATAATTGCCAGCATGTTCAGTCCTCCTTCGTTTCTGTTGTGGTCAGCTGCAAGAAGATATCTTCGAGCGAAAGACTCAACGACTTCAATTCAAGTATGGGATAACCGTGCTCTGCCAGCTTATTAAAGATGGGTTTGCGGACGTCCAAATCTTTGTCTGCTTCCACAATATAACTGAATTCATCTTTGGCTGAACCGGACTGGGTTTCCAGATATTTAATACCGTAGACCTCCTGCAGTGCAGCTCTGACACGCGATTCCGGTCCCGCAATCGTAATGGTGAACCGGGAAAAGTCGGACAGTTTTTTCGACAGGTTTTCCGGTGTGTCTATGGCCGCAATTTTTCCCTTATTAATAATGACAACGCGGTCACAGACGGCGCTGACTTCAGGGAGAATATGAGAAGAAAGAATGATTGTGTGGTTCTTCCCAAGCGCTTTAATCAGTTTGCGAATTTCTATGATTTGCTTCGGGTCCAAGCCAACGGTCGGTTCATCCAGCACCAGCACATCCGGTGTTCCCACCAATGCCTGCGCCAAGCCAACACGTTGTTTATAGCCTTTGGAAAGGTTCTTGACCAGTCGATGGCTGACGTGTGAAATTTTCACAAGCTCCATGATGTCCACTTTTTGTGCTTTCCAATCCTTTTTCTTGACAAATTTCAGATCTGCACAAAAGTCCAGGTATTCATTGACCGTCATGTCCATGTACAAAGGAGGTTGTTCGGGCAGGTACCCAATTCTCTTTTTGGCTTCTTCCGGTTTCTCTAAAATGTCAAACCCGTCAATTTTTACCGTTCCAGATGATGAAGAAATAAACCCGGTCAGAATGTTCATGGTCGTCGTTTTTCCGGCACCATTTGGTCCCAGAAAGCCGAGAATTTCACCTTTTTCAACAGTAAACGTCACATCATCCACTGCTTTGTTCTTCCCGTACGACTTCGTGAGGTTGGTAATTTCTATCATGTCTTTCCTCCTAACACAGACAAAACATAGAGCGCGAAATCATCGCTTATCTTTCTGCTTCACCGATTCTTCCTTATTATGAATGAAGAATTTGAAGAAAGTATGAACAGAATATGAATTTTAGCAACAGCTCTCAATGCCTTAAGGTCCCTCCAACATCGCGTGGTGGCGTGGTGGCGTGATGGCGTGCTGGCGTGGTGGCGTGGTGGCGTGGTGGTGCATCTACTTTCTCTGCTCATTCGAATGGTGGTGTGTTGGTGCGTCACCGTCCTCGGTGCAATGGGGCTGTAAGTGCCTTCTTTGTGAAAACTGGGTCGCCGCGGTTCGCACGTCCTGTGCTCAGCGCGACTCAAAACCGCATCCGGCGGTTTTGCCCCAGTTTTCACTGCACACGCCACTAACAGCCCTCATTGCCCCTGCGGATGGTTCCTTCACCAACACACCACCATACGAATCCATATTTACTGATTGGGCACACAAATCCAAATTTACTGATTGGGCACACGAATCCATATTTACCGATTGGGCACACAAATCCAAATTTACTGATTGGGCACACGAATCCATATTTACCGATTGGGCACACAAATCCAAATTTACTGATTGGGCACACGAATCCATATTTACTGATTGGGCACACGAATCCATATTTACTGATTGGGCATACGAATCCATATTTACTGTAAGGGGGGTAGTCGGTTAGTGCCAGTTGCGGTATAATTATACATAAAGGATAAACTTCTTGCATAATAGAAGTAAACATGTAACTAGTCCGGTTACAGAGGCTGATATAACATGTGGCTACGACTGGAGTTGACATCGAATGTATTGAAAAATCATATAATGCTAAATACATCCAGTTATTACTAAATGCATAATTATACATTTTGTAAATGAACTGGCACTAACCGACTACCCCCCTACTGTAATATAGATTGGGCTGTTTTCCTGATGACTGTCTTTTTATACTTTATTGTGATTCATAGTAGATATTTGCTACATTCCATTTATAGGGTTGACGATATGTTGCGTTTTGAGTAAAATTAAACCATCCAGAACTCGGGGGGGTAATGCGATGTGTGAATTAGAGATTAGCAGAATGGTACTTCATCGTGCCATGAATCGAAAAGAGCCGTATGAAAACATCCTGGACGCAAGCCGCAAAATGGACGATAAAATTATGGACGTGATGCGCTTGAGAAAAGAACAAATGATGATGTGCAAAGAACCGGACAAGCGTTGACTTGTCCGGTTCTTTTATGTGTAAAATCTTGTTTGTTTCAATAAGCAGCTTTGATATCAGCCTGAGCAAAACCTTACCTTGCACTTTCCTGTAAAGCATCGCCTTCAGACACCACGCTGTCAACAAACCGTTTAATGCGACTGATGGCTTCTCTGATGCTGTCCAGAGAAGTGGCATAGGTTGCCCGTACAAAGCCCTCACCACAATCACCAAAAGCAGTACCGGGAATCATCAATACTTTTTCATCCACAAGGAGACGTTCACAAAATTCATCAGAACTTAGACCGGTGCTGCGGATATCCGGGAACACATAAAAAGCACCCACAGGCTCAAAACAGTCCAAACCGGCACTTCGAAAGCCTTCCACCATCACTTTTCTGCGCTGGTCATACTCCGAAACCATGCGTTCCATTTCCGGCAGACCGTTCCGCAAGGCTTCAATGGCAGCAAACTGAGCCATGGTCGGGCTGCACATAATGGCAAATTGATGTATTTTTTTCATCTGTTCCATAAAATCAGGGTGTGCACAGGCGAATCCGATGCGCCAGCCTGTCATGGCAAAGGTTTTGGAAAATCCATTCACCACAATGGTTTTATCCCGCATTTCCGGGAATTGTGCAATGGATACATGCTTGCCTTCATAAAGAAGTTCGGCATATATTTCATCGGAAATAACCACAATATCCCTGTCTTTTAAGACCTTCACCAGTTTAGCATAATCGTCCCACTCCATGGTAGCACCCGTTGGGTTGCTGGGGTAACTTATAATTAATACTTTTGTGTTGGGTGTAATGGCCGCCAGCAATTCTTCCGGTTGTAAGCGAAAACGATTTTCTGCTTTCAAAGGAATGGGTACCACATTGGCTCCTGTGAACCGTGCACAGCCCTTGTAAGCAACAAAACTTGGCTCCGGCAGCAGCACATCGTCACCAGGTCCGACCAGCATACGCAACGCAATGTCTATGGCTTCACTGCCACCCACGGTGACAATAATCTCGGATACAGGATTGTATGTCAGCGAAAATCGCTCCCGCATATAACGGTGAATTTCATTACGCAATTCCAGGAAACCGGCATTGGATGAATAAAATGTCTTCCCTTTTTCCAGAGAATAAATGCCTTCTTCCCGAATACTCCAAGGCGTTTCAAAATCCGGTTCTCCAATGCCCAGGGAAATGGCATCTTTCATTTCATTGATCAAATCAAAGTATTTTCGTATCCCTGATGGCGGTGCTTCAGACACATTTTTTCGTATCATATTTTTTAGAATCATAAAAGTTTGTTCCTCCTCTTCCTATTCTGTAGACCATGGCAGCAGCCACCACTGTTTACCCTACATGATAACCAATTCTCGTTCATCAATGTGGTGTCTTCCCAGCAAAACGCCATGGTCCTTGTACTTTCTCAGTACAAAAAGGGTTGCCGTGCTCAGTACAAACTCGACCGGTGCCAGGCGTTCTGCCACAAACAGCGCCACTTCTTTCATTGTTTTTCCTTCGACTACCACAAAAAGATCAAAGCCGCCAGACATCAGGTTGCAGGCTTTTACCTGCGGAAACTGGTAGATTCTTTCTGCTACTTTATCAAAACCATGGCCACGTTGTGGTGAAACGCGTACTTCGATGTAAGCCGTTACAACTTCTTGTCCAAACTTTTCCCAATCGATAAGGGCACTGTAGCCACACAAAATACCTTCGTTTTCCAATTCTCGAATGGCGGTAGTCACAGCCACTGCATCAACGGTAAGAATGGCCGCAATGTCATCATCGGATAAACGGCTGTTTTTTTCGAGCAAGGCTAAAATTTCTTTTTTCATGATTAATACCATTCCTTTCTCTTCGAGCAGGCACAAAACCTGCTGAAAATGCTGCGCATTTTCAGATTTCCTCTTATGCTATTTCCTTTTTTCTATTTCCTTATATAAAAAACCCTGCCGGCGGCAGGGTTTTGAATATTCATACAACGTTCAGTTTGTACTGAAACATTTTTACATGGTATGATTTTCCCCATCGCCAATTTGCTGTTTTACTCGTTCCCCAACAAGACCTTCCGCCTCGTCGAGGCCAGTCGCGTATTTCGCCAGCATATCTGCTACGTAAGATTTCATATCACGAATATCCCTTTTGACATCAATGAGGCTTTCGCGATGTGTTTCCAATAAATTTTCTAAACGTTCTCTTTCGGCTCCAGCCTCCGCACGGGCATCTTCGAGCATGCTATCCGCTTTTTGCTGTGCCTGAATAAGGACCAGAGAAATTCTTTCTCTATCCTTCGTGACCGCATCGACATTGGAACCAGCCTGATCCAGTTTACCCTTGGTGTCCCGTAATTGCAGTTTCAGGCCCGATATCTCGTCGTCTTTCTCTTTTAGCCGGCTGTCAAATTCGCTTAAGATGCGCTCAATATATTCATTCACGTCATCTTTATTATAACCGGACATTCCTGTTCTGAATTTTTTTTCCCCAGACACAGTTCACCCTCCTCGCAACGGAAAGATGTTTCTTCCTATTGCTTTTATCTTAACTTACTTTTACACAAAATACAATGTTTGAAACAATTTTTTCGTATTAACAACCACATGAATGCCCACGACAAGAATTGTCGATGTTTTTTTGAATTCAAAGTTTGAACCCCTTCTGAAATGGTAAATTAAACGCATACATCACGCAAAAATTCCTTGACTTTGAAGAAAAAATCGCATGGAGGGATGTTTCATGTACGCTTTGGGAAAAATTAAAGTGACCACCACCATTCCGGAAAGACTCAGTATGCTCAAAGACATTGCCTACAATATGTGGTGGTCCTGGAACAATGAAGCCATCGATTTATACCGCGAAATTGATTTGGCATTGTGGGAAAAGCTGATGAAAAATCCAGTCCGCTTCCTGCAGGAAGTCAGCTTGCACAGCATCGAAGAGAAACTCAATGATACCACTTTTTTGGCAGAATACGATGCCGTCGTGAATCGGTACACCGGGTATATGGAACAAAAGGACACCTGGTTTTCGAAAAACTTTCCGGATAAAACTCATGAAAAAATTGCTTATTTTTCTGCAGAATACGGCTTGCATGAAGTACTTCCGGTTTATTCAGGAGGTCTGGGGGTATTATCCGGTGATCACTGTAAATCTGCTTCCGATTTGGGATTACCATTTACACCGATTGGATTGTTTTACAAACAGGGTTATTTTGAACAGCGCATTAATCAGGATGGCTGGCAGGAAACCAATTTCAACAACCTCACATACTCCCAACTGCCGGTTCATTCAGTTGAGGATGCCCATGGGAAACCTATAACCATATATGTGGAACTGCCCGGCCGTGTCGTTTACGCACGTATTTGGCGGATTGCCATTGGCCGTGTAAATATGTATTTGATGGATACGGACATTCCCGAAAACAACCAATACGACCGTGCTTTGACGGAAAGGCTTTACGGCGGAGACCGCGAAACCCGTATACAGCAGGAAATACTTTTGGGCATCGGTGGCATCCGTACCCTGGATGCTTTGGGCATCAAAGGCACAGTCTTCCATATGAACGAAGGTCACTCTGCCTTTTTGGGACTGGAACTTGCCCGCAAGCTCATCGCTGAAAAAAATATGCCTTTTGTCGAAGCCAAAGAAATGGTCATTTCTTCATCTATTTTTACCACCCATACACCGGTTCCTGCAGGAAATGATGTTTTCCCCATTGACATGATTGATCGCTATTTTTCAAATTATTGGGGGCAACTCGGACTGCAGCGGCATGAGTTTATCAACCTGGGCTTGAAATCAAGCGATCCCCAAAACTTCAACATGACAGTTTTGGCCTTGGGCATGTCTGGCAGAAGAAATGGTGTCAGTGAGCTGCACGGTGCAGTTTCCCGCAATATCTTCAATGAATTGTGGCCGGACATCCCGGAAGATGAAGTACCCATTACCCATATTACCAACGGTATCCATACGCTAACCTGGCTTTCGCCATCCTTTAAGTATCTCTATGACAAATATTTGCCTGGCGATTGGCAGGAAAAGCTGCCTGATGCAAGCACCTGGACAGCCATTAATGACATACCCGATGAAGAAATCTGGAAAACACATAACGTACTGAAAACAAAAACTATAAAATTTGTCCGGGATCGTCTGAAAAAACAATATCTGCAGAATGGCATTCCTCTTCATGAAGTGAATGAACTGGAAGACATGATGGACACAAATGCTTTGACCATCGGGTTTGCCAGACGGTTTGCCACATATAAACGTGCCAATCTAATTTTCAGGGATTTGGCGCGCATCGAAAAAATACTGAACAATCCTTCCATGCCACTGCAGATTATTTTTGCCGGTAAGGCACATCCCGCCGACAGACCCGCGCATGAGGTCATCAAAAACATCAACGACATTGCGCACCGGGAAGGTTTCCGCGGCAAAGTATTTCTCGTGGAAAACTACAACATGACCTTGGCCAGAAACCTTATACAGGGCGTTGATGTTTGGATGAACAACCCCAGGCGACCCCTGGAAGCCAGTGGAACCAGTGGTCAGAAAGTGTGTATTAACGGTATTATAAACTTCAGTATTCTGGATGGTTGGTGGTGTGAAGGCTACAACGGCCATAATGGCTGGGTCATCGGCGACGATACCCCTTATGACAATGAACAACATCAGGATGATTCCGACAGCAAGTCCATCTACGAGATGCTTGAAAAGGAAATCCTGCCGTTGTACTATACCCGCAATGAGAAAGGCGTTCCTACCGGATGGGTACGCATGATGAAGGAATCCATCAGTTCGCTGACCCCCATGTATGGCACGCACCGTATGGTGCAGGACTATGTTCGCATGATGTATGTGCCTTGTATGGAACGTGTTTCTAAAATTATTGAAGGAAATTATCATTTCCTGCGTTCCTATTCTGCATGGAAGCAGAATATTCAGCGGTTGTGGCCGCAGGTACGCATTATTGCAGACCGGGACATTCACGGGTTAACGGAATACCGTTCCCATTCCGGTCAAAATATTCGCTTAAGTGTTACAGCACAACTCGGGTCACTCAAGCCAAATGATGTTGCTGTAGAGATCTATTATGGAACCCTGAATGGCGGGAACGTTATTTTCAATGGTCAGTGTGTTTCGATGTCCATGACCCGACAGGTTGATGGATCCACATTCGAATATGAAGGGGAACTGAGTATTGACGACGGCGGTGAATACGCCTATTCATTCCGTGTTGTCCCCTACCACGCGGACATGTTCAACAAGATGGACGTCCCCCTCATTCGCTGGGCCGCTGATTAACAAGCAAGCTTCCCGTTAGCAGGATGTGATACCGGTCACCGACATGCAGAGGTGTGATTTCACACCGCCGTCGGTGAATCTGCGTAGCAGATAGGTGTCCATCATGCTTACGGGAAGCTTGCGTACTTCTTCCCTAAACGTTAGCAGGATGTGA
>JBBRWP010000046.1:0-17419 GCA_038249175.1 Acetivibrionales bacterium
AGGAAGCAGTGGAAGATTATATTGAGTTGTGTCAGCTGAATGGAAAAGAACCGGAGAAAGCATATAAAGGCAGTTTTAATATAAGAATTAGGCCTGAATTGCATAAACAAATTGTACAAAAGGCCCTGATAGAGGGAAAATCACTGAATCAGTATATTGAAGATGCAATTGAAGAAAAGGTATTGACTGACAAATAGGAACTCGTAAACTTTATCTGTCAGAATAGCGGTCGGGTTTGTTGAAAAGCATAGAATGATTACACAGTTTCCAAATCTAATCTTCTTTTGAGCCTTATACTTATTTCTCCTTTAGGCAACCTTACTTCATTACCGTTGTACTTTTGTAACGTCAGCAAACAAAAAACATAGTCATTCTCCGTGATAAAAGACCCGTCCAGCAATTGATCCAAAATACCGATTGTGCCCAATATATTAACACCTTCATCATTCGCGGCCTTTCGTAGCGCAGCATCACCTGTTAGCAAAACAATACTTCTTTCCTTTGCTATAGCCAATGCAATACGATCAAATGTTGAAAGCCTGGGATATCTCGAGCCATACTCCTCAGCAAGTTGAAACTCTTCAATGCTTAGTTCCACCCCAATAAGTCCACATTGTAATAATTTATCACGTAAGCCAACAGGCGACAGAATTTCGTTGTCAATGGCATCGAAGTGCATAATGTATGTATTCGGCAAGCAAAACGGCAACGCTATACGATCAATAATCGAAAAATCAATCCACACATTTGTATCGCTACTGATAAAGGCCATTATTTGACCTCGCTAAAACAGCAGTGTGTCACTATTTCATCATATGACATTTTGAGTAGTTCTGCACCTTTTTGCATGCTAATCTCATTTTCATTGATAGCACGATATACCAACTGATTAAACAAGCGCGGGCTTTCACTGTCTATTCGGACTGGTTCATTCTTTCTCCATCCGGCCGAAGAGGCCGATATAAAAAATGACTTTGCTAAACTGGCAGTGATGACGCCCAATAACTGAGCACGTTTAACAAGCAGAAACATGGAAACCCCATATTCTTGTGCAACCGGTATCATATCTTTCGAAATCGATGTTCTGTTAACTCCAAGTTCTCTGATAACATCCAATTTTGGAAAAAGAAAAGAACCACTGACTGCGGTTGCGATCTCTTCAACCTTGCTATCTTCCATATCGTCGGGCCATTGAAACATCAAATGTGACAGCTCATGGGCAATTGTCGATCTATTCCTTTCGGGGCTCATGTTTTTATTAATCACAATGAATGGCCGCTCATTAATAAAGCCATTCAACCCAGAAAATCTATCATTGTCTATATTAAAAACATATATCAAGATGCCTTTGTTTTCTAACATCTCAATAAGACTCCCAATTGGACCGCCAGGTGCCAGCTTCAAGTGTTCTCTCAAAGTGCAGGAATCCTCTTCAATGACACCTGTGAGTTTTAGAATATTGGTCTTCGGAGCTTCGGGTAATACAATACCCCCCAATATTTCAATAATGGTCATGAATCGGTTAAAATACTCTTCAACCGATTCGCGTATGTATTCTTGCTGAGCAACAGATAACGTTGAGTTCTTCCGAAATTCCCCATGATGGAATAGCAGATTTTCATTACGAACCACCAAAAAATCGGAAACTCGAACACCAAGCACTTCGGCCATTTGTTTTAATAATTTCATATCAGGTTTCCGTTTTCCATTTTCATAGTGAGAGATAGCCATCGGAGTAACATGAATTTGCGCTGCCAAGTCTTTCTTCGACAGCTCTTTTCGCAAACGATAATATTTTAAATTTTTGCTAAACATTGTCTTCGTACCTCCTGTTTATATTATATCAATTTTCATCAATAAATAAACATGCTTGCTGCTGATTTTTCAAAATATAACTTTATTTATACTGCCTTTTAGCAGCCGGTGCAATACCCTAGGACAAAGTCAATTTCACCTATATTTTTTCGGTTCATATAACGCAATTCAAATCCATTGACCTTCAGTAATTGGGCAAAGGCATTTTCCAAAATACTGCCCATATTTACCGTCAAGTCACCGCTAAGTATATCAAACTGCACATTTTCCATACTGGCGGCACACAAAAGACCTGTGTCACCCATATATAGCCTGAAGAGACTGCTTTGTTCACTGAGCCGCAGTGGTACTTTGGGTTCTGTAATGCTGTAGCACGGCAAAGCAGTACCTGCATCCGCCAGCCATGTGAAGCTGGTCCCATAGCGGTTCATGCGCGCTGTTTTACTGATATCTGCCAATTTGTACCGTCGATTTTGCGTGTTGAGCTCTGCGGGGATACGGTCAAAGATATCCTTTATACGAATTTTATCGTCCTGTGCGTATTTTGTGATGTCTTGCCTGTACATGGCGAGGATATCCCGCTGGATTTTCAACACCTCGCCAATGTCATGCGTGTCGATAAACCGCTGCACAACGGCCGGCATCCCGCCAATAATAACATAGTAGCGGAACAGTGAATTTGTATCGTTTTTCTCATATTTATAAATGAATTTGTAACGTTTTTCTTATTGTAGCCAATTGACCCCGAAGAGAAAAGTTCCTTTTCAAGTGCGTTCAATCAATATGTGGATATTCTCTTCCAAACACTTTGCATAAACCTGCAAAGCCCATCAAATCTTTCCCACAAGCCCTCATTTATTTGGTATAATAAGAAGTGGAACTTGTGTCGCGCAGGTACAATAAATATTCTGGTGCAAGTACAATAAATGTTCTAGTGCAAGTACAATAAATGTTCTAGCACTAGTGCAAAAATGTTCTAGCACTAGTGCAAAAAATGTTCTAGCGCAAGTACAAAAAATGTTCTAGCACAAGTACAAAAACGTTCTGGCGAAAGTGCAAAAAATGTTCTATCGTAAGTACAAATAATGTTCTGGCCCAAGTGCAAAAAACCTTTTGGCACAGGTGCCAGATAACCTGCGAAAATGCACAGACACCCCTTCCCTTATCAAGCTACAACGAGAGGAAACAACAACATGTCGGAGCAAGGTGGAACCCCACCCATGGACCCTATTGTCCAGAGAATTATTCCTGTAGATATTGAACATGAAATGAAGCAGTCGTTTATCGATTACGCCATGAGCGTTATTGTAGACCGTGCCTTGCCGGATGTTCGGGATGGCTTAAAACCTGTACATCGCCGTATTTTATACTCACTGTTCACACAAGGTTTTACCCCGGATAAACCGTATCGAAAGTGTGCCACAACGGTCGGCGATGTGCTGGGACGTTTTCATCCGCATGGCGACCAGGCTGTTTACGATTCCCTTGTGCGTATGGCACAAGACTTTTCGTTGCGCCACATGCTGGTCGACGGCCACGGGAACTTCGGTTCTGTGGATGGTGATCCACCGGCTGCTTATCGTTATACAGAATCCAGATTATCAAAAATCGCCACCGAAATGTTGGCCGATATCAATAAAGATACGGTTTCTTTTAAGGCGAACTATGATGAACACGATATTGAACCCGTTGTCCTGCCTTCCCGCTTTCCAAACCTCCTGGTGAACGGGTCAACCGGTATTGCCGTGGGTATGGCCACCAATATTCCCCCGCATAACCTGATTGAAACGATTGACGGCGTTATTCGCTATATCGATAACCCCGACATTACCATACCGGAACTGATGGAAACCATCAAAGGTCCGGACTTCCCGACCGGCGGTATCATCCTCGGAAAACGGGGTATACAAGACGCCTACGAAACCGGTCGCGGACGCATTGTGGTTCGTGCGGTAACTGATATCGAGCAGCATTCCAACAACCGCCAACGTATTGTGGTTACGGAACTGCCTTACCAGGTGAACAAAGCACGCCTGCTGGAGAAAATTGCCGGCATGGTCAAAGACAAGCGCATGGAAGGCATTTCCGACTTGCGCGATGAATCCGACCGTACCGGTATGCGCATGGTCATTGAACTGCGCCGTGATGCCAACGCCAATGTGGTGTTGAACCAGCTCTTTATGCACACACAGCTGCAGGATGCTTTTAATGTAAACATGCTGGCTCTGGTGCAGGATTCCGATGGCAAATATGAAGCCAAGATTATCAATCTAAAAGAAGCCATTGCTCACTATGTGTGGCATCAGGAAGATATTATTCGCAGACGTACCAACTTCGAGTTGGAAAAGGCGGAATCCAGAGCCCATATTTTAGAAGGCCTGCGCCGCGCTATCGATATCATCGATGCCATCATTGCCACCATCCGGGCATCTAAATCCGAAACCGCTGCCAAAGAAGCCCTGGTGGCCGATTACCGTTTTTCTGAAAAACAGGCACAGGCCATTGTCGATATGCGCCTGGGCCGTTTGTCCGGTTTGGAGCGGGAAAAAATTGAAGCGGAATACAACGAACTGTTGGAACGCATCACTTATTTTAGGGATGTGTTAAGCCGTCCGGAACTGGTTCACGCCATTATTAAAGAAGAAATGACTGAAATCCGTAATAAATATGGTGATCCCCGCCGTTCACAGCTGACCATTGATGAGTCTGAAATTGATATGGAAGACCTCATCAAAGACGAAGATGTGGTGGTTACCTTTACGCACTTTGGTTATATTAAGCGTACCACCATCGATGCCTTCCACAGCCAAAAGCGTGGTGGCAAAGGCGTTGCAGGCTTAACCACCAGAGAAGAAGACTTTGTGGTGGATATGTTTATCACCTCCACACACCGTTACCTCCTCTTCTTTACCAATACCGGGCGCGTGTATAAACTGCGTGCGTGGCAGATACCGGAAGCCGGACGTCAGGCCCGTGGCACAGCCATTGTGAACCTGTTGCAACTGGAGCCGGAAGAGAAAATCACGGCTGTTATTAAACTGACCGGCAAGGAAAAAGGCATGTATCTCTTAATGGCCACGCGTAACGGTATGGTCAAGAAGACGCCTTTGTCCCAGTACGACAACATCCGCAAGGGCGGTTTGGCTGCCATTACCTTAAAAGAAGGCGACGAACTTATCGATACCCGCTTAACCGACGGCGCACATGAAGTGATGCTCATTACCCGTGGCGGTATGGCCATCCGCTTCCGTGAAAAGGATGTCAGACCCATGGGGCGCACATCTCAGGGTGTTATCGGTATGCGCATTGATGTGAACGAAGAAATTGTGACCATGCTGCGCCACTATCCGGATACCACATTACTGGTGGTTACCAAGAACGGTTTCGGAAAACGCACCGAGCTGGATGAGTATAAGGTACAAACCCGTGGCGGCAAGGGAATTCTGACCTACCGTGTCACAGAAAAAACCGGTGAACTTTCCGGTGCCATGATGGTTTCGGAAGATGATGACCTCATCCTCATTACCACTGACGGTACCATTATCCGTATGCATGTGAACGAAATCAGCGTTTTGTCTCGGGTGACACAGGGTGTTACCCTGATGCGTACTTCAGAAGACAACCGCGTTGCAACACTTGCCAGATTGTCTGCATCTGTTGCCAATGACGAACCGGATGTTACAGAAGGCGAAACCGAAGGGATGGCCGACGAGGAAGCCGGGGATTTGACTGAGGAAGACGTGACAGCCGGTCGCGATGATACTGACGAAAATGCCCTATTGGATGCGCTTTCCGGAGAAGTGGACGAAGATGCGCTGAAGGAAGAAGCGTCTATTGATGGAGAGGATGAGGAAGAGGACGAATAAGGATAAGGATATGGAATGACATTTTTCCGGGTGAAAGAACCTGAATGCAATCTGTAAAACCAATTGCGTGCCAATTGGAAAAAATGGTTTATATTTAGGCGACAACATCAAAGGAGAACAGATTTTTGTAGAAAAGATTTTATAAAAAGCCAAAATTGCAGGTTGTAATTTTGGCTTTTTATACGATAAATAGTGCAATAACCATATATGGCCTTCATGCTTGAAAGTTTGGCGGATTACATTGGAGAGCAGACTATATGTTATCCAGTCAACAACCTTGGACACGACAACATGGGTGAGGTAACTGCACCGGATAATAAAAAATGGTGAGGTAACTGCACCGGATAGTACAAAAATGGTGAGGTAACTGCACCGGATAGTACAACATAAGACAGTCAACAACATTGGACAGCACAGCATTTGGGCTGACTTTATGCAAACGCAGATAGGAAAAACCATGAACGAAGCAAAGCTCCGCAGACGGAATTACCTTGCCCTTTCGACCGAAGGTACCTTCTTTACAACAGCACTGGCTTTTTTAGACGTGAATGCGGTCATTCCTGTCTTTATTTTCACATTTACCAAAAGCCTGCAGTTGGCTGGCCTTGCAACCACCATTATGCTGGCGGCATCCGTTGTATCACAAACACTGGTGGCACCCTATGTCAAAAGCATTCGTAATGTGCCTAAGTATATTACCTGGATGATGTTTTTGTTCCGCCCATTACCCCTATTGATGATTCCGGTGCTTTTTAGCGGACTTCCTTCGATGACGATTGTTTTCATTTTTCTGTTCATTTATATGCTCTTGTTCGCTGGTGATGGCCTGGTGGTTGTACCCTGGCTCGATTTATTCGGACGAACCATACTCCCGTCCCACCGTGGAAAAGTATTTGGAAACCAGCAGCTTTTCGGCGGTATTGGCGGCCTGGCTGCCGGATTCATTATTAAGTATGTGCTGGAGAATCAGGAATATTCGGATGCCAAGCGCTATGCCATTATTTTCAGTTGTTCCGCAGCGGCCTTTATCATTTCTTCTGTGGCCATGATCTTTGCACATGACCTGCCGCATCCAGTCACACCCAAACCCAAAAAGAACTGGCACTATTATGCGCAGTTACCGGGATTACTGAAACTGAATCCTGCCTTTGGCCGATTGTCTATGATTCGTATTCTTTCCATTGTCACCGGTATGATCGCACCCTTTTTCATTTTGTTCGGTGGTGGCATTTACCATTTGGATGCGTCACAAATATCCACACTCATTTATCTGCAAATAACAGGCGGACTGGTCGGGGGTATTGTTTGGGGGCATATCAGCAGTAAAATTGGCAATAAATACGTGATTTATGCAGCACAGATGATGGGACTTCTGATGCCTTTGTATGCGCTGGCACTACATTTTTTACGCAATAGTAATTTGCCCTGGCAGCTGCTGATGCCGCTGGTTCTGGTCAACGGTATCAGCATGGGCAGCTGGATGGGGGTCGCAAATTATACCATTGATATTGTCGATGAAAAGGATCGGCCGGAATACCTCTTATTAAACAGTCTCATCACCTTTCCACTGACCATATTGGCTTTTATAGCCGGTATTGTGGCTGATAAAGTCGGTTTTATTCCTTTATTTTTGATCAGCAGCAGCACGGCAGGCATTGGTATTTTTCTTGCACGCAAGTTGAAATCGCCGGCACAGTTGGTTCAGGAGCATGCCTTACTGAGTGCGGTGCCAACAGATCAGTAATAAACCCCCCCATTCGTTTATTGAACAAATGTGTTAATAAAAGGGTAGAGGATACGGAAAGCAAGTATTGTTTTTTAGAGGAGGACAACAACATGACACCAGAAAAAAGCAGCAACTACCAGGTTTTCATGGACGGTTCAGCCGTAATGGTCTACCACACAACGGTGGCCGATTATGCTATTCTTTGTTTTCGCGGAGACAAAACGCTGGAAGTAAGAATTGCAAAACCTTTTGAAACCTTGGCGGTTCGTCCGATACGCAAAGATCGGGTGCAAGAAGTGGCGGGAAACACGCTGACCCTAAAGGTTTCCGACAAAGACCGTTTATCGGTAGAACCTTACGGCCTAACTAACCCATTGTACATTCTTTGCAGTCAGCCTATACCCCAACCAGAAAACGCCACCCATGTCTATAAAACTGGAACCGTGACAGAGGTGGGTCAGGTGACGCTCCTTTCCGGGGACTGCGTCTATATGGAAGAAGGCGCCATTGTGGTCGGCTGTTTTCAGGCAGATAAGCAGTCGGATATCATAGTGACCGGCAATGGTATTTTATGGGGATCACCCCTCCATGGAAAAGAAGCATGGCTGGGAAAACCATATATGTTGCAGTTTATCCAGTGTAACAGGGTCCATCTTTCCGGCATTACACTGGTAGATGGTCCTTCCTGGCATGTGGTGCCCGTTGCATGCAACCATGTTACAATTCAGGGTCTGAATATCATTACGATTGTCATGTCCGGAGACGGTATTGATGTGGTGGGTTGTGAAGATGTAAATATTTCCCATTGCTTTATCCGTACCAATGACGACTGTATCGTGGTCAAAGCCAACCGCTACAGAGATCCGCGCGGTTGTAAAGATGCCAAACGCATCACAGCGCGCGATTGTGTGCTGTGGAAAGACAAGTGCGGCAATGCAGTGGAAATCGGCTATGAAACCAGCGCAGAAGAGATTTGCGATGTACTGTTCGAAGACATTGACATTATCCATTGCCAGTTTGAAGGCTGGCAGTCGGGCGGTGTGTTTACTATACACAATGGTGATAGAGCCCACGTCCATCACATTACTTACCGCGATATCCGTATCGAAAATGCGGAAGAGAAACTCGTCGATTTTAAAATACTCACATCCAAGTATTCCGTGGACAAGTGGCGTGGAAAAATCTCGGATATTTTGCTGGAAAACATTCATGTCTGCGGCAAAGAACTGCCGCCATCCATAATTCGCGGCTATGAGTCTGACGCGGGTGAACCGGAACTGGTGAAGAACATTACAATTAGAAATTTGTACCTTAACGATGTAAAAATATTGAGTTCTATGCAGGCCCATATGATAACAGAACTGTCAGAGAACATCACTTTCTGCTGAGGGGTGATCGGCCGGAGAACAAAACTTTTTGCGGTTTTTTAGTACCCCTGTATCTGCACGGCGGCGGTCACATGGAGCCAATGCATGAAATGGGTAGAAAAAGGCAAAAAAAAAGACACGTGATTCGGATAAATAAAAAATAATAATTCCGCTTCGTCACTATGTCTTTCAAGATGAGATAAAGTATATAAAAAAGGAGGAATACAGTTACCCTGCAATCTCATTATAACACCAGTGAGATCTCTAAATATGTCACGTTTGTGATATATTTATGAATATTCTTTGAACAAATTCTATTAAGTGAGGATTAAGGCAATGAGAAACGTAAAAAGGGAATAGCAGCCTATCGCATGGAACGTGCGTAAATCAGCGTATAAGATGCACAGAAAGAATGTATGCACATAAAATGATCAACCTTTATTCAACAATTGACCAAAAACATTCACGCGGTTATCTGTCATAATGATTGGGAGGGAGGAATAACAACATGAAAGGTTGTATACACATTTATTGCGGCGATGGAAAAGGAAAAACTACGGCAGCACTGGGACTTTCCTTGAGGGCCTTGGGAAACGGCTTTCATGTTCTTTTTGTTCAGTTCATGAAAGGACAAAAAACAGGTGAGCTGGCCATGCTGGGTCATATGGAAAACATATCGGTACTGCGCGCAAAGGTCTCTAAAAAATTTTCCTGGCAAATGGATGACTTGGAGAAAGCCGAGGCAAAAGCGGAAAATAACAAGACTTTCCAGGAAGCAATTTCATGGATAGAGCGCCTGGTGGCTGAAAACAAGGATGACAAAACCATGCTTGTTTTTGATGAAATGATTGGTACGTTATCGGCGGGATTACTGGATGAACAGGCGGTGTATCAATTTTTAACAGACAGAACGGCCAAAACAGAAGTCGTGATGACGGGCAGAAACCCAAGTGATGCACTCATTGCATTGGCAGACTATGTCACAGAGATGAAAAAAATGAAACACCCTTATGATCTTGGCAAGAAAGAGCGTGTTGGGATAGAGCGCTAATAATTTACCATTTTGATGAACGAAATACATGCAATCGGTGACACTAATTTAGTGGTTATAGTACAAATACCCATAACGAGAATGAACAATAGGAAGCGACCGTAAGCTCTGCTGAAGTAAAGGCACAATAAAAAATACAAATGAAGGAGTAATAAAGATGCAAAAAAACCAAAAAGCCATTCACTTTCAAGACACTGTGTTGGAAAGTGGTTTTTGGCAGGCACGGCAGAAAATGAACGCAGAGACAACGGTATATGCGGTATGGGAGCGGTTCAAGGATACTGGCCGATTTGATGCGTTTCGTTTTGATTGGAAAGAAGGCATGCCGAACAAACCCCACATCTTCTGGGAATCAGATTTTGCGAAGTGGGCGGAATCAGTTGCCTACATCGTGGCCAAAAAGAAGGATGCTGTGCTTGAAAAAGCAGTGGATGATATTGTTGATCTCATTGAGGTACATCAAGAGGAAAGCGGTTATTTTAATATCTACTTTACTGTAATAGAACCAGAACAACGCTTTCAAAAGCGGACAGAGCATGAATTGTATGATGCCGGTCATCTGATTGAAGCTGCTGTAGCCTACCACGAAGCCACCGGCAAAGACAAATTCCTCAAATTGATGATGAAATACGCCGACTATATTGAAAATGTGTTTATGCTGGAGAAAAGCACGAACTTTACTACCCCTGGCCATGAAGAAATTGAACTGGCCCTGGTGAAACTTTACCAAGCCACCGGCGAAAAGCGCTATTTGAGCCTGGCAAAATTTTTCGTAGACGAACGCGGTAAAGTGGATAAACGCATCTCATACGATTGGGTCAACGAGCGTTATGCCCAAGACCACGCACCGGTACGCCAGCAAACCACGGCGGAAGGGCATTCTGTACGTGCCATGTATCTTTATTGCGCCATGGCCGACCTTGCGCGGGAATATGGCGACAGTGAACTGGCAGCCGCCTGCGCCACCATTTTTGAAAACGTGGCCGGTCGCAGAATGTATATAACCGGTGGCATTGGTTCATCTCATGTTGGCGAAGCCTTCACGATTGATTATGACCTGCCAAACCTGACCGCTTACACGGAAAGCTGTGCCGCTATCGGCCTGATGCTTTTTGCAGGAAGGATGTTGCAGATTCCGTCAGAGACACCGAAGGCACTCTTTGCTGATGTGGCGGAACGGGTGCTGTATAACGGTTTCCTGTCGAGTATCTCGCTCAATGGCAAGGCATTTTTCTATGAAAATCCGCTGGAGATTCATCCGGAATTGCTAAAACGCGATGCTTCTGTTCTGGATGCATTCAAAGGCCGCCTGCCTGTTACCGAGCGAAAGGAAGTTTTTGATTGCTCCTGCTGTCCACCGAACATCACCCGCTTTATCGCTTCTCTTGCGGACATGCTGTATACCTGCAATGAAGATACCTTGTTTGTGCACCACTACATGGCGGGAAAGACCAAGACTGTCGTAAACGGTTCACCTTGCGACATTGTGCAAAAGACAGCCTACCCTTCGGAGGGCGCTGTTTCGTTTACCATCAAAGGTGAGGCGTTGGCTACCGTAGCTCTTCGGATTCCCTATTGGTGCACATCATACAACATTGTCTGCAATGGTAAAACGCTCGAACCGGCGCAGGTGAAAATTGTCAACGGCTACGCGTATCTGCCTTTGGATCGTGGACAAGAAAACAGTTTAACACTTTTGCTGGATATGCCGGTTCAGCTGATTGAAGCTGCACCGGAAGTACAGGAAAATGCCGGTCGTGTGGCTGTGCAACGGGGACCTGTGGTCTACTGTCTGGAAGGTGTAGATAACGGTTCCTTGCTGCGAAACGTAAGGGTGCGTAAGGAGGCTGTTTTTGAAGTGGTGTCCGATGAAACCTTTGGCGTGCCGGTGTTAAAAACCACAGGGACAGTGCCTAAAGAAGGCGCAGAAAACGGTGGTTTATACCGACCGGTGACGGACAGTACAAAAAATGTTCAGCTCACCTTTATCCCCTATTTCGGTTTTGCCAACCGCGGTGAGAGTGAAATGGTTTTGTGGGTGCTGCCGGAATAAACTCAGCGCATTTTTCCGGAGAAAAAAGAGGGAGCCCGGAAGGGCTCCTTCTGCATAACTGAGGATTCATTTTTTATGAACACTGCAAGTCACTTTATGCAAGCAAAACTGTGATATACTGAAGAGAACTCAAAAGTTCACAAGCCCGTTTTTCCAAGAGATATGCCTTTTTCCTGGCAGAAAGAAATGGTTCGTTTTGTGGCTTTATACGAAATAACAGTGATCCATTAACGACAGAAAGGCTATTGCATGTTCATAAGAATCGGAGAAAACCATATTGCCATCTCTCAGGATACCATTCGGGAAGATGCCAGAAACATTCATGTTTATGAAACGGGTAAGCAGCTTTATCAAAGAAAGACCGTGAAAAAGCTAACCTATTCCCCTTCAGATAACAGTTTTCGCATGGTGGTGCATGATAAAAATACCTATAACGTGAAATTGGTCTATATGAAAAGAGGGCATTTTTCCAGCGCTTCCTGTCATTGTACAACCTATCAGAGAGAAGGCTATGCCTGCACGCATACCGTCGCTGCCATGATGGCAGTTTTGGATTATTTCACCCGCCATGAACCGGGTAACAATGATGGTGTCATACGCTTTGATATTCTTGCGCAAGACCCAGACAATCTGGGATACAGACTGGACAAGCTGGATGAAGTTTTGAAGGCGTCTCATACAGGCCGACCGGATTTTTCTGTTGGGGAAAACCCATACCAAGAGCGACAAAATCAGTTTTTTGATGGTGGTTCAGCTGACAAAAAAAGAGTAGGAAAACCCGGAAATGGTTTGGCCGGAAGTGCTGGAAGCAATTCTTCCAGCAATGCTGAGGGTATTGGTTCACACAGTCTTGGGAGTAAAGGTCCCAAGAGTGCTTCGGGCAAGGGTGCGGCCGATACCCATGTGCTGAATGGGTCCAACAGGCGTGAAATGAATGGATTTCATGGTTTTGTCAGTGATGATGCGGACTATGAACGATATGATTCTTATGAAGATGATCATGAAACTGAAGATGATGATCGTGAAACAGAAGATGATGATACTGAAACTGAAGATGATGATCGTGAAACAGAAGATGATGATACTGAAACTGAAGATGATGATCGTGAAACTGAAGATGATGATACTGAAACAGTTGATGGAAACGCAGGAGGCGGCAACGCCAGTGCCGGTGGCCTAAGACCGGACTTCGACCAGTCTTTTTATGACTACCTGAAAAAATACTCCAAACAGCACCTGTCCGAACCCATGTTCTGGCCGGGGGCAGATAGAAGGATGCGGGCGGATGTGGTGTCGCTATCGCAATCTGCTCAGGCTTTTTTGGAAGCGGTGCAAAGGCATGTGGTCAAGCCGAGTGATCTTTTATCGGAGATGAACCCGGCACTTTCTAAGATGGCCAAGCTAACGCCCACCCTTATTGTTCACAGCCATGGCAGAGAAGTGGTCTGCTTCCTGGCGTTACAATTGGGCATTGAAAAAGCCTATATTGTCCGGGATATACAGGTGTTACTTGAGTCCTATCTAAACAAAAAAAGGCTGGAATTTACGAGCAATTTTATTTATTCGCCAACCACCATGACACTCGATGAAAAATCACAGCAATTGATGCAGCTTTTACTCCAGGTCTATAAAGACGAAAAAAAACTCTATGCCATCAAATATGCGTCAAGCCCCCTGTTCAACAACAAAAAAGAATTGCTATTGGCAGATTCTGTCCTTATTGCCATCCTGAACCTCTATATGCATCAAAATCTTACGGTCAAGGATATTCATGGCAACCCCTCAACAACACAGGTTGTTGAAGCAGAAGACACAGGGGATGCATCCCTTTTGGCATATACGCCGGAAGTCGGTTTTGAGGCCATACCCGGCGGTCTTCAGCTCCAGGCCCGTTTGGATGAACCGGCGCTTGTTTTGGATACTGATGGTGAATTCATCCTGGCCGGCAAGCGACTGATTCATACAACAGAGGCCTACCGTGAAAGCATTATTCCTCTGCTCCGCCACATGCGGAGTGGTTCAGTGGTGCTGCAATTTCCGGAAACACGGGCGACACAAGTGTTTTCGGATGTGGTTCCCTACCTGAAAAAAGGAATGCCGGTACACACGGATCCGGCATTGGAAGCGAAGTTCTATCATGAACCCTTGCAGGCAAAAATATACTTTGACCTAGAAGAGAGCCGTCACAACCAGGCCATCCTGGCCAGAGTGGAATTCCATTACGGGAATATACAGTTCTTCCCGGCAGAAACGCACGGCGATATGCAACATGCGGTGAAGAACAATGACGTGTGGTCAGAACAGAACAAAGAAAACACACAGTTTGTCATTCGCTCCGAAAGGGAAGAACGCGCCCTGACACAGTATCTGAAAACCTATGGTTTTATGGTTGGTGAAGGTGCGTTCACCCTGCGAAATGAACAGAAGATTTACGAGTTTGTGGCCAACCCGCTATCTGAACTGAAAGCGGTTGCGACGCTGTTTTATTCGGAATCCTTTAAAAACCTCAATATACTATCTACCAAGACATTCAAAACCAGTGTTCGCCTCAACGAAGATTCCTTGCTTTCGTTCACTATGGAAATTGAAGGGGTGGACCCGGCAGAGTTGGCACAGTTAATGAAATCTTTACGCCTGAAAAAGAAGTATTACCGCCTTAAAAACGGCTCTTTTATACCGCTCCAAAGCGGCGCTTTCGAACCGGTGGCAAAATTGCTTGCCGACATCCCTTTTTCTGAAGAAGATATCGTCAACAATGCGCTGCAACTGCCGGCGTACCGGGCCTTGTATCTGGATACGCTGCTCAAAAACAGCCAGGATATTTCAGTGGAGCGCAACCTGGCCTTTGATACATTGGTGAAGAATGTACGCAACCCGCAGGAAATGGTTTTTGCTGTGCCGGAGGCGTTGGAACATATTTTACGCGATTATCAAAAAGTGGGGTTCCACTGGCTAAAAACCCTTTCGACTTATGGCTTTGGGGGCATTCTGGCCGACGACATGGGCCTTGGAAAAACCCTGCAGATGATTGCCTTTCTGCTTTCAGAAAAAGCCGAAAAAGCTGGCACTTCAGCCTATAAACCGGCCATTGTGGTGGCCCCGACATCGCTTGTGTACAACTGGCAGGAAGAAGTAAAAAAGTTTACCGACGGTCTGAATGTTCTGGTCATTGCCGGTACGGTTCAAGATAGAAAGGCACAATTGCAAGAAATGGATCATGCTGATTTGATTATTACAACTTATGGCATGATGAAACGGGATGCCGCCTATTATAAGGATTTGCAGTTCTCTTATTGTATTTTGGATGAGGCACAGCACATTAAAAACCCCAACACACTGAATGCAAAGTCGGTCAAAATGCTGAAGGCATCCTGCTATTTTGCCTTGACAGGCACGCCGATTGAGAACTCGCTGGCCGAACTGTGGTCTGCCTTTGATTTTATTATGCCGGGCTACCTCTATACGCAAGGCCAGTTTACGAAGAAATATGAAGTGCCCATTGTCCGCAATCATGACAAAGAGCGCTTACAGGCACTGAGTAAACAAATTCAACCCTTTATTCTGCGCCGCATGAAACGGGATGTGCTAACCGAGTTACCTGAAAAGACCGAAACCAAGCAGATTTGCGAGATGCAGGAAGATCAGAAAAAGATCTACCTCGCTTACCTGGAAAAGGCCAGGCAAACGGTGGCTTCGGAAGTGTCACAAAAGGGAATTGATAAAAGCCGCATTGTTATTTTAGCCATCTTAACGCGCCTGCGCCAGATTTGCTGCCACCCCAACCTGTTTATTGAGAATTACCATGGCAGCTCTGCCAAGCTGGAGATGCTCTTCGAGTTGTTAGAAGATGCGTTGGCGGGCGGGCACCGTGTCTTGCTGTTTTCTCAGTTTACAGGCATGCTGCAGGTGATTTTGGAAGCCTTGGAAAAGCAGAAAATTGGTACGTTCTACCTGGACGGGGGCACCAAAGCCCAGGAACGGATGCGCATGGTTAACGCTTTCAATGACGGTGAAAACAGTGTTTTCTTAATCTCTTTAAAAGCCGGTGGTACGGGGTTGAACCTGACCGGGGCAGACGTGGTTATTCATTACGACCCCTGGTGGAACCCGGCCGTGGAAGACCAGGCCACCGATCGCGCCTACCGTATCGGCCAAAAAAACCCGGTGCAGGTTCTGAAGCTCTTAACAAAAGGAACGATAGAAGAAAAGATTTTTCAGCTGCAGCAAAAGAAAAAAGAGTTGATCGATTCTGTCATTCAACCGGGGGAGAACTTCCTCTCGAAGATGAGTGGTGAAGAAATACAGGGTTTGTTTGAGGCGTGAGGAAAAAGGATATTTGTGCCAAGTTGTACAGGGTATTTGTTCAGTTATAAAAGGGAACAGTTCAAAATGAACCGTTCCCTTTATATAAATTATAACTTTCCAGACTGTTGGAATAGGGTCGAAACCTTTACTTCTTATCTGCCCGCCACGTTCCAGACAAGGTACCGGGGAAATTGAAGCTCCCTTCAATGGCGCCGGGGCCAACCATGCTTCCGCCGGTTAAGAATGGCGTTTCAACGGTATTGCCGTTTTCATTCACCCCAAAGCCCCGGAACATGATTTTACCTTTATCCATTTCCATCCTTACAGCACTCAGGTCTTCAGAACCTTCAATATAATCTTTGTTTGAGCCCACGAAAACAGGTGTTTCGTCCACCCACTCACCTGCGGTCGGATCTTTATAAGCCACAGCTTCACCGTTTGTAAACGAGAGGTCACAGATTTTCTTCTGTTTTCCTCCCCGCGTTAACAACAGCTCGCCGGGACCGGAATATCGAATAGTCAGACCGAATTCCTGCCACTGGTTGTCTTCTGTAACTTCGTGTGTCAGTGTTGATGCAAAAGAAAATTGTTTCAGTTCTTCGGCTCCCTTTTTTAGCGCTTCGCTCAGGATATCGGAGTCTGGTTTTTCTTCGGTGATCCGTTGCGTCAGTTTTAATGTTGGCAGGAAATCGTTGATGGTCTTGGCACCGGCAGAGACCGCCAACGGCAGCTGCACCTCGGCTTGTTTTAAAGCTAGATTCGGTGTGATTTCATAGGTATCATAAAAAATGCCCATGTTGCTCAATACAATAGGAATTTCCTTGCTCTCGAAGGTGCGGAACCACGTAAAATGCCGGTTGTACACTTTTTTTGTCATGGTAGACATTTGTGGTGATGCATAGGGGATTTCCCAATTGTTCGGCTTAATGCCCAGTGCTGTATCGGCGATGGTGTCGGAGGAATAAAAATTGGCATTGGTAAATGTTGCAAGACCAACCATCAGGTCAGAGACTTTTTCACCAGAATTATTTAAGGTCAAGCCGTCGACACGTGGCAACCTGGAGCATTTTCGGGTTCTTACACCAGAATCATCAATGATTCTACCGTAAGAACCCGAAAATGATCCGATTTGATGCCAAATCGCGGCGCACAGACCGCGATATTGACCTGAAATCGGCCATTTTCAATCAATTTCAGCCCCTCCGGAGCCGAAATTGGGGTTTTTACACCAGAATC
>JBBRWP010000047.1:0-17208 GCA_038249175.1 Acetivibrionales bacterium
ACGCAACGATTCCATAAGCACTTTGGCCACCTTCCTGCTGCGCAGGATTAGCGGGTACGGTGCGCTTGCGCACCTCAGACCCGCTAAGCGGTGTCACAAATTGCTAATGTAGGAACGCCATAACGCAACGATTCCATAAGCACTTTGGCCACCTTCCTGCTGCGCAGGATTAGCGGGTACGGTGCGCTTGCGCACCTCAGACCCGCTAAGCGGTGTCACAAATTGCTAATGGAATCGTTGCTCTTTCAATGATGGCTTTCAAAAAGCAATTTACATTTATCGGCACGATATTTAGTTACCACCAATTCGACCGTTTTACCATCTCTGGCTTGTAAAGTATTCGTAATACGGATGAGCGGTTGTCCCGGTTGTACCTGAAGACGCGCTGCCTCGGCCGTATCGGTATGGATAATGTCCAAAACGCTGTGTGCATGGTAGGGTAACAACGGATACTTCCCTTTTAATATGTCCTGACTCGACTTTTTTGCCTGCAAATCTTCTAAAATATCCGGGAACATCGACAAAGGAATCCATGATTCGTTCACGGAAATAACCTCTTCATTTTGCAAGCCTGCCCACACAATGCAGGCAAAATCGACAGAAACGTCCGGACGGATGGAAAAGACATCATTCAACTTGGAAAAGTTTTTATTCGTCCGTTGCTCCATCGATAGAAAATGGAAGGCACCGGGATTTTTGCTGTCCAGAATTGAATCTGTAAAACCGTTATAGTCTTTGATGTGGATGAGCGTTTTTTGTTTGGAAACAAAGGTGCCCTTGCCTTTTAATTTATAAAGATGCCCGCTACTGGTCAGTTCACTGATGGCTTGACGCACCGTTGGCCTTGAAATGTCAAACTGTTCGCAAAGGTCTTGCTCGGAAGGGATTTTGGAATCTGCTGCATAATCACTGTTCTCAATTTTCTCTTGTATCATGGTTTTTAACTGAAAATAAAGCGGTACGCTGCTATATTTATTCATCGTTGTCATCGTATCTGTATCCTCCCGGGCAGTATTTTGGTACAGTGAGGGCTAGGCTTTCAGTTCTATGGCCATATCTTCATTGCCATAGGGTGCAATGACGGGGTTCACATATTCATCGATAAACTCCACGACCTGTTCCGGACTGCGTCCGACGTACAGTTTGGGATCCAAAACACTTTGCAAAGCCTCTAAACTCAATCCAAATGCTTCATCTTGTGCAATGCGTGCCATTAAGTCGTTCGGCAGGCCTTCCACTTTGACGTTGCGTGCGGCATCCATGGCATGCACCCGTATTCTTTCGTGCAAATCCTGCCGGTCTCCCCCCCGTTTCACTGCAGCCATCAGGATGTTTTCTGTTGCCATAAAGGGAAGCTCTTCCATCACTCGTTTATCAATCATTTTTGGATAGACAACCATGCCACTGGCAATGTTCAGCCATATACCAAGAATAGCATCCACCGCCAAAAATCCTTCCGGAATGCTGATGCGTCGGTTGGCAGAATCGTCCAATGTGCGTTCAAACCACTGTGTGCCACTGGTAATGGCCGGGTTGAGCGCATCCACAATGACATATCTTGCCAGGGATGAAATGCGTTCGCTGCGCATGGGGTTGCGTTTGTAGGCCATGGCGGATGAACCGATCTGTTTTTTCTCAAAAGGCTCTTCAATTTCTTTCAGGTTGGCCAAAAGACGCATATCATTACTGAATTTCCAGGCGCTTTGTGCAATACCACTGAGGACATTTAAGATTTTGCTGTCTTGCTTCCTGGAATAAGTTTGTCCAGAAACAGGCATCACCAGCGGATATCCAAGTTTTTCAGATATCCGTTTTTCCAAAGAGCGTACCTTTTCATGATCGCCTTCAAATAACTCCAAAAAGCTGGCTTGTGTGCCAGTCGTCCCCTTGTTTCCCAAAAGGCGCAGGTGGGCTATCACAAAATCCAGCTCTTCCATGTCCAGCAGCAGTTCTTGCATCCACAGGGAGGCACGTTTTCCAACGGTCACCAATTGTGCCGGCTGATAATGGGTAAAGCCCAACGTTGGCATATGACGATAGTCCAGCGCAAATTTTTTCAGCTGAATCAGAACAGCTGCCGTTTTTTTACGGATAAGCTTCAGTGCTTCAGAAAAAATAAGAATATCGGTATTGTCGCCAACAAAGCAGGATGTTGCACCCAAGTGAATAATGGGTTTAGCCAAGGGGGCCTGGTCACCAAAAGCATGTACATGGGACATGACGTCATGACGCATGGCCTTTTCATAGGCTTCTGCTGCTTCAAAGTTGATGTCGTCCTGACAGGCTTTCATCTGGTCAATTTGTTCTTGTGAAATCTGCGGCAGACCTTCGGCCATTTCTGCCTCTGCAAGAGCAATCCAAAGTTGTCGCCAGGTTATAAATTTCTTGTGGGATGAAAACAAGTACTGCATTTTATCGCTGGCGTAACGTGTATTAAACGGGCTCTCGTAAACGTTCCTATTCAAAACAGAAATCCTCCTGACAGTGCCTATAAGGTGTTTATTTTAATGATTGTCTCCTTATGGCGGTGATACCCAAGCAAGGAATTCTTATTATACAGGTTTATATTAAGATGTCAAGACATCATGATAAACTTACATGCTGACATCTGTACGAAATGTGGTAACTGACTTTGTTTATTATATACTTCCCATTACAAAAAATCCAGCGTCAATAGTCCTTTTTTTATGATTTCATATAAATTTTTAATCAACATAGGATTGTATCCCAGAAAGTCGTTTCACGACTTTCTCCCACAAGTTTTCTTGCGGGAGAGTGTAACAAAGAAGCAATCTAGTGTACTGTCTGGTTCAAATTTAACATAATGACAGGTTCAGTGATTCATAATTCCAACTTTAATGAACGATCATTACCGGTTTTTATTAAGCCATATATTGGCTATATATCAACCAGACAGTACACTAGGACAAATCAATTTGATTACCCAGCATTCTTCGAATGATGGTACAAGTTATCTGACGATAGCTTGCACAAAAAGTCATTAAGTGACTTTTTGGAATGTAATCATAGTATCAGAAGAGCTGTGATCAACAAAAAAAGGAAGAGCGTATGCTCTTCCCCATTGAAAAACAAATATCTGATATGGGTTTATGCTTCCAGTGCGGCGAGTTTCACACAAACACAGAGAATCTCAATGGCCTTGTTCAGCTCATCAATGGGTGGAAACGTAGGCGCAATACGGATATTCTGGTCTTTGGGATCTTTACCCAAAGGATAGGTAGCCCCCGCTGGTGTCAGAATTACGCCAGCTTCTTTGGCCAGTTGCACGACCCTTTTCGCTGTACCCGGAACGACATCCAAACTAATAAAATATCCTCCATTGGGTGCATTCCAGGATGCCAAGCCGGTATCACCTAATTGTGTTTCCAATATCTTCAGCACCATTTCAAACTTCGGCCGGATAATGGCAGCATGCTTTTTCATATGTGCCTGCAGGTTTTCGGTGTTCTTTATCATGCGAACATGCATCAGCTGTGTAATTTTGTCGGGGCCTATGGTTTGTATGGACATGAGCTGTTTAATACGTTGTATTTGATGAACAGAGGAAGCCAGCACGGAGATACCTGCACCCGGCCATGTAATCTTGGATGTGGAGGAGAACATAATGGTTCTGTCCAGATGCCCGGCATCGCGACTTAAACCTATCATATCCGGGATAGCATCCGCTTTTTCATACAAATGGTGGAAGGCGTACGCATTGTCCCACATCACCAAAAAGTCTTCTGCCGCTGTTTTCATTGAAGCCAGACGCTGCGCCGTCTCTTCTGAGTATGAGACGCCAGTGGGATTGCTGTAGAGCGGCACACACCAAATACCTTTAACGGTAGGATCTTCTGCAACAAGGCGTTCCACTTCGTCCATGTCTGGACCGCTTGCCGTCATGGTTACCGGAATCATTTCCATGCCCATCAGTTCGCAGATGGCAAAGTGCCTGTCATAACCGGGTACAGGACAAAGAAATTTGACCTTATCCAATTTTGCCCATGGTATTGTACAAGCGGCAAGACCGTGCAGGTAAGCCCGGACAAGAGTATCGTACATTAAATTCAATGAAGAATTGCCATTGACCATTACTTCTTCTTTTTTCAACCCAAAAAGCGTGGCAAAAAGTGTCCTGGCTTCCGGCAAACCTTCAACAACGCCGTAATTGCGGCAATCTGAACCATCTGCAGCCTTTAAGTGGACAGAGTCTGCATACATGCCATCGGAGAGATCTAACTGCTCCTTGCAAGGTTTTCCGCGCGACATATCCAACTTCAGGTTTTCCGCCTGATAAGCCAGATATTGTTTTTTAACGTCTTCCATGGATTCACTTCGTTTTGTTGGCTGTTGTTGATCCTTTTGCATGTTTTCCTCCATATTTGCTATTATCCATGGTTCAACTTGCAATATGCCTGTGCTATTTGTTGCTGAGCTCGTAAAAACCGTTACAAAAAAAGAAAAATATAATTGCTATGAAGCTTTTTATATCGTACTTGTATTTTACAATGAACAAGACAAATGTGCAATACATGTAAAAGGAATCTATCTGAGATATTGCAAGTTTCTATATGAATTGTTGCATTATTCTGTTTTTTAGGGGTATTATGGTTAGCGCCATATGGACATTGCCAAAGAAACCGATGCATACACAGTGGTGTTGTCATCGTCGAATTATCCACTTTCATAATGATCAAGAAATCCGGGAGACATGAAAAAGTTCAGTAGGCAGCGGAAAAATCCACGCCCCTTCATTTTCTACTTTTCCAGGCACGGAGTATGGCTTGCAGTACCTCTTGTTTTGAACCGGCGGCATCAATGCGCACATCTGCCTGTTCCAAATATAGTGGATATCGTTTGTTCAGAATTGCATGCAATTGTTGCGGATTGTCCCTGATCAGCGGGCGGTCCCCCACATTCAAATGTGCCAGGATTAGTTCAGATGGCCTGTCAAGAAAAAGAATGAATGCACCATTTTTTCGAAAGGTGGCCAGATTCTCCGGCCGTATCACAATACCGCCGCCGGTGGAAACAACCTGCCCGTCTTCATTGGCAATGGCAGCAGCCATGCTGGATTCAATATCACGAAAATACGCCTCCCCATGGTTTTGAAAAATATCATTGATGACACCGTGTGTCCTTGCTATCTCAGCATCGACATCCACAAACTGCATCTTTAGCCGTTTGGCCAGCAAACACCCAATGGTAGTTTTTCCACAGCCCATCACACCAATCAGAACAATGTTCATGTCTATACCCCATGCGTCCTCATTGCGTTCGCACAAAACTTGCTGAAAATGCTGCGCATTTTCAAAGTTATCCCCTATGCAACATCGATTTCATAATAAACTGCGTGTCTGCGTCCCGGTACGGTATTTTCAGCCAGAATGCCTGCGCTTCCAGTGCTTGGGCCACCAGCATTAAAAGCCCGTTTTGGGAAGGTATTTGCATATGGTCGGCCATACGCAGCAAGCGCGTCTGTATCGGGTTATATATTAAATCCAACACGGCACCGGCACCTTGCAGCTGTTCCTGTGATATGGGACAGGCATCTTCTTTGGGGAACATACCGACCGGTGTTGTGTTCACCAGCAAGTCGATCCCTTCACAAGTGAAGGTGTCGTAGCCAACTGTATGCAGGCCGAGCCATTTGAGTGACGCTTCTTCAGGATCACGTGATACCAAAGTTAGTACTTCCACGCCATGGTCCAGCAGCCATGAAATAACCGCCCTTGAAGATCCGCCTGTCCCAAGTACAGCAGCAGTTTTTACCGGTTTTTGCAGATGGAGGCTGTCCACCAAATGACCAAAACCGGCATAATCGGTGTTATGTCCAACAACTTTTCCTTGTAAAGAAATCGTATTCACTGCACCGATGTTCTGCGCTTCGGGCGTTAATTCATCCACATAGTGCATGATATCGGTTTTATAGGGGATGGTGACGTTCAGCCCCACATACCCTTCCTTTTGCAGTTGTGGAATAACGCCTGGCAGTTCTTCTCGCTTTTTTTCCAGCAAAGTATACGTTCCCGGTATGCTGTAGTGCGCAAACCAGGTTTCGTGGATTTCCGGACTTCTGCTGTGAGAAAGCTTTTCACCGAGGAGGCAGAATTTTTTGATCTGTTTGGCAGGAATTCTGGAAAAAGCATCTCCACACTGCTCAGATATTCTTTGTTGCTGATAGGCGCGGGATGCGGCCATAATGCCTTGAAATACTTCCAGCAGGTAGGACTCATAGGTTTCATCTTTGATAGCATGGCGAATATTTTCCAAAACAATCTTTTCCCGCCCGGCATCCAGTACAGCAATTTCATGTTTGGCTTTGATTTCAGAGATGCGTGTGACAACCTGCATACGTTCTTCCAAAAGATGTACCATGTGATGATCGATGGCATCAATGCGGCTGCGCAGTTCATCCAGCAGGGCTTTGACAAGTTCTTCCATGGTGACTCCTTTTCTTTCAATCCAACAGCAAATCCATCATCACAATGGCGGCAGCGGCATCGAGCACCGGGACCGCGCGAATGGCAATGCAGGGATCGTGACGTCCTTTTACAGACAGTTTGGCATCCTCTCCTGTTTGCAGGTTTACTGTGTCCTGTTCCAGGAAGATGGAAGACGTGGGCTTTATGACCACCCGGTAAACAATGGGCATCCCATTCGTAATGCCACCATTAATGCCGCCGTTGTGGTTTGTTCTGGTTTTTACCTGTCCGTCTTTCATATATAAAGGGTCGTTGGCTTCTAATCCTGTCATACGAGAAAGTGCGAAGCCGTCACCGAATTCCACGCCCTTAATGGCCGGAATGGAGAACAGCATAGAAGAAAGGCGTGCTTCCACGTTCATAAACATGGGTGAGCCAGTGCCTGGCAACATGCCGATAATGGCTGTTTCTACAACACCACCCACCGAATTCATGGCCACGCGTGCATCTTCCACGACATCCAGCATTTCTTTTGCACAGGAGCGGTCATTCACAGGCACTGTCATGGTTCGTAAGGTATCCAGGGCCATTTCATCCACATTGCACGGATCAAACGGACAATCAATAATGTCCGCAATGGACTGCAGGTGTGAACCGATGGTAATTCCTTGGGTTTCTAAAAACTGGCGGCATATCTCCCCCGCAAAAACGATGGGCGCCGTCAGCCTTCCTGAAAAGTGGCCGCCACCGCGCGGGTCATTGAAACCTCCATAGCGCACCTTTGCTGTAAAATCAGCATGGCCGGGTCTGGGCAACGTTTGCAAATCGGCGTAGTCGGCAGACTTGGTGTCGGTATTGCGAATAATGCCGCAAAGCGGTGCACCGGTCGTTTTGCCAAGGTAGACGCCACTTAAAATTTCTACGTTATCCGCTTCAGACCGTGTGGTGGTGTGTTTGCCGGTGCCCGGTCTTCTGCGGGCCATTTCACGTGTAATGGCTTCCATATCTAATTCAAAACCAGCAGGAAATCCATCCAGAACAACGCCAATGCCGTTGCCATGCGATTCACCGAAGACAGATATTTTGATATTATTTCCCCATATGCTTCCCATGTTTATAGCCAATCCTTTCTCTTCATACAGTCACAGAACCTGCTGAAAATGCTGCGCATTTTCAGATTGTATCCATTCCTTTCTCTTCAAGTAGACATAAAACTTGTCCTCGGCGAGTTCGCACAGAACCTGCTGAAAATGCTGCGCATTTTCAGAATATATCCCCCAGACGTTCTGTTAATATCCATGTTCAGTCTTATTTTCCAACATCAATGTCGTGAAACAGGCCGCCCAATTTCTTAAAATCTTCCCAAAAACCCGGGTATGATTTATTCACTGCTTCCACCCCGTCAATTGTAATAGGGCTGGCAGCACGAGAAGCGGCAATAGCGCAGGACATCACAATGCGGTGATCCTGACAACTCGACACCCGACCACCATTCAGCTGACCGCTTTCTTTATGACCATTGCCTGAAAGTATCAGTCCATCCGGCTTTTCGGTCACCTCTGCCCCCAGAATTTCCAGTTGTGTCCGTATGGCCGTCAGGCGGTCCGACTCTTTGATCCGTAACCGGGCTGCGTTGACAATATGGCTAGGCCCGTTGGCATAAGCCGCGGCCACGGCCAGGGCAGGGACCAAATCCGGACACTGTGACACATCCATTGTTATTCCTTTCAGTCCAACACCGCCAACCTTGCATTCTTTCGCACCACAACCCTCTGCCATTGCAAGCGCAGGTTTATCTTCTTCCATATCATGATCGAAAGCCTTATTGCATAAATATGTGTTTTTTCCTCCAAAAATATGTAGTTGCGTCTCATCGATACGCATATGAGTCCCCATTTTTTGCATGAAGTCAAGAATGATGCGATCTCCCTGCATCGTGTTCAAACGCAACCCATCAAGTGTTATGTTATTCCCCAGACTTCCGGCAACAATCCAAAAAGCGGCTTGAGACCAGTCCCCTTCAACATCATACTCAAATCGCGTGTAATGCTGGTTGCCATTGACATATATTTTTGCACCAATCTTATTTTTGCTCTTTTCGGTGCCATTTTTATCACCATCTTCAGTGCCATTTTCATCACTATATTCAGTGCCATTTTCATCACCATCTTCAGTGCCATTTTCATCACTATCTTCAGTGCCATTTTCATCACTATCTTCAATGCCATTTTCATCACTATCTTCAATGTCATCTGTAGATTGACTGTCTGTAAAGGTAAGCATTTCTATGCAAAATATGCCAAAATTTCGCAACATATCTATCGTCATTTCTACATAAGGCGCCGATTCCAAGGGTCCGAGAATTTCAATGACAGAATCCCCATCCAGTAACGGCAACACATACAATAAACCGGATATGAATTGAGAACTGACGTCTCCTCTTAAGCGAAAAGTACCGGGTTTTAGTTTTCCCTTGAGCGTCATGGGCAATTTACCATCGTTATCGGAAATGCTAACTCCTTTGTCCGTCAACAAATCATGATAGAGTGCAAACGGTCTTTCCAACAAACCGCCAGAACCGGTTACTGTGATGGGTTTCGCACATAAACGGGAGATTGGAATGATGAACCGTGCGGTAGAGCCGGACTCATGACAGTTGATGGTTGTACTGACAGGTTTCAGGGTTTCACTGCCAAAGATTCTCACTTTTTTGCGACCGATATAGCGTCTGCTGTCATCAACCATCGTTTGAATGCCCAGCGCGGTCATGGCATTTAAGGTGGCCTTGATGTCATCTGAGAGTATAATGTTGTCAATAACACTCTCGCCTTCTGCCAATGAAGCGATAAGCAATGCCCGATGGGCCAGGCTTTTGGAAGGCGGAACCATGAGTGTTCCTGAGAGCTTGCCCGGTTCAACCGTGTAAGTAGCCATAAAGCACATCCTCCAATTCCATAACTGACATGGTACGCAATCTCCCCAATCCTATTTTATCCAGTGTGACAATGGTAATGTAGCCGGAACGAACTTTTTTATCTGATGAAATTGTTTTTACGACCTCCGGTACTGAAATTTTCGGAAATGTGATGGGCAGGTGCAGGGCTGTCAGGCATTGATCGACGATAGCGGCTGTGCCTTCTTCTGTCCATCCAAGGGATTCAGAGAGGTGGGTGAAGACCGACATACCAATGGCAATGGCTTCGCCGTGCAGGATATCCCCAAAACCCGTGACTTTTTCTATCGCATGACCCAATGTATGGCCAAAGTTCAGCAGTTGACGCGGCCCCTCGTCTTTTTCGTCCTTTTCAACGACAATGCGCTTCAGATTGCAGCTTTCGGCAATCAGCGACGACATGTTTGGCATCAAGTTATTTCTATCTGCCGATGATGCGTTTACATCGCTTATTACATCGATGCCAGCATGAAGAAAAGCTTCTTTACGGGATACGCTTATATCTGTATTTTGGTGTTGAAGATCTGTCTCAGGAATTGTTGATATTCCTGTTTTTGTGCTGGCATCAGAATCAATCTTCCGATCAATCAAAACCGTTTCCTGTATACGCTGCACCAAACCCGCATCAAAGATGAACCCATGTTTAATCAACTCTGCCATGCCATTGAAAAAATGGGCATCGTTCAGGCTCGCTAACAATTGCGGATCTGTATAAACAGCTTTGGGTTGATAGAAAGCACCGACCAGGTTCTTGCCCTGCGGCAGGTCTACGGCCAGTTTGCCGCCGATGCTGCTATCCACCATGGCCAGGAGAGTTGTTGGTATTTGTATGAACGCCGTACCACGCAAAAAGGTGGCGGCGGCCAAACCGGCCATATCGCCGGTAACGCCGCCCCCAAAGGCAAGCAGTAAATCGCTGCGGGAGAATTGCTTTTCTGCCAATTGACCGTATATATGGGACAACGTTTCCAACGTTTTGAAAGTTTCTCCTGCAGAATATGAAACAAGAAAAGTCTGAAACCCTGCATTTTGAAGGGATAGCAACAATGCATCTCCAAAAAGGGTACGCACGTTGCTGTCACAGCAGAGGGCAATTTTCCTGTTTGTGTATTTTTCTAAAAGCAGGTTGGGTATCTCCTGTAAAAGTCCGTCTTTGATTCGAATGTCATATTCTAAACCTGAAACAGACACATGAAGCGTTTTTTCCGTATACCCATTCTTCTGATTCAAACCCATAACCACACCTGCTTCCGTACTACCGTCATTTCATGGTATACAATATATCATATTTCAACGCCCGGACGCGCATGGGTTTTTGCTTTCGCTTTTACCCTCAGCCGCAAAAACACTTTGACCGTCTCTACAATAGGGATAATGGCGATGGATATGCCGGTAACAATAAGCCATTGCAGAATGCTTAAATGGACGACACGGAAGATGGTGTTCAGACCGGGAATAGCAATGACAGATACTTGTAGAAGGGCGGCAATGAGTATGGCCCACAATAGCTTTTTGTTTTTAAGGACACCAATTGTGAAAATGGATTCCGTTGCGGAGCGGGCATTCATGGAATGGGCCAGTTGAATCAGAGCCAATGCAGCAAAGGCCATGGTGGTTCCTGTTTCTGCAGACCATGTTTTCCCGACAAAGAAAGCCAGTAAGGTTAACAATCCCTCAATGAGCCCCTGATACAAAATACTGCCACCCACACCGCCGGCAAAAAAACTCTCTTTCGGGTCTCTGGGCGCTTGCTCCATCACACCACGGTGCGACGGTTCCGTACCCAAGGCCAGGGCTGGCAGGGTATCTGTGACCAGGTTCACCCATAAAATATGGATAGGAAACAAAATGCGCCAGTTAAAGAGCGTTGCCAGGAATAGGGTGACAACCTCTCCTAGGTTCGAAGACAGTAAGAACTGTATGGCCTTTTGAATGTTGCCATAGACCTTGCGTCCCTCTTCCACAGCCACCACAATGGTGGCAAAGTTGTCATCCGACAACACCATGTCAGAAACCCCTTTGGAAACTTCTGTACCGGTAATGCCCATGCCGACGCCAATATCTGACGCCTTAAGCGCAGGCGCATCATTCACGCCGTCACCCGTCATGGCGACCACTTTTCCGGTTTTTTTCCAGGCCTTCACAATACGGACCTTGTGTTCCGGAGATACCCGTGCATAGACAGAATAATCTGCCACGGTTCGCTCAAAAATATCATCCGGAATCTCCGAGAGCTCGGCACCGGTGATAATGCCGGTTTTATATGCCTGGGGTGTGCTTGCAGCAGTGTTTCCTGTGGCTTTACCACTGGCGCTAACGTTTGTGCTTTTTGTGGTACCTTTAGCATCAGCGCCAACGCTAATTTCAGCATCCGATGCCCCTTTTTCAAGTGGCGGTAAAATACCAATTTCTCGTGCTATGGCTGCTGCTGTGTCTCTGTGATCCCCTGTAATCATAATGGGGCGAATCCCGGCGGCATGACAGGTTTGTACTGCCAAAACCACTTCCGGTCGTGGCGGGTCTATCATGCCCACCAAACCGACAAAGCAAAGCGTCTGTTCGCAGGCCTCCGGCGTTGGTTCATCCGGTACCCTATCGTAAAATTTATAGGCCACTGCCAGGACGCGCAAAGCGTTTTTTGCCATCTCCTGGTTGGCTCCCAATATTTTCTTTTTCACCGTTTCATCGGCCGGGTGAACCGCATTGCCAGCCTGCACTTCTGTGCAAAGGGCAATAAGTTCATCCGGTGCGCCTTTGGTCATTGCGATAAATTTTCCCTTGTATGGATGAAAGGTGGTCATCAGTTTGCGGTCTGAATCAAAGGGTATCTCTGAAACCCGGCCATGCAACTTCTCCCGCTCTGTTTTATACACCGCTTTATCTGCGGCAAAAACGACCAACGCGGTTTCTGTCGGGTCTCCCAGCCATGAGGCCACCCCGTTTTCATCTTTTGTGGCCCTGGAATCGTTACAAAGCACCATACCGTCCAACATCAGTGCGCCGTCGTCCCCGGTCACGGTAAAATCCTCTGCTGTGTGCAGTTCACCCAGCAAATAGATTTTTTTAACAGTCATTTTGTTCTGTGTTAGTGTGCCGGTTTTATCAGAACAGATTATCTGTGTACTACCCAGTGTTTCGACAGCGGAAAGCTTGCGGATAATGGCGTTCTTTTTGGCCATTTTTTGTACGCCCAGGGCTAATACAATGGTCACAACCGCTGGTAATCCTTCCGGAATGGCAGCAACTGCCAAACTGACCGCAGTTAAGAACATTTCAAAAACTTCGCGTTTATTCAGTAGCCCTACCGCAAAGATGACGGCCGCCAGAGCTAAAATACCGAAAGTCAGCACCTTCCCCAGTTCTGCCAGCTTACGCTGCAGAGGTGTAGTTGTTGACCCGGTTTCAGCCAGGTGGCCGGCAATTTTCCCAACTTCTGTGTTCATGCCTATGGCCACTACAATACCTGCACCACGGCCATAGGTGACGCTGCAGGAAGCATAAGCCATATTGGTTCTGTCTCCCAAAACAGCATCAACTTTTTCCAAGGGTAAGGTTTTTTTGTCAACAGGCACCGATTCACCGGTGAGGGCAGCTTCCTCAACCTTCATAGAGGCCGATTCTATAAGACGCAGGTCTGCCGGAACAATGTCCCCGGCATCTAAAAGCACATAATCTCCCGGCACCAGGTCTTCGGTCTTAATCTCTTCTGTTTGTCCGTCTCGCTTGACACGCACGAAGGGTGCAGACATTTTTTTCAATGCATCCAGGGCTTTTTCTGCACGGGCTTCCTGCATCACCCCCATCACAGCGTTCAAAATTACCACGCCCAAAATAATGGAAGCATCGGCAACTTCTCCCATGAAGATGGAAATGACGGCGGCCACAACCAGGATGATAATCATCACTGATGCAAATTGCTCCAGCAAGCGCATCAACAGCGTCTTTTTCTTGCCTTCTTCCAGTTTGTTGGCGCCAAACTGCTGGCGTTTACTTGCAACACTGGCCATTGAAAGGCCTTCCTTAGTAGAGCCTGTCATTTCCATTGTTTCTTCAACGGTACAGACATGAAACGGTTTCTTCTCCATAGGGTTCCTTCCATGAAATTAAATATTTTTCATTGTTTCCATAATAATTGTATGCGTGTATTTATTTGTATATTCCCACCAATTTCATTTCTAGAAACGGCTTATCACTTATTCGGTCATTACAGTTGCTTGAAATTGGTTTTTCATGATTGTATCCATGATTGGTCGTCTGTTTTTTCATTCAGTTAATATTGTGCATTAAAATGACGCAATTTCTTAGATTCATTTTGGTTAACAAGAAACAGTTTCATTTTCATGTACTTTTTTTGAAAGATTCTTCCCAACAGTGGAAGCCAAGATAAATTCTACAAAGAGGAAGGCCGGCACGGCTATTAATACGGCAGTTAATGAAAATTGTATGGAGAGAAATCCACCCAACATGGGCGATAATCCCCAGCCGATGCTGCCGACCAAAGTCGTGAGACCGTAGAGTGTGCCGCGTTGGTCTCGGTTGATGCGGCTGGTGGTGGCACCCATCAAAACCGGTTCAATACCGCCCACAAAAAACATCATAATGCCATAATTGAGTGCAACCACCCAAATGGGTCCCGCAAAGAACAGCGGGATGGCCAATAAAAATCCAACAAAAGCGTAAATACGCAATAACGTTGTCCGGTTGTATTTATCCGCTAAACGGCCCAGGAACAAACCGGAAAACGCCAGCATCAGGCTGATAAAGCCATTCACAAGACCGGTTGTACCGGCAGCACCTTCGAGTGTGTTCATTTTTTCCTGAATGAGGATGGGCATGTAGGGTCCGAAAATAGAGGTGGAAAAGCGCAGTACCAACAACATAAGCATGGCAGAAACAAACCAGCGGCTGCGGACAAAGCTGGGGGTTTTCTGCTGTTTCCCAGCCGTTTCTGTTGTCAAAGTCTGATGCTCACTTCCTGATTCTTCTATCACTACAGCCGTTTTTGTTGTCAAAGTCTGATGCTCACTTCCTGATGCATCTGTCACTACAGCCGTTTCTGTTGTCAAAGTCTGTTGCTCACTACCTGATTCTTCTGTCACTACAGCCGTTTTTGTTGTGTCCACCGACGCTAGTGTAGTTGTTGTTTCCATGACATTACCCGGTTCTGCCATCGTAGCCGTCTTCTTTTCAGAAGTTGCCAACTTTTCTGCAGCACTGCCTGTCTGTGTGTGTTTTCCTTTATTGAAAACAATAACAAATGGCCGCATCTGAATTTTTTGCCAGAGTTTTTGCAGAGGATGGGCATTTTTCAGCATTTGCAGCGACTGTGATGTCTCATTGCTGTCTTGAATAACAAAAACAACAATGAGTAGACTGGAAAACATGATGCCGGAACCAATGATAAAACTGTAACGATAACCCAACCACTCGGCCATCAGTCCACCCAGTGTCGGACCAACGGAGCTGCCAATCGCTGTTGATGAAGCTAAAAACCCCAGAGAATAACCCAGACGGTTTTCCGGAACAGTGGATGCAACAAGGGCTGCAGCGGCGGTGACGGTACCGGTAAAAACGCCTTGCAGTAAACGGAGTACAACAAGCTGCCATACGTGTGTGGAAAGGCCCAAAGCCAACATCACAATGCCGCCAAAAGTAACTGCTCGAATCATCATCAGTTTTTTGCCAAATTTATCAGCCAGTCTCCCCCATACCGGTGCCATTATGCCCAGGGATAAGGCAGGACCGGCACTGAGAATGCCGGCCAGTAACTTAATCTGTGAAGGATCATGAACGCCCAATTCCTGAATATAGTAAACCATAAAAGGCATACCCAGATTAAAACTCATAATGGATAAAATCTGCGTAAACCAAATACTGTACAGGTTCAGTTTCCAGCGTTCCAGTTTTTTCAAAACAACTCCTGACTGTCCAAGATGTCGATAGCTGAATCTCCAAACGTAACAAGTGTCAATATGCTGCTATTGATTCATTTCGAAAACTTCCTACCCGCCCATGGTATCGACAGCGAATAAGCAATTACAACGACAATTCATTTGTCATCATTTTTGCTCAGTTCCGAAGAACTCTTGATAAATAGAAATAACCGCACGATCAACATCAGATTCATTGACGCCAAACATAATGCTGACCTCTGACGAACCCTGGTTAATCATTTGTATATTGATGCCGTTTTGCGCCAGTGCTTTTGTAACACGCGTGGTAACGCCAACATGCTGCTTCATACCTTCACCAACAACCATCACCAGTGCCAAATTGTATTCAAAGGATATGCTGTCTACACGCAATTCTTTAGAAACACGTTCCATAATGCGGCTTTTCTTGCCGTCATCCAAATACTGCGTACGTACAATGACCGATATGTCATCAATGCCAGAGGGCATGTGTTCAAACGGTACAAACTCCTCTTCCAGTATTTGCAGCACTTTTCGCACGAAACCAATTTCACGGTTCATCATATATTTATTGATATTGATAGTGCAAAAGCCCTTTGCACCGGCAATGCCAGACAGCGGCACATTCATTGGCACGGTTCGTACCGGCGAAATGAGGGTTCCTGGTGCACTCAAATTGTTCGTGTTGCGAATGTTCACCGGAATGCCGCGCTGAAACACCGGTTCCAATGTTTCTTCATGCAGCACAGAAAAACCAGCATAAGAAAGCTCGCGCATTTCCCTGTAGGTCAGCTCTGAAATAGGTGCCGGGTTTTGAATGAGCCTCGGGTTGGCTACAAAAACAGAATCCACATCTGTGAAATTCTCATAAACGGCCACTTCTAAAGCTGCTGCTAAAATGGATCCGGTAATATCGGAACCCCCGCGGGAAAAGGTGACAACGTCTCCAGACAAGGAATAGCCAAAGAATCCCGGGAAAACAACAATGCCTTCCATGTCCTTTAGTTTTATTAAATTTTTATAGGATTGCGGCAGTACACGGGCATTGCCGTATTCATCACTTAAAAACAAGCCGGCATCTTTCGGATTTACATAATGTGCTTTATGACCGGTTTTACGCAGGTAGTGTGCCACCAATCTTGCAGCATTGTCCTCTCCAGCAGCTTTCATCCGATCCATAAATTTTTCATCAGAATCATAGCCGATTAAGATACGCGTACGAATATTATTTTCAATGTCCCGGATAACATCCTTATCTAAATCCAAATCCCGTGCAATCTCCGCATAGCGGTCAATAATGGCCGCTAAAATAGTCTCATATTCTTTGTTTTTTAAGTATTTATCTGCACAGTCGATAAGCATATCCGTTATTTTCGTATCCGCATCAAAACGTTTTCCCGGTGCAGAAACCACCATAATACGTCGTTCTGGATCAGAAACGATAATATCGCAGGCCTTTTTCACTTGTTCGGCATTGGCCATGGACGTACCGCCGAATTTACAAACTTTCATCCAGGTTCCTCCTAAAAAAGCATAAAACAACGCAATGTGTTTGTTTTCATTATTTTAAGCTGACTTTCAACTTCCTGTCAATTATAACATCCCGAAAGCCTTCTCTGCATCTGAGAATTGACAAGAATATCCTTCCAAAGTTTTCTCTTCATTTGAGAATTGACAAGAATACCCTTCCAAAGCCTTCTCTGAATCTGAGAATTGACAAGAATATCCTTCCAAAGCCTTCTCTGAAGCTGAGAATTGACAAGATTACCCTTCCAAAGCCTTCTCTTCATTTGAGAATCTTCAAGATTACCCTTCCAAAGCCTTCTCTGAAGCTGGGGCATCCTGAGGCATTTTATCAAGGAGCACCCGCAAGCGCATTGGGGGCTGTTGACGCGGGTAAAGAAAAAACACCGGCGGC
>JBBRWP010000048.1:0-16831 GCA_038249175.1 Acetivibrionales bacterium
ATCCAAACCTTTTTCAACACAGCCTTCAATGAGAGCGGAAGCAAAAGGATCACAATTCTTTTCCTGGATACGTTCGTACTGCCTGGCACCGTTCAAATGCGTATCGTCGAGTGCTGCCACTTCTCTTTCCACATAGTAATCTAAAAAGGATTCGAAATCGGAAAAACTGTGTTTTCCAGCCTTAGTTTCTTCGAGGACTTCCAGCAGCAAATGAATAAAATTAATGCCGCCGGAACCAATCCAGTTGGATTGTTTTCCCTGAATTAAAGTCTCTACGCAGCCCATGTTATAGTATTCGCGGGCGTCTTCCGGTTTGTAGCCGATGCTGGTAAGGTTGTCTACCCAGACACGATCGTTGAGTATCATGGGCATGCCAAAGCCAACCTGTATTGTTTTCACAGCTTCATCCAACAGCCATTCCGGGCTCAGTTCATCGTGATAGCGCACGGCCATGTTCGGATAAGGCAGTTTCAGGTAACGGCAGGTTTCAATACAGCACTTCGTCAAATCGCTGGTGCCCTCGATGCCATCCGGTTGAACACCGCCGATACACATGCTCTGCACTGTCCGTTGTTTGGGTTCGTTCACTTTCAGGAACATGCAGGCGAGGAGTTCGTTGGCCTGCGCGTGTGTCAGTGTCCTGTTGGCAATATCCGTTTCATAAGATGTGCGCAGATACTGGTCAAAGCGTGCGAAGGACATGGCAGAACCGCCGCCGAGATTGCCAATGAGGTGTGTCATCCAGACCAGCTGCAAGGCTTCGCGAAAGCTTTCCGGTTTTCCGGAAGCAATTTTCCGGCAGATTTCTGCCATTTCCAGTAATTCCAAAGCACGGCGTGCTTCTTCGGTTTGGCTCTCTTTAGTCAGTGTGTCAGCATAACGTTCAATAAAACGAATGGCCGCTTCTACGGTCATGCGCGTTGTTGCGTAGAATTCGGCTTTTTCCGGACCTGCTTTGGAGGCGAAGGTATCAATTTCTTCAAGAATGCCGCCGAAACCGAGTTGCACAACTTTGCCGTAATTCAAATCGAGGTGGTTGGCTGCTTCCCATGGCAGGTCGGCCAAAAGGCGCATGGTTGCTTCATCATAGGTATATTCCAATCTGCGTTCAATGACACGGCCAATTTCGAATTTTTCAACGGCGGGTTCATCCTTATACTTGTCTTCCAGGGTATGGATGATGCTTTGCATATCGGCAAACGTGGCATTGGTATCATAATGATCGCGTGCCATGAGCGCCCACCGTGCCTGACCGGCACTGGTTCCCTTTTTGAAGCCAACCGCAATACGAGTTTCTTCTGTTGTGTCCTTGCCTGTTTTCACATCGATGTACTTCTGCACCGCTTCATCCGCAGAAGCCAAAAGTTCTTCGTATGAAAGCGGTTTTTCATCCAGCGGCCACATCCCAAGAATAGACCCGGCCACCAATTCATGGGGCAGGACAACCTGATTTACATGATCCATCAGATAGACAAAGGCTTTGGCACGCCGAACCGCTCTGGGTTCACCCGGCGTTTGTGCCAACGATTCTCCTAAGAGCGGGTAAAAAGTTGTTTTACGGACACCGGCGTCACCGAGATCCTGAATGTGCTTTTTGAATGCATCAATACGGTTTGTCATGATAGACCTCCAGTGGAACAGCCGTTGCCAATCTTATATTATTTTCTTTGCATATATCAGGGAAAAATGCAAAGAAAGTATTAATACATTGAATGTACAAATTAAGTTTACACCTAATCGGGAAAAATGCAATACCTTGCAGGCACAACAGGTGCAGCAATGCTGATTGCATTTGACATGACTGCGCTTCGAAAAAATGTAATTTCAGCTTTGTATTATCGCGTTGAATAGGAATCAAGAGATATACGCTTATGAATAAACCCATCCAGATTTGAGAACATGTGATGCTGCTTTTCCATGCTGCTTACTGATCATGCATGATATCATCTGAGTCAAGTCCAAATTAGTGTGTAAATTCCCTCGGCTAGAATGATGAAATTTATATGAAGTAGCTTTTATGTCGCGAAAGCCTTACCATGAGTTGGGCGGCATGTCAGGCTGCACGCCAGGCATTCACTTCTTCAACGACAAGCTACGTAGGCAGGTGGGGATGTCGGTTTGTATCCGGGGACGGTATTTACCGGGCAGGGAAGCGCAACGATCAGTGGAACAGTACATTTAGCCGATACCGCGGCGATAACGGCGAAGAACGATTTGGTGACCGCGTATGACGATGCTGTGGGCAGACTGCCCGCTACACGCATACCGACAGAGCTTGGAGGAACAATTCTAACTCCCGGCATCTATGACACTGCCGATGGCACATTCCAGATAACCGGTACCGTCACTTTGGACGCTCAAGGCGATCCAGATGGCGTATTCGTATTCAAGTCAGCCTCGACGCTCATCACAGCTCCGGACAGCAAGGTTGTTCTTATAAACAGTGCACGGTTCTGCCGAACCTTCTGGAGTGTCGGATCATCAGCAACACTTGGGGTGAATTCCATATTCGTTGGTCATATTCTTGCAATAACATCCATTACCGCCAACACCGGTGCGTTCATACAAGGTCAACTTTTGGCACGGAATGGTGCGGTCACGTTGGATAGCAATACCATCACAAACGGAATTTGTGAGGTCATAGCCCCGTTGGTAGTCGCACCGACACCGACACCGACACCGACACCGACACCGACACCGACACCGACACCAACACCGACACCGACACCAACACCGACGCCGACGCCGACGCCGACACCGACATCGATTGAGGTTCAAGGCGTAACGACTGTGGGAGCAATAACTACAGAAGCAGTATTGCCTAGAACCGGTGAACCAAATCACACGTGGTTATTTGTCCTTGCAGGCATGGTTCTAATACTTGTCGGTACTGGATTATCAATTTTCAGAAAACAGAATATTAAATCAACTCAATCTAAATATAAATAGATTTATAAAAGATAATAATTATGGATGAGATAAAAGTAAAAGAACAGTAAAGGTTATGGAGTATTTTTATCAAGTTGCATAAAACAGTTTAAAAACCCTGGATACTTAAGTATTCGGGGTTTTTCAAATTAAAATTTATTTTTCTGCGAATTGCCTTATGTTTTTATAGGGTGTGTCGAACAACTTGTTATTTAAGAATAGGAACTTGGCATCGAAATGTGTTAATCTATTGATTGTACAAATTAAGGGTGCACCAACCAGCTCCAAAAAGCAAGCCATTGACGGATTGCCGTGTATAAAAAAGATGTATGCTCTTGCGCGAATACAAAAAAACGAAGACATCCGGAGGAAAAGCATTGGACAACTTCGCAAACAGACCCATCCTTTTGGAACAAAACAAGCATTTTAGAAGGTACCCTGGTGGCCGTGAAATGGATAAGTTTCGGAATCGGCCCAATCCCATAGACGACAACAGCCCGGAAGCCTGGGTTGGCTCCACCACCCTTTGCAACGACCATGAGCAATTCCCGGGTGAGCGCCGTGGTCAGGCAAAAGCAAAGTTGGATAATGGTGAAACGCCGTTTTTGAAAGATTTGATTGATATGGATCCCGTAGCCATGCTTGGGCAGAAGCACGTGAACCGCTGCGGTACGGACACTTCTGTGCTGTTGAAACTGCTGGATGCGGAAAAACAGCTTGGTTTTCAATGTCATCCGGATCGGAAGACAGCCAAACGGCTGTGGAACTCGGATTTTGGCAAGGAAGAAAGCTGGTATGTCCTTTCGACACGCGACGATACTGCTGAACCACCCTATGTACTTCTTGGTTTTAAAGAAGGTATTTCGGGCGAGAAGTTTGAAGCTCTGTACAATGCCGGGGATATTGCGGCAATTGACAACCTGCTGCACAAAATACCCGTCAAAGCGGGTGACATGTTTTATGTTGGCGCAGGGGTACCACATGGTACAAGAAAACTTTCCACTGACCCTATAAATAATCCCTTGAAAATTAACAAAAACCCGTCTATACTAAAATCATATTTTAGCATAGACGGGTTTTTGTCGGACTAGTGTAGTGTATCACCGACATATAAGTTATTGAAAAACGACAGCATTAGGTGAAGCTTCACACATAAACCCATGTGAAGGAAATTAAAAAGCACACAAATCTAAATATCAACGATACACTACACTAGTGTACTGTCTGGTTCATATTTAGCATAATAACTATATTTTCAGATCATGTTATTGAGTTGTATGTGGTAAACTTTGTATATAAGGATAAATTTAGCTAAATGTCGTCAAGACACTACACTAGGATTATTGATAGGAGACAAAATGTATATCAAGCGCGCAATAGAAGAGACCATTCAAGAAACAACAGCGACTTTTCCTGTTTTGTTGCTTACCGGACCAAGGCAGGTTGGAAAAACCACCTTACTTGAACACCTCGCAAAAGCGGATCGCAAGTTTGTTACCTTGGATGATCCGGATATTCGTTATTTGGCTAAAACGGATCCGGCTTTATTCCTGCAGCGTTACGCACCACCCGTTATGATCGATGAAATACAGTACGCTACTGAATTGTTACCTTATATAAAGATGTCAGTGGACAAATCTCGGAAGAATGGTGATTTTTGGATTACAGGTTCACAATCTTTTGTGATGATGAAGGCTGTCAGTGAAACACTGGCCGGGCGTGTTGGCATTGTAAATTTGCTTGGTTTATCGAATAGCGAAATACAGGGCTTTCCTTCTCATCCATTTGTTATAGATCCTGAGTCATTGATGGCAAGGCTGCAAGAGACAAACCGAATGGGTCTGAACACGATTTATGAGCGAATCCATAGAGGATCAATGCCACGATTGTATCAAAAAGACAGCGTTAATCTCGAGGTGTATTATCGATCATATATCGACACTTATCTAAAAAGGGATATCAAGGATTTGACACAGGTGGCGGATGAAATGGCTTTTTTTAGATTTATGACGGTCGTGGCCGCCCGTACCGCCAAGCCGATTCTATATGAAGAACTTGCCAGTGAAAGCGGTATTAGTGCACCGACAGCAAAAAAATGGCTTTCCGTCCTGGTTTCCTCTTTTGTGGTTGCACTGGTACAGCCCTACCACAACAATGTCTTAAAGAGAGTGACAAAAATGCCCCTTTTACACTTCCTTGATACTGGTCTTTGTGCATACCTGTTAAAATGGCAAAGCCCGGAAACCCTTGAGACGGGTGCAATGTCAGGATCGTTCTTCGAAAGCTATGTTTTTTCAGAGGTTTACAAAAGTTATCTAAATGCGGGTAAAGAGCCGTCTATCTATTACTACAGAGACAAGGATAAACGTGAGATTGACCTTTTGCTCTTTGAAAATGGCACACTGTATCCGCTGGAGATCAAAAAATCGGCTTCTCCAGGCAAAGAGGCAATCAAAAATTTCAATGTTATTGCACCGGTCACAGAACCGGAAAAATTCGGTGAATTGGCAGGAACAAAAACAAATATCGGGTCAGGAGCCGTTGTTTGTATGGCCAATGACCTGCTGCCGCTAGATGCAAAAAACTGGATTGTACCTGTCTGGTTAATATGACTGTTTGTATGATATGTTTGATTTCACTGCAACAACTCCTCTTTAATAAGCGGGTTAAAGAATTCTTCATTTCACATCACTGATACCCAGACTGTCAAAAATAACGGGCAATCGGTCCGGTTTCATAAATTCAATGGCAGCTGTGACAGCTTGTTTTCCTGTTTGCATAGGGCAACTCCTAATTCAGAAGTTTTCGTTCTTTGATGATCACCTTGAGCTTCTTGCCGTGTGCAAGAATTTTTTCTCTGGCATCTCCCGCATTCAAAGAAATATCCGGCATATCAATGCCCAAAACACGGGATAAATGGGAGACCCCGAAAAAGTTCTTCCTGAGATTGTCTGTTTCCATAGCAGATAGGAACAATGGTATTCGGTCGTAACGCTCCTGTGCGTCCTTGTATTGATTTAGGAGGGTGATGTCGGATGTCGTAATCGTTCCCTCTCCCGCAGAAATCAATCCCAACAGTTCAGCTTCGGAATTAACAGCACTGATAACCGTTGTTATCTGCGGATTGTTCAGGATAAACCGGTATGCCAGTGTGGCAATAGCCGGTTCCGGAGGAAAGCCAAAAAGTTCTTCAAAGATTTTTAGTTCGTTCAAGGCACAAAAGGGCACACCATACTCCGCCCATACCAACGGTTTCATTGCAATGAGTGCAGCATTGCCAGAATAGGATTGGTCAAAAGCAGCTTCGAACTTGCGGTTGAAGAAGTTGTACGGAACCATGATGGTCTGAAATTCCGGGAATTTGTCGGCAATTTTTCGTGCAAGCATGGGGTCATGGCAGGAAAAGCCAAAAGCCTTGAAATCACCTTTTTTTTGACGTTTTTCCAGATACCGGACCAGACGTTCACATCCATCTTCATTGTAGCCTTCTTCAATGGCATTGATCATGAAGGTATCATAATGACGACCCGGCATTGCAGCAAGACGCACATTCAGCCACTTGTCAAAGTAGTCCTCCAATGATAGACCCGTTGCAGCTGAACCGGTGAAACTGCCGAGCACCATGCCGTTGACAACTACCTTGTCTCTCAGACCGGTTTTTTTTAGTACAATGCCAAACAGCTCCGCTTCATTTTTCCACGTTGTGTCGAAATAGTTGATTCCGCTGTCAATGGCCTTTTCAACAAGTGAACATCGAAGGGCCACTTCCTCCTCAATGTAGGCCGTTCTGTCCTCGTATTGACCTTCTTCCATGGCACGGTAATGTCCGCCTATTCCAACAGGTGACACAGAAAACCCTGTGTTCCCCAATTTTGTTTTTTTCATGGTTTGTCTCCTTATGGGGTATAATGTTATCATCGGTGAGCAGAAGTAAAATAAAAAAGTGATTAACACAACAGCGTGATTTTGAATTTAAATTTTTGTGACACTGTATTTATGCTAACTGACATCAAGTCAGGATTTCAAAAAATGCCGTAAAACTTGATAAAAACATTGAAGTCACGCTGTAGTGATTAAAAACTGTCCGGGTGGACAAAGCAGTAATTCTGATTTTAACAGGATGGCGTGTAAAATGTTGCAAAATGTTGTGAAATTTGGTTGTATTTAACTTTGTACAGTGAAAGAACCTGAAGTTTCATTCCTTCTGTGATTTCACAGCAACAACTCTGCTTCGCTCATCATTTTCTGATACCAAGCCCGGGTCCTCATGTTTTTTCAGCCGTCACAACGCCTTTTTTCAAAATAATGTTTGCATACAAAGCTGATTCTCCAGTGGCCACAATGGCATAGGCTTTTTGCGCCCTGTCATAAAAAGAAAAGCGTTCAATGTTTTCTATCCCATTGTTTTTTGCCTCATGTTTTTGAAGGATTTCTTTGTACACATCCCAAATAGGCGTTTTCACCGTATCTCCGGGAACCACCTGCATGAGGGCTGCAGGGCAGGCCACGTAGGGATCCAGCGGGAAAAGTTTTAAAATTGCGTCCAGAACCTCCGGTACACCATGACCATCGCAGCGAACCAAACGTTGGGCCATGGAAGCGGCAGGGAAGTTGCCGTCTCCCAGGACAATCTCATCGCCGTGACCCATTTCCATCAGAATTTTCAGCAATTCCGGACTGAGTATGGATGGAATTCCTTTTAACATCATTGACTCCTTTCATTATGGAAAATTGTGGCATTGGCTTATTCTGTTTTATTCTGTGTTCCTGAACCAGCAGCCTTATTCTGTTTTATTCTGTGTTCCTGAATCATCAGCCTTATTCTACTTTATTTACGTTCCTGAACCATCAGCCTTATTCTGTTTTATTCTGTGTTCTTAAACCATCAGCCTTATTCTACTTTATTTACGTTCCTGAACCAACCAATTTTTTTGATTTCTTCAGTTTCACCATTTTTAAATATACCACAGACAGGGGTGCAATTTTGAGCACCATGGAGAAAGCTTTTTTCTGCCATGGAATCGGATCAACAGAAAGCAGGCCGTTGTTCAGATGACCGCCTCCGCCATATTTTAGGTCATCTGTGTTCAAAATCTCTACATATTCCGCATTCAAAGGCACGCCAATGCGGTAGCTGTCAAAAGTTGCGGTGGAAAAGTTACACACCACCACCACCATATCCCGCCAGTCTCCCGCTTTTCGGACAAAGGACAGAATGCTGTGCTCTGCATCGGTGCCGTCTATCCACTCAAAACCTTCCGGGTGTACATCCATTTCGTAGAGGGCTTTTTCCGTTTGAACCAGGTGGTTCAGGTCCTGCACACAGGTCTGCATTTGGCGGTGCAGTTCGTAATCGAGCAGCAGCCAGTCCAGCCCGTATTGGTAGCGCCATTCAATGTATTGGCCAAACTCACAGCCCATAAAAAGGAGTTTTTTGCCCGGATGTGCAAAAAAGTAGCCGTAGGCCGCACGAAGCCCGGCAAACTGTTGTCTGTAATCGCCGGGCATTTTGGCAATCAGCGATTTTTTGCCGTGCACCACTTCATCATGGGAAAGCACCAGCACATAATTTTCGCTGTAGGCGTAGGTAAACGAAAAGGTAATGAGGTTTTGAAAATTTTTCCGGTAGAGGGTATCGGTTTTAATGTACTTTAAAAAATCGTTCATCCAACCCATATTCCACTTGTGTGAAAAGCCAAGGCCGCCGGTATAGACGGGCTTGGTCATCATGGGCCAGGCGGTGGATTCTTCGGCAATCATCATGGCATTCGGGTAGTAACGATAGATGGTTTCGTTCAATTCCTTGATAAAGGAGATGGCTGCGATATTTTCCCGTCCGCCATACTGGTTCGGCAGCCAGTCCCCGCTGGGTCTGGCATAATCCAGGTACAGCATCGCAGCCACGGCATCCACCCGCAGGCCGTCAATGTGAAACTGCTCAAACCAGTACAGGGCATTGCCAATTAAAAAGTTCTGTACTTCCCGGCGGCCAAAATTAAAAATATGTGTGCCCCATTGTTCGTGTTCTCCCTGCCGCGGGTCTTCATGTTCATAGAGGGCGGTACCATCAAATCGCGCCAAGCCGTGGGCGTCTTTTGGAAAGTGAGCTGGTACCCAGTCCAGAATAATGCCAATATTGTTTTCGTGCAGGGCATCCACAAAAGCTTTGAACTCCTCGGGTCGGCCATAGCGTGCGGAGGGCGCATAAAAACCGGTGACCTGATAACCCCAGGAACCATCAAAAGGGTGTTCCATAATCGGCATGAGTTCCACATGGGTGTAGTGCATTTTTTGCAGGTAAGGAATGAGCCTGTCCCGCAATTCCAGCCAGCTTAATAGACGGAAGCCGGTCTCCGATTCATTTGTATGGTCCACCACCAGGCAGGGGGTATCCCCTGCTTTGGCGTAGGGATTCGGCGTATCTGCCGGTACCTGTTGCCATGAACCGGCGTGTATTTCATAGATATTCAGTGTTTTTTTCTGTGGGTCACCCACGGGCCGTTCCTGCATCCACAAGCTATCCTGCCATGTGTAATTCTCTAAATCCCAGCAAACCGAGGCAGTATGGGAAGGGCGTTCGCTGAAAAAAGCATAGGGATCGGCTTTGATATAGAGTTCACCTTTTGGTGTAAGTAGTTCGTACTTGTAAACATCCCCTTTGCAAAGACCTGGAATAAAGAGCTCCCAGACACCAGAGACGCCCATGCGCCGCATGGGGTGGCGACGGCCGTTCCAGCTGTTGAAAGAACCAACCACACTGACCCGACCGGCGTAGGGTGCCCACACTGCAAAAGCCGCACCCGCTACGCCGTCGTGCGTCATGACGTGACAACCGAGTCGTTCATAAATTTTATGGTGCTTGCCTTCGTTGAACAGGTGCAGGTCGTATTCCGACACCGTGGGCCAAAAACGATAGGGATCCTCGGTTTCGAATGACGATGCATGTTCTGCTATAATGCCATTAAGGGCTGTGTTTTCAGGGGTTTCGCCCTGAATATCTTGGGCAGAATGACACTTCGTAGGGGTTTTATCAAGAGCAGCCTTTGCAGGGGGTTCGTTATGTAGTTCCAAGGCATCATTGCACTGTGCGCAGGCACAATCAAAGGCTGCATTTTCAGTGGGCACGCTTGTTTTATGCTTGCCTTTGCCCGAAGAGACGATATAATGATAAGAGAAGGCTTCTTTTCGGTCTGGAAAAGCCCTTGTGAACAAGCCTTCCGGTTTTTCCGGGAGCATAGACAGTGTTTGGCCACTGACCGTATCAAAGACAGCGACCGCTTCCGCACCGGGTTGCCAGGCCCTGAGCACCATCCCGGCATCGGTCGAGTGCAGGCCAAGGAAGACGTGGGGGTTTGTATGAAGACCTTTGGCCAAAAGTTTACGGGATTGTTCATCATCATGGCGTGGTTTCATGGATGACCCTCCTCATAGCAAATCTGAAAATGCGCAGCATTTTCAGCAGACTTTGTGCGAACGTGACGAGGACGCATGGGGAAAAAATCAGAAAATGCATAGCATTTTCATCAAGTTTTATACCTGCTCTAAGAGAAAAGAATAGGTATAAAAACAGTTGATGAGACCATTATAACCTAAGTGCTGTGCACAAACGTAAAAATGTTCTTAGCGGACAGAAACATTAAAAGCGCAATGGATAGAAAAAGCGCAAATTGCCCAACTCGAGAACTGTTGGAGGGAATATGGTATACAGCAATAAACCCATTGAGTACTACAAAGAGAAGCGCAAAAGACCGGACCCCATTGTGCAGTTGGTGAATCTGTGTAACGGCCTGGTTTGGATTATTCTTATTGCCATATTGCTCATTACCAATCGGGCCATGCCCCCGGTTGAAACTGTGTTTGACCGCTTTTTAGGCGTGGAGCTGCGCAAGCATTGGGATTATCAGGTCCTGCAGACGGTGCAGTTGATCATGGCCGGATTGTTCGCCATTAGCAGCACTGGTATATTGCTCAATACCCGCAGATTAAAGCGCACCACTGATCACATAAGGGTTTCACTGGTAACGATGGCGGTGTTTTCTTTTGTCGGGAACGTCGTTTTGCTTTTCATTCTGAGATGAAGTCTGAAAATGCGCAGCATTTTCAGAAACGTGTGACACGGGGACGTGTTTGTTGACACACAGTGTGTCATGGGCAGTGTGTCATGGGGAGCACTTAGGTGTCATGGGGACGTGACTCATCCCACCGTCCAGCTGCTTCCGCATGTGTGTCAGAAGAACACGTCCCCGTGACACACATCTGTCCCCCGTGACACACGTCCATCTGCCGTGTGTCGAAGAACACGTCCCCGTGACACACGTCCGTCCCCGTGACACAGTCCGCGTGACACATCCCCTACTTAATTGCCAACAAACGATCAATAACAACAGCTGCTTCCGCACGGGTAAGTCCCTTTTGTGCCAGCAGCTGGTTTTTTTCATTGCCTGTAAACAGGCCGTTTGCAGCCATAACGGCCACTGCGCCTCTATAGGCTTCGTCTACATCGGAACTGTCCGCAAAGCGGGCCAGCAAATCTTCTGTGGGGTTTTCCGACAGGTTCGGGTTATAAATAAGGGCGTCCTGAGAAATGATACCGTATTTTATCGGGGATTCTTCGCCGGGTGTGCGCAGGTATTTTCCAGCCGTCAGGCAGGCACCATGCGTCAGCATGGCCACTTCACCACGGGTAATGACTGCTTGCGGGTATAATCGGTTCGCCTTGTCTGGCTGTAAAAGTCCGTCTGTGAAGGCGGCATACATCCACCCGGCATACCAGGCTTCTTTGGGAATATCGGATAGGGGTGCCGACGGGCGGTCAGCTTTTTCCAGACCCAGTGCCGCATAGACCATTTTGACATATTCGGCGCGGGTGAGCATTTTCCCTGGCGAAAATGTAGTTTTTGAGGTACCCGCCACAATCCCTTTGGCATATAAACGGCGAATGGCCGGTGCTGCCCAGGCAGCGCTGCCCAAATCGTTGAAAGCAGCAGTAGTGGGTACAGTTACAGGTTTCAGTACCACTTCGTTTGCCGTAGTCATGGCATTCCAGGCCACAATGCTGTATTGGGCTTTGGACCCTGCCGTGACAGACAAATCTGTAAAGCTTGTGGCATCACCAGCAGCAGTACCGATTAGCTGTTTCGGTTTTACATCCAAACGATAAATACGGTAACCGGATACAGCCTCCTCCGGTGCATCCCATTGCAGTAAAACACGGCCGGAACCAATCATTTCTGTTTTGAAACCACTGGGGCTTGCCGGTTTTTTACCGGGATAACGGTAAGTGGCACTGTAGACCGGTAGATCTTTCACATCGGCGCGGATGCGGAATTCCTGAGACCCTGCCAGCATCAAAAACCAATCCGCTTCCGTGCTGCCGGGGAGGAGATCCATCACTGCCTGCCAGGAGAGGTTCAACTGGCTGCGGCTTTCGAGGTGATATGTCACAAAGAGGCCAAAATCCGGCAAGGGGGCTGACCATTTTATTTTCAGGCGTCCCAGATGCAACAGGGCATCCATTTCCGTTGGCAATGCCGGAACATCTAAAAGTCGGCTTTCTGTCTCAGCAAATGCTGAAAAAACCTGATCGCCCCGTACCGCACGTATTTTCCACTGCACAGGCCCCTTGGCCGGCAGACCGGTATCGGTAAAATACTGAATGTTACGGTTTGTCTCACCAACCCTTTCCCAGGTGCCTGTTGTTTTTCGCCAAATTTCAAAGCCCGATTCCCGGGTAAAGTCATAATTCCAGGTAATGACCATTCTGTCTGCTGCAGCCGGTGTGGCCACAACATTGGCCGGTGTGGGTACCGCTTCTGTTTTAATGACCAAAGGTTCTGAAGAAATGGTGGATAAGCCACTCGGTGCACGCACGGTCAGCCTATAGGTGTATTCGTTGCCGGGCAGGCAGTTCGTATCAATAAAACTGCGTTCTGAAGCACTTTGAAGCAATGAAACCGGAACGTCGGCTTCATCGTAGCGCTCCAAAATAATAGTTTTTCCATCCAAAGCGTCAAAGTCCCATTCCAATTGCACCATGGTACCAGACAGAGCATGGCCAAAAAATCCGGTGCTAAATGCAATACCGGTGCGGACTTCCTGCGCCTGACCATAGGGGGGGAACCAGGGTGAAAAAGAGCCATCCGGATATTGTGTCTGAATACGATAATTGTATACGGTATCGGGTTTCAGACCCTGGTCGCGGTATTCGGTGGCACCTGCATCCAGAAGGGCAACCAAAGTCCAAACAGATTCGCCGGTCTTTCGGCGTTCAATGCGGGGTTTGGCTTCCCCCAAAGCAGCGGGATCCACCGCCGGCCAGGTCCACGCCAGGTTAATCTGGTCCGGGTAGACGGCGTCTGTGGTGAAGCGATTGGGGTACAAAAAGACGATGCGCGCTTCTGTGGACCAGTCGCCAACAGCGCCGGCACCCATGTGGCGCACCCGATAACGGTAGATGTGTCCATTGACTGCGGTTGTGTCCGAAAATGTTGGTGTACCTGCCGCAACAGTAGAAAGCAGAAGATATTCTCCACCATCGGTACTGCGTTCAATTTGGCTGTAGGCGGCCATGGTGACGGTGCTTTCCCATCGCAAGTCAACCGTACCGTAGCTTGTCAGGGTAGCGCTTATTTTTTCCGGTGCACGCAATTTGGTAAAAACCACCTGGCCATCGGCCGGCGGCCACCACAAAAGCGTACCCGAAAGACCAACATCCAGCCTTACACGGTATTCGTATTTCCAGCCTTCTGCAAGACCCGTATCTGTAAAAGAAGCGGCACCGGTCATCCCCTTGCCTGCAAACTGCCAGCCTTCACCTAATTTTCGGCGCTCCACATAAGGGGTGAAACCGTTGTCTGGCAGCCATGGATTGGGGGGCAGGGTCCAGGAAACCTCAATTTTGTCCGGAGCGGCAGCCAACAGTCCAATACCGACTGGATAGAGCATGGCTGCCGGCGCAGCATCTCTGGAAAGACCCGGCTCACTACCACCGATGGCCTGTACCCGGTAACGATATAAATGCCCGTTCGTGACGGTGTCAGAGAGGCTGTTTTGTGTGGCCTGCAGGTTGGCAACCGTTTCAAAGGACGTGGCATCGTCTGCTTTTCTCTGTACCCAATAGCCTGTGGCACCGGCTACAGCAGGCCATTCTACCTTGAAACGGTTCCAGGAGTCGTTCGTTACGGCCACCCAGGAAGGGGCTGGCAGCAGGGCGGCCCGTACCGGCAGGGTAAAGGTTAGGGAAAGCAGAGCCACTGCAATAAGCAGGGCGCTTTTTTTCAGGATACGCATTAAAAGAGGCATACACATCATCTCCATGATTTTTTTATTAGCATTATTTTCAGGACACGAATTAAAAGGGGCATACACATCATCCCAACAATTTTTTTACTGGAATTTTTCAGGACACACAATCAAAGAGTCATACCATCATCTCTGCAATTTTTTTATTGGCATTTATACAGGGCATGCAATAAAAAAAGCATACACATCAATGCTATAATTTCATTATCGGCATTCGGTGAAAATGACACAACCTGATATCATGCCCCAGCACTCATAGAATGTCAGGTAATCCTGTTGCTTTGTCCCAGATTGCAACTTTGCTGCAATTCTATCAAAATTGTGGGGGAAAGTCATAAAACGATTCTTTTTGGATACAATCAAACCAATGTACCTATTGGGGGTGAACCAGTGAAAAATACACGCCCAATTCTCTTGTGTTCGGTTTGCTTAAAAAATGATATGCTTGTAAAGGAATTCGCTTTCCTGTACGGCAGTTGTATGCAATGACACAATTGCAGGATGTGGGCAAGTGGGGAGGATTCGCATGAGAAAAGTATACAGTACGTATTACGAGGTTTTTCAGCTATTGCCCGAGGCGGATCAGGAAGTGATTGATGCTGTTTATCGGCGACTTTGTAAAAAGTATCATCCAGACACCAATCCAGATGTAGACAGCGAAAAAGATCATTTCATGAAGCAACTGACAGAGGCTTATGCGGTGTTGGGAGAACCACAAAAACGGGAACGTTACAACCAAATACTTTCCAGGAGCAAGGTGGAGGGTGGTATGCAAAATAGAGATCATGGATCCGGATTGGAAGGGAATTTTAATACCCCAAATAACCAAAATGCATGGGGGGATAGCAAGGCAGAGACCGCAGCAGAGAAGGCGCTTGCCGTTGTTTCGGCCTATTTTGCCGCTTTATCCGAACAACGGCCGCATTTGGCCTATCAGCTGCTGTGTTCCGAAGACCAGAAAAAGATACCGCTGAAAGATTTTATTGAATGGCAGGAAGCGGTGGAACAACTGTACACCCTTGGGGATGTGTCCGTTTCTGTTTTTCGGAGCCATGTGTCGATGGACGCCAATAGTGGAGATTTACGAAAGACACCGGTGTCAGAAAGTTTGCTAAAAACCTCCAGGGGAAGACAAACGCATCACGCTGGAACAGAACCAATGCAGTATACTGAATGGTTGGAAGTGCTGGTCGAAGGCCGGGAAATTGATATGGTACAGGATACACTTTCGCCTGTTCATTTGATAAAAATGGTTGTCAAAGAAAAAAAGGATTGGCGGCTTCGTCTGGGTTACGATGAAGTGCGCGGTCTCACGGCGAAATTTCGCCTGATGGCGGAAAGCAAGCATCCACGCGTGGTGGACGAAGAAGAACTGCAAAACCTTGCCCGACATGAAGAATACAGGTTCAATCGTTTCAAAATACCCTTTTCTCTAGTGGTGCTAAGTGTTTCCTCGGTATCAAAAGAACCCGTTGCCCCCGGTCTGTGGGAGGCAAAGGTCTTCAACTGGATTAGCCGTTCCATGGATGTGCTGCGCTTAACGGATGTTTTAGCCCGTTTGGAGTCAGGTGAATGTATGTTGCTTCTGCCGCACACTGATACAAAGCAGGCAGATATTGCACTGACAAAGCTTTCCGACATTATCAAAAAACTGGCATCCGATGAAGGCGCAAGTGCGGCCGTTTCATGGATACAAAAAGAAGCGGTTGTATAACTTTTTATTATCAGTGAGTGAAAATTGTCAATCATTCAGACTGGATAATTTCGTCATAAACATCAGAAGTGCATGAAACAATAAGAAGACGTCCGCGAACCATACGTAATAGACATAAAAAGAAGACCGCTTGAGATTCATGATGTCCGTGAATCTCAGGCGGTTTTTATGTGACGAAATCAGCAGACCTTTGTTCACAAAATGCAGGTGAAAGAGTCTTTTTGCGCCTGAAAACTGTCGCACCCGGAGAAATGATGTCATTTGCGACCTGGTCTTGCGTGCTTCGGATGCTCTGAAGGTAAAGGTGCAGCAGATTGAAAGTTGTGAAACGGAGATTATCCGTACATGCTCCGTGGATTTGAGTCTGCAAGAAATGTGTACAGAACTCTACCCCATCCCCGTAGAAGAAACAGAAAACGAAGCGAACAAGTCACGATGATTCAAAAATTATTTTTTCAGAAGCTTGCATATCGTGTTTAAACAAGGTAATATGTTGGTTAGTACTTACTAACCAACTAGCTTACTTGCTTACTAACTTACTTACTAACTTGCTTACTAACTTACTTACTTACTTGCTTACTAACTTACTTACTAACTAACTAACTTACTTACTTACAAACTTACTAACTAACTAAATTATTTATGAAAGAGGAAATATGATTCCCGAACAGTTTTTAAAGAGAAAAGAACGCTTGCTGATCCAAGCCATCCGGCTTTTGGATGAATCGGGGATAGCCGGTGTAACAACCAAAGAGCTGGCCAAACGGGAAGGCATATCCGAGTCGGCCGTTTACAGGCATTATGATGGAAAGGTTGAGGTATTGCTGGCCATTTTAAACCGTTTTGCAGAGTATGATGAAGTTCTTGAAAATACGGTTCTTGAGAATA
>JBBRWP010000049.1:0-16760 GCA_038249175.1 Acetivibrionales bacterium
GTGGTGCCCAGAGCCGGAATCGAACCAGCGACACGAGGATTTTCAGTCCTCTGCTCTACCGACTGAGCTATCTGGGCAAATGGCGACCCGGAAGGGACTCGAACCCTCGACCTCTAGCGTGACAGGCTAGCGTTCTAACCAACTGAACTACCGGGCCATAATTTGGTGGGAACAACAGGGCTCGAACCTGTGACATCTTGCTTGTAAGGCAAGCGCTCTCCCAGCTGAGCTATGCTCCCACACTGGACCTCGTCGGAGGCGCTTTTATAGTATACGAAATACCCTTCAAACTGTCAAGAGTGTTTTCAAAGAAAAATGAAGTATCCGGCTGAGGTTGGATGGTTCTGCGCTTTTGGTTTCATAAAACAGGTAAGTGCCTTTGGTTTCATGGAACAAACTAGCATCCTTTACACCAAAGGTTTGTTGTGTCGTGTAAACGGTTTTCTTATCGATGTTTGCAGCTTACCCGATCGGTTCATCAAAATAACGGATATCCATCAATTTTACGATACCCATTGTCGTATCTAAACTATATGTGTAGCCGGCCACCAACCCGCTGCCAGAAAGAATTCTCTTGATGGTTCCTTCATTGACAATACCGGAAGAATAGGGCTGAACACGCACGGTCACTTCTCGACCCTTGGACTGCACCACCGACAGGATAGATTTTTCAAACTGATCCATAGAGGCAACCGTTTGGCCATTCATCACAAAATAGTTGGCCTTTGTTGCTGTACATACGGGATAGGCAGACCGATTCCACTGATGATCTTTTTGAATCTCTGCATCGGTGACATTGAAATAATTATGGCGCAATGTTGTTACACCTAACGGATCGTCAAATGTGACATCCATATGGTACCAGGCGCCATCAAGCTGCACCTGGTTCCAGGCATGGCCTGTCCAGCCACTGGTACTATAGGCATCCCCGAAAACAACCTTAGAAGGTATCTGAACCGTGTCACAGAGCATTTTCATGGCTTCCGAGTAGGCCCCGCACACGCCGGTACCCAGCGACAGGGCGGCATACCCTTCCCCGGAGTAAAGCTGCTTCGGGTCATCTTTTGCCGGTAAAAATCCGTACGTGTTCTGGTTGACAAGCCAATCATGAAAGGCCAGAGTCTGTGTGTACGGATCTGTTGTATTTGCTGCTCCTGCAGTTCCTGCTGTTCCTGCTGTTGCTTTTGCAAGGATAGCCGGTGCCATTTTTCGTGCCAACCATACTCCGGCTGCATTAGCAGGTGATTGCCCCTGCAAAACCAATGCATCCAGGAGGGTACGTGTGCCGCCCTTTCGTGAAATAGACAGGGCATTGGTAGAAAGTTTTACCATGTCTCCACGCAGGATTGGTTCATCCGGGAACGTGGCTATGGTGCTTTCTGCCGTTATGAGTCGAAGATCCAAAAGTATGGAGACAGCATTTTTATAAACATCTGCACTGTCTGTTCCAAATCCAAGGGTTCGCAAAACAAATGCACCGTATTGGCGACCTGTCAGGCTGTCTTTTGCGCCAAAGCTGGTTGAAGAAATACCATTTGTCAGCCCGGCACCATAGAGCAAAGAAATATACCCGTTTGCCCATACGGGCACATCTTTGAAAGGGTGTGCCTGCGTTTTATTTTTTGCCTCATCTTCACGCCCCAGCAGGCGCACCAGCATCACGGCACCTTCTGTGCGCGTTCCGGTACGATATAAATCAAAGCCAGTCTCATTGCCCTCAAAAAGCTTTAAGCTTTTCAGGGCAATCGCATCGGCTTCTGCCTTTACATCATATAAGGGCGTGGTGACTGCTAAAGATGGGCTGGACTGGATATTCAAAAAGACTGTAAATAAGAGCAGTCCGGCCATAAGCCAGGCCACAGTTTTTTTCATTTGTATCCTCCAAAGTTTAGCTGATGTGTGTAGTTCTTGTGTCGAGCGTTCAGCGAAACAGTTCGTCTTTGGCCGCCAATGTTGCGAACTCTATTATTTTAAATGATAAAGTGCGAAATAGCAATTTCAGAACAATGTCAATTCAGTTGCATGTCATCGTTTGTCCAGGCTGCGGATGAAACCATTGTGATCACAACGCCCGAACCCCATGCCATCACCGATGCCTATGCCATTATCAAAGTGTTGCTGGAAGAGAATAAAAAACTGAAATTGAAATTGATGATTAACAAGTGTGAATCGACTTTTGAAGGCAACGCTGTAATGAAGCGCTTGAGCCGTGTTGTGCATGATTTTCTATCCTACAACAACAAGCCCCTTGGTTGCATGCTGGAATCCAAAGCAGTCAGTCGCTCTATTCGCCAGCAGGCTCCTTTCATGACGTCACAGCCGAACAGTGACGTTACTAAGTTTATGCGGAGTGTTGCAGAGGCAGAAGAAATGAAGACCTTAAGCTATCACGCAACAGATGAGGAAGACGAAGAAGGTAATGAAGGTGCCTTAAAAAACACATCGTTTGTTGGACGTTTTATGCGCCTGTTTCGCACAGCTTAAACCAGACTTAGTCCCAATGCGTCTGTGTGAAAATATCCCAAGAATCGTGATAGATTATTACTTTTTAAGAATATATTTTGTTGCTCTTGCGGAACCAATACGAACTACCTTGCCTTCCTTAACTAGGCTGTTAATTACATTTATGGCCGGAAAAGAGGACGATTGCAGCAACATTTCCACATCTTTTCGGGTAATGGATTGCCTGGTTTCAAGCAATTTAATGATTTTATTCTCATCTGTCATTGCAGGATCAACTGTACTTGCAGCAATTTCATTGATATTCGGTAGTGTAACGACAAAAGATGCCGGGGCCGGGGCGAATATAGGCTGTTTCAGTTGCCCCTGATAAGTTTCGAAGATTCTCTTTATTCCGGTGCCGTAGCTTTCAATCAATTCCAGCCTGTAAAAAATTGCTGCAATTATAGCGTTTCGCGATTGGGAAACACCGCCCATTATATCTGCCAGTGTAATGCCTTTTACAAGGCCACCAATCGAAACGAACTCAATTTTGTCAGTAAAAATATTAATAATCGTACTGCCGGAGTAATCGTAGTCACGATGAACGATTGTATTGATCAGTGTTTCACGAATTGCATATTCGGGGTAATCCCGAGTATCAATTCTTCTCAAACCCTCAAAGGTTGAATGAAGATTATTGTTAAGATGAATGAAGTCATAGGCTTCGTCCATTTGCTTGAGCATAGACCCGAAAAACTCTTTCCTTGCTTGAAACGTTGTTTTGCCAATGCCATTAAATACGGCGCATTTTATACTATGCTCGCATTGATCGGAGAGCAAAAGTGCAGCATTGGTGTAGTAACCATCAAAGGTAATCAGCCGTAATGACTGCTTGTTGTTTTTGCCAAATGCAATCTTTCGCTCCTTGAAAAATTTTTCTGCAAAATCAAAGGTCAAATCTTGATTCAGCGAGCGCATTTTATCAAAAGTTGTTCCGTCACTTTCTTTTATCATTTGCCGAATTGCTTCATCGCTGGCAGGTGACGATGTAACACCGTGCCGGATATATACCCCACTTGGCTTCAAACCTTTGTCTGAAAGGTGATACGGTTTTCTTACACCGCTCAATACTGTAACTTTAATTAGTGTCTTGCCCTGTTCAGTGATGCGTTCAATTGTTGTATAGGCAGTCAAGTCCGGTTTAATGCCGTCGCGTATCATGTTGCTGATACGCTCCATATCGGATTCGGTATTGCTGACCCCAACGGCCTTACCGGATTTAGTAACCCCTATAAATAATTCTCCACCATCTGTGTTGGCAAAGGCAACGATCTCTTTTTTAAAATCGCTGTTCAAAATTTCTTTAAGTTCAAGGTGTTCGCTTTCGATAAATTCCATGCACTCATCTCCGACCGATATTATCTATATTATCTATATTATCTATATTATCGACATTATATCTTGATTATATGCCGATTACAAGATAAAATCAATTTAAATCTTTGGAAAAAATTATTGGGAAAAGAAAATAATAGACAGAAAAAATGTGATTCTTATGAGAATCACATTTTCTTGAAAACAAAAGTTTGAGAATACACAATGTTTAGAAAATCTTTTTCTGATACGCCTTTTCTACTGATTTAATCACAGCCTGCCCTTCTTCTACGGAAGAAACACCACTGACATTGTAGAACACGCCTTCAGGTTTAAGATTCTCCAACAACACCGGCAAATCACCTACCGGTGCATCCACATGGATCAGTTTCCCTGCATCCTGTATTTTTTTCAGTGTCGGAATCCAATGCGCTGCAGTCGGTTGACCCGCACCATAAACCCATTGCACACCATTGAGTTTCTCTTGCTGTAGCAACACATCCAAGTGCCGCAGGGCACCCGGACCATCCAGGTGGTAAATACTGTGGTTATCCAGCCAATTTATCTCTTCCTGCACTTCTGGCAATATAAATTCATTGAACATATCCACTGACAGCATGGTTGAAAAGTCGCAGGAAGTCACATACCATTTTTCAGGATGCCAGAGTCCCATCCAGTTCGATGTACCTTCTTGGACGGTCTGTGTCATTGCGAAGGTTTCATCGATCTGCTTCACAAGGTCAAGGAACATCTTCATGGATGCCTTTTTGATGGCTTCCGGTTCATCATAGATGTCCATGGCCAACAATTCTGGTCCACGGATGGAGACAAGACCGTCTGCACCGGCATGAAAGTCGGTCAGGGAGACCAGATAGTCCCCTTTGGCGTCGGCCATCCCCGCGCGCGTCATCTCCAGAATTTTCTGCCACCATTTGTTGTTGTGGTCAAAGACCAGTTCGGTATGATCCGCCCATTCTTTGATAAAAGGCACCGAATAGCTGGTGGTTTCTTCAAAAACAAACTCCGCACCATAGGTAGCACCGAAAATATCCGGTCCCAGATTCGGGAACCAGTTTGGATAGGATTCCGCCCCATACCAGGTGTTTTCCATGTGTCGACGGGCAGATTGGAGGATATAGTCTGTATCCATCCATCGGTCAGCCATTTTTTCAGGCTGAGGCAACTCAGGCATTTTTTTGCCCAGAGAAGCTGTGATGCCCAGCAAGGGTCTATCATGGTTTTCCCTGTGCCAGAATTCTATATATTTCTGCTTTGTTTGTTCCCAATCAGGTTTATTAATCATGTGCTTCTCTCCTAAATTTGGTATCCTATTGTCATATTGGAATCATCAGTGATGCCTTGAATGAAACGGTTGCAAAGTCGGTCAGCATGGTTGTAGAACAATGTCGTATTAAGCAAATGTAAAATGTGGCATTTCTTTTCTTACAGTTTGATGTTGCCAAGCGCTTTATCCCTTTATCGCGCCAATCATAACCCCTTGCACAAAATACTTCTGTAAGAAGGGATACACACAAAGAATCGGAACCGTCGCAGCAATAATTGTACAATAACGAATCAGTTCTTTAAAGTAGCTCTCTTCCATCATATTTTCAGCGGTGGCTTTTGTTGCACCGGAAGACTGGTTGAGTACAAGGATTTCACGCAGGAAGAGCTGCAGTGGGAATTTTCCACGATCCCTTAAAAAGATCATCGGGTAAAACCATTCGTTCCAGTGACCAACACCATAAAAAAGAACCATAACAGCGATGACCGGTTTGGATAACGGCAATATGATCTTCCAATACACACTCCAATCCCCTGCACCGTCAATAATCGCCGATTCTTCCATACTGGCTGGAATGCCTTCAAAAAACGTCTTCATAATTAACAAATTCCAAACGCTCACAGCCCCTGGCAAAAGCACAGCCCAAACAGTATTGTATATTTTGAGCGTTTGGACAACGATGAAGAGCGGAATGAGGCCGCCGTTAAAGAACATGGTAATGGTCATCATAATCAAAAGAAGCTTCCGGAAGTGGAAATGTTTACGCGTCACCACATAAGATCCGATAGAAGTCATAAATAAATTGATGAGTGTGCCCACCAGCACATAGAAAGCCGTGTTCCGATAACCCAATAAAATATTCGGGTTATTTAATGTCAGTTTATAACCTTTCAGTGTTGCCTGCCCAAGGGGTAAAAAGATAAAACCTTCATGGCGCAGCAGTTGCTTTGGATCTGATATGGATGCCATGATCACATAGTACAGGGGGTAAATTGTTATGATGATTAAACCAATCATAAACAATGCATTAAAAACGTCAAAAACTTTTTCACTGGTTGATTTATGGATAACCATGCGTCACCTCCTACCACAAACTTGTTTGATTGACCCTTCGGCTGACAGTGTTTGCCATTAGAATCAGCGCAAAATTGATAACAGAATTAAACAGTCCAACAGCCGTGCCAAAACTAAAATTCAATTCTAAAAGACCTTTTCGATAAACATAAGACGAAATGACATCCGCCGTTTCATAGGTGGCAGGAGAATAGAGCAGGATAATTTTTTCAAAGCCAACAGACATAATCTGCCCAAGCCTTAATATTAATAAAATGATAATGGTCGGTGCAATGCCGGGCAAAGTAATATAAATAACCTGTTTCATTCGTTTTGCCCCATCAATGACAGCCGCTTCATACAGTGAAGGGTCAATGCCAGAAAGTGCGGCAAAGTAGATAATAGAACCCCAACCAAAGCCCTGCCATATATTCGTGGAAACAAAAATAGTTCTGAAATTTTGGGATTGCCCCAGGAGATTGGTAATATCTGTTCCTGTCCAGGATGCCACGATTTGTGCTATAGGGCCTGTAGAGCGTGTAAATGTAAAAATAAGGCCGCAGACAACCACCAATGAAATGAAGTGTGGCATATACGTAATGGTTTGTGTAATCTTTTTGAACTTTGAGCTGGTGAGTTCGTTCAGGAGCAGTGCAAAGATAATGGGTACAGGGAAACCAAAGACCAAATCCAAAAAACTCAAGGTAAAAGTGTTGCGAATAAGACGCCAGAAAAACATATCCTTAAAAAAATCTGTGAAGTATTTTAATCCAACCCATGGGCTGCCGAACAAGCCCTTTGCCGGGATGTAGCGTTGAAAAGAAATAATAAGCCCATACATGGGAAAGAAATGAAAGATGACAAAATACAGAAACACAGGCAATGCCATGATATATAGTACAGGATGTTTTTTGATGTTCTTAATCAGTGTTTTTCCAACGGATTCTTTTTTCAATAAATGTTTTGTCGTGACCAATTGCGTTGACATCCACGCACCACCCTTCATAGGAATTGGATGCAGGCAGGTGTTCACACCCGCCTGCATCCAACACGATCATGCTATTCGTAAACAGTTTTCCATGCCAAGTTAACTTTTTTCTTATCATTCTCGTATGATCCTTGTTCAGAAACGATTGTCGAAGCAATGGATTAACGTGTTAAGTAACGATCGTAAGCGGCTTGCTTCAATGCTGTTGCCTGGTCAAGATTCAAACTCTTCATCTGAGTAACAAACTCATCGAATTTTTCAAGAGATTCTTCGCCGGTGATAAACTTGGTGACCATTTCATCGCCATAGGTTTTGATTTGGCTCATCAGTTCAGCAACCGACCTGGATTCATCCGCCGTCATAGTTACCCATTGCGGCAGGTTGCCCGAATTGTCTGTATTCTTTGCCCAATTGGCCCATGAATCATGGACGACCGGGTAATCGTACTGTTGAATCTCCATTTCTTCATCCCAGATAACCTGCATCGCATTGATTGTGTAGCGGTCACGTGCAATACCAAAATCGAAGTCCGGGTTGTTTTTCATGAAGTCGGTAAAAGTCCGTTTGCCGTCGGCATCCTTTGTCCACAACGTTTCAGTGTCGGTGTTGACACCCCAGGCGGTCATTTTCATAGTTTCCGGACGATAGAGATAATCGATGAGCTTTACAGCTTCTTCCGGATACTTGCAGGAAGAAGATACAAACCATGCACGGCTGTCAACTGAAAGCAGCAAGCAGTTTGCATTGCTGACTTTATCGCCTTTGTTTTGACGCGGATAGGGAATGCCGATGACTTTAAAGTTCGGGTCACCTTCCTGTCCAACACGCTCTGCGGTAATCAGTTCCCATGCACCGGCAAGCGCACTGCCACCACGACCGGATTTAAAGGTTTTCTGTGCATCCGAACCACCAGATGTCAAGAAGTCGGAGCTGATGTAGCCTTTTTTGTACCAATCGTTCATCTTTGCCAAAAACTCTTTGTATTGTGGTAGTTCTCTGGAATAGGCGACTTTGCCATTGTTCAACTGGAAGTCTGACCAGACAACACCAAAACCGGCAGAAAGCGCATTGGTCCATGCAAATTCCCAGTCATTGGCCGGGTTTGCGATGGATAGTGGTACGTCAATGCCATTTTCTTTGAACACTTTAAACATGTTTTCATAGTCATCATAGGTTTCTGGCAATTCTGTGATGCCGTATTTTTCCAGTAGGTCTGCGCGAACCATCAGTCCACCGTGGACACGGCCTTCGAGGAATTCAGGGTTAAAGATTGTTCCGTAACGGATAATGGTTCCTTTATCAGAAACTATACGTTTTTTTATGTCTGGAGGGTAAGTTTCCAAAAATGTGTTGAAGTTCGGTGCGTGTTTTGCGATTAAGTCATTCATGTTAATCAGAACGCCATCATCAATAGCGCCATCCGGACCACCTGGATAAGCATCAAAATTATTTTCAAACAAATCCGGATAGGTGCCAGATGCAATCATGGTCGTAAAGAAGGTACCATCGTCATTTTCCGGCCCGGAGATACAGTCAAATGTAATTCCTGTTTCTTCCATCATTGCTTTCATAACAGGAGCTTCAGCAGCAGATGTATAAACCTGACGGGCACCGGCAGCCAAATTGATCAGCATTGTCAGCGTAATGGGTTCTTTAGCAATGGGCAGGCCTGTATCTGCTGCCGGTTCGGTTGTAGCAGACGCTTCCGTGGATGCTTCCGTGGATGCCTCTGTAGACGCGACTGCTTCTGATGATGCGGCAGATGACGCTGCGGGTGTTGCTGTGGTACCGCAGGCGGTTACCATGGCCAACATTGCCAAACAGAGAATCAGACAGAGTATTTTACGTGTATTTCCCTTCATGTTCATCCTCCTAAAATAATGAGTGATCCCTCTTGCAAGCAGGTAAATAAACCATAACAAAAATAACGAAGAATTGGAACAGTAATGTTCACCTTAGCACAGATAATGTATGTTCTACACAAGAAGTGCATACCCATCTACCCATATATCGTTTATAATTGTGACAATTAGTGTATCGAGCGTTCAAAAGGATAAGGATTTATTCTAGAAACATGAATGATTCTAACGTAAGAACCCGAAAATGAACCAATTTGATGCCAAATCGCGGCGTTAGAGGCAGTACAATGCTCCGCATTGTACTGGTAGACCGCGATATTGGCCTGAAATTGGTCATTTTCAATCAATTTCAGCCCCTCCGGAGCCGAAATTGGGGTTTTTACACCAGAATCATGAATGCTATCACGAAGATAAACTTGCCTTACTGCTTTCATAAAAACTATTTTTACGCAATCAACCAATCTCTATAAACCATAAGGGCGGATATAAAACTTGAAAAAACGCATTCTAAAAAAAATCCAGAAAAGAATTTTTACACCAATGGCAGCAAGCGCAAGAAGCCTTTGCCGAACCATGCTTTTTGTCCCTGTCTTCTTCCTATCCTGTAATTTTCTTTGCATGACATTGGCAGGATGCACTGCGCTCAACCCTTCACATTCTCAAGAAAATAGTGTCACGGCAATTGCACAGGGCGGGAAAGATAAACCAACAGCAAAAGTATTGACCCCGTCTGCTGGTAAACCGGTATCATCAGCAAACTTGCAGCCCCTCAGCAAGCTGAATAAGGATACAATCCTTCATATCTACACCGCTTATGCAGATGCTGACCAAATTCTGGTCAATGCCACCATAGAGTCTCTACACGAAAAAAATCCTAGTATCTCCTTCGTCGTAGAACCACGTACCGGCATGGATGGCGGCATCATCAAAACACGTGCTGCTGTGGGTGAATTGCCGGATATCATTGAAGGCTCACAAATGCTGATGGCGTCCTTGCGCCTGACAAATGATTTATACCCACTTGAAAACAGCATTCTAAAGCTGAACCTTTCCTCCTCCTTCCAGGCAAATACATTGGTCTTTCCAAACTCTGCTGACGGCCATATTTATGGCGTTTCCTATAATGAAACAGAACCCATGCAGTTCTATTACAACCGTTCACTGTTTACCCGTCTGGGTCTTCCCCCTCCCAGTAATTATGAATCCCTTGTTTCTGCCGTGTCGGTGCTAAAGGATAACAGGTTCATCCCCCTGACCATGTATGCGCAGGAAAAATGGGTGCCAGTGCAATTGTTGGATATGGCAGCTGTTGCCGAAAACCCTACCGGTCTTCTCGGCGGAGAGGCTTCACAGACAAATCCTTCTGCGACGCATGTATTGCGGGCAGCAGAAAAACTGCAGGAATTACTGGAGATGGGTCTATTGGACAAAGATGTCCTGACAACAGATACAACCCGCGCTTACAAACTATTTCGCAACGGACAGGCTGGCATGCTTTTTGATGGTCGCTGGTACTTGCGGAACACGGCGGACTATATAGACGAGATTGGTATTCTTCCAGGCAATCCCTTTGCCGATGCAAACAACGGCGTCTTGTCTCAGGTGCAGTCTTCCGGTGGTATTCCGACGATGACTTATATGATTTCCAACATTGGCGTGAATGAGGAGCTTAAAGCTTCAGTTTTTTTTGATTATCTGGCGGAGTGTGCCAGACAAAGCACCCGTTTATTCGGAACAGCCAACATCTTAACAGAAGAGGTCCTCACAGAATTACCTAGCGATAACCTCTTGCGCCTTATCATAAGACAAAGCCCGCAAACAACTTCAAAAACAAGGTTCGCCTGGGATCCAACCAATGCCAAACTGCGTGAACCACTGGAAAACATTATGGGGGCTATGTTACTGGGAAATCTTAAAAAAGAGGATTTGAAAGAATCTCTCCTGGATGCATGGAGGCTGCCATGAACATAAAAAATCGGGAGCAGCAAGAAAATGAAAAAAGCGCACACAAGAAAAAGATAAGCATACACATCAACCGGCATTCCTTTGCCTGGCGCATCAGTCTTGCCTTTATTTTATTATGGACATTGTTGGTTTTGGTGGTGATGGGAACAATCTACCTGCTTGAAAACAACACTTTACTTTCAAATACACAAAAAATTGCTGCCCACGAAAGCACCATGGTGGTTCGGCAAATTGATGCACTAAAAGATACAGCCGAAAGTTGCATCAACTATGCCATCGTGACCATCAATCAGGATTTTGTTGAGGAGCCAAAACTCTGGGAAAGTCCACGCTTTGACGATGCCATTCTCAAAGCACAGTTCTCCTCCATCGGTGTTGGCAGCATGCTTTTGTTCAAAGAAATATCCCGTTTAGTCATCGTCCTTGAAAATGGCACCATTTTTGTGCATGGGGAAGACAATGTGACACGCAGCTATACCGGTCGAAAAGATATCTTTCGGGATTTGGAGAAGCTGAATCCCGGCGTGGATGGCAAATGGCTCATCAAAGACAGCCTGCCAATCCGTACGAGTAGAGAGTCTCACTACTTTGTCAAAGACTTGCGCAACATCCAAAAAGATAAGAAGATTGCTTATATTATTGCCGGCATTCCGGAAGAGACCTTCTTTGCAGTCTATGCGTCTGATCGACAACAGTACACCACCTATTACCTCATGAATGCCTATGGCACCATTCTGTCTTCCTCTCTCCGAAGGGAGGTCGGCATACCCTACAGTCAAAGTGTCTTCTCATCTGTCTTGGCCAGTCACCTGAAAAAACAAAAAACAGACGGCTTTCGGACAATAAAAAAAGAAAAATACTACCAGCGCATGGATAAAACAGCAGAAGCGGATTGGACTTTGTCCTCTATGACCGATTTGGCTGGTGCCAGAGGTGAAATCCGACAACTGACAGCCAACGTCTTACTGGTTGGCCTTGTTTTATTGTTTATCTCAAGCCTACTCATTGTTATCATCTCTAGGCAAGTATCCGAACCCATACACCAATTAGCCGAACACATGGTCAGCGCAGGAGATGACCTGCCCGCCCTTGTTCCTGAAAGAGAAGGGCAAGATGAAGCGGCCGTCTTAACTGCGAACTTTAACACCATGATTCGACGTAATGGCGCACTGCTCGAAAAAGTTAAGGAAGACCAAACAACACAACGACATCTGGAACTGGCATTACTCCAAACACAGATTAAACCGCATTTTTTATACAATACTTTGAATGTCGCCCATTCGCTCATCAGTGAACATCAGTACAAAACAGCCAAGCGGGTTATTGAACTGATGGTTGCCCATTATCGCTTTGTCCTGAACAGCGGCTCCGAATGGGTGAATATCCATGAAGAATTGAAAAACGCAAAAAACTTTCTGGAAATACAACAAATCCGCTCTGCGGAACCACTGACCTATCAGTTTATCATTCCGTCAGATTTGATGGCCTTTCGTATACCAAAATTGACTTTACAGCCCCTCCTCGAAAATGCAATTATCCATGGCATACGCCCCAAAAAAAATTCAGGGCATATTGTCATTTCTGCGGATATGACAGATGAGGGCATTGACATCCAGATAGAAGATGATGGGGTTGGCATTCCCCCTGAAAAAATAGTACAATTACTTTCTGTTTCACCGGATACAACACCATCATCAAGCTTTGGCATTAAGAATGTCAATGACCGCCTTAAGCTGTTCTATGGTGTTAATAGTGGCCTTATCATCCGAAACAACAAAAAAGGCGGCGCTACCTTTATTATTCATATCGTATATGGGGGTGAGAATCATTCTGAAGTGAAAGGTCAGTTAAATCGTTTATGACCCCGTAATGTGAAATCGGAAAATGGGAATGACAGAAGTGCACCCGGCAAAGAGAGGATGAACCCTATGCATCGTATTTTACTGGTTGATGACGAACCCTTGTTTTTAAAGCGCCTGACAAACATCCTTGACTGGGAAGCCTGTGGCTGCACAATTTGCGGAGAAGCCCATGATGGTGTTGAAGCACTTGAAAAGATGAAAGCACTTACACCGGATATTGTGATTCTGGACATTGGCATACCCTATATCGATGGACTGAAAATATGCGAAATTGTGCAGGATTGGCCGAACAAACCCCATATTATTATTTCAACAGCCCATGATACTTTTGATTTTGCCCATAGAGCCCTGAAGCTCGGGGTGTCCGATTATCTGCTCAAGCCTTTTGACGAAAAAGATATACGCAACTCCTTAAAGAAGTGCAGTGTACAAATTCGTCAGGATACAGAGACCAAATTGCTGCACAAAAAGGTCAGCGAGGATGACACTGCCCGTTATTACCGTTATTTACTGTCCCATGGTGACAGTTCTGCTGTTCCGGAAATCCATGAAATAAGCGCTGTTTCAGCCTGGTCTGTGACCATTATTATGCACCATTTCAATATTTCCGTTCTAGAGGCAGAGGAACGGGTACAATCCTTCATATCCACCTTTGCGGACTTTCAAGCACTGATTGCGGGCACCCTTTCAGATGCAATCATTGTGGTGAACCTGATGCAGAAAGAAATGCCGCTATTGGGTTTGATGCAGCACTATGAATCTTATGGCAGCCACATCGTGTGCGATTGCAAGGATACATTGGCCTTTGGAGAAATTGTCTATGCTGTAGAAAACCTCAAACAAAGCCTGGCAACCGCTGTTAAAGGGATGGAAAACCGTATTCACATTCGAAAAAGAATGATTTCCTGCGACGATACAAAAAATTTACCCGAAAGACGGCCGGCCTATATTCCAGAAGATATGAACCTGCTGATTCGCTGCTTTGAAGAACACGACTATGAAAAAGCAGACAGCATCATTGCACGCATTTTTGGTATTGAAGAAGGCCATGCCCTTTCCTTCCAATATGTTTCCGCTGTCTGTTTTTCACTGACCGGTGTTATCAATGCCCATTTTAGCAATGGCCGCAAAGCCGTGGAGGACAGTGCACAAAGCAATGTGAATCTGCTGAGAGAACTTAATATCTGTGAAACACAGGAAGAGGTACTCGACATCATCAAAAACTTTATCCACGAGCTGTTTAGCGACCATGTCAGCTTCCACAAAACAGGACGTACGGAGCAATTGGTGGGAAAAATCAGAAATTACATTGAACAGCATCTAGCCGAGACTTCATTATCTGCGAGCCAGATATCTGATAGCCTTTTCTTTGAAAACAGCTATATTCGCAGGGTGTACAAGGCACACACAGGAAAAACAGTGAACCAGGAAATTGAAGACGCCCGCATTCGTGTGGCCATGCAGTTACTTAAAGAAGGCAAACAAAAACACAATGAGATTGCCAAACAGGTGGGGTATTCGAACCCCTTTTATTTCAGCAGACGGTTTAAGCTGGCTACGAATATGTCCCCTTCTGAATACCAGTCCATTTGTCTGTTGAACCAGTAGCAGATTGAACTTATGAATCTGTTTCGTCATAAACAGCTTGTGGTATATAAATTTTATCAAATAATTGATACAACAAATCAAGCCTATTTATCTTGCAGAGGAATATCGGCGGGCTTGAATTTGATACGATATTCATATTCAGGCTGGATACCATCCGAATTCTTCAACTGCACGATGGAGCGCTTCCAGATGTTGTGCGGGAAACGGCATGCCCTGATCCGGACTGCAAAAGTAACCGCCATCTTTACCAAGTATGCCGATGGCTCTTTTTACTTCTGCCCGAATATTGTCAACAGGACCATCCATGATTAGGCCTGTAGATATGCCTCCCGATATAGCCATTTTCCCATGCGTCTTCCTGATGACATTTTCCAGGTTGTTTGCCGTTGCCTGCATGGGATTCAGGACATCGACCCCCAAATCGATGAACATCTCCAGAACGGGTTCCACATGTCCACAAGAATGAAATCCAATCAGGATGTTCCGCTCCCGATAGAAATCGAATAGCCTCCGATACTGTGGCACAAGGAATTCTTTCATGATTTCGGGACTTATAATCAAACTGTGTTGTGTACCGAGGTCATCTCCGAGTTCAACCATCTCGACTCCGGCTTTTTCATAATGCCGTGCAATGCCAAGTTGAAAATCCATGATGCGGTGCAGGATTTCTCTGGCATATTCGGGATCCGTATAAAAATAAGCCATCATGTTTTCCATGCCAACCAGCATATATGACTTTTCCCACAACGTATCCCGATGGCTGCCGGTCAAGAATCGGGCATCCCTGTCATGAAAGGTTTCCGCACTCCGGTATATCTTTCCGTAAATCCTTTCATCATTTGGGTCCGGCCATGAATATCCAGTCAGGTTTTCCATGTCTGCCAACGGATTCCCTTTGGGAAAACCCATGACGTCCGGGTATTCCTTGTGCCAGAGGGTATTCCAAATATCATGCCATTTTGTTCCAACCGCTCGATCATGGCCATTTTCCATCCCGATGTCGCCATACCCCTGATGATTCACGCCATGATATCCTATCCCGAAGGATGGGATGCCTGTGACGACCTGCTCAGGATGATCGAACCGGATAATGCGACGCGCGTTTTCCTTGGGAGTCATGTTGGAATGTGTCATTTTCTCACCACCCAAACCAGCAGATTCATTTCTCCTTTTAGTCCATGCTTCAGTTCATGGATCCCATAAGGCGGGTTGACAACAATGTCGCCGTTCAGAATCTCACGGGTTTCTCCGATGTCACCTGTCAAATCATTGCGTACGAGCATTGTCATATCTCCTCTGCATGTTCCATATGCCGTTTGAACCGGTATTCGCGTTTAAATTTCTCATTGTTAACCTGCTTCGCTCATAGGAAAGAAGGTACCCTTTTTTAAAGGCTAATCAGGGTTATTTTCCCTTTGATAAAAGCGACACATCCTGGAATGTCCGCTTCTTGTTTGATTGCGTGGAGCAGCATGCACCCTTGAACTGATACTTGCCCAGCTATTTCAGAAAATAGTCAAAATCGACGATTCCCTTCCCTGATGCGGTGAATTTCGAAGTCGAACTGTACCTGGTCAAAGCTATAGCATCGTATTTTTTCAAACAGGGACTCGATAGGCTGTGCTGAAAAATCAGTGGGACATATGCCTATTTTCATAACATCCCTCCATCCGCCATCACTGTATCATAAGAGAATTGCGACCGTCAACATGACCGGATTGCATTTGACCGCAAGGCAGTTTATCCTTATGATTGCAGCAGCTATCCGTGCCTGTAAGGGATCTTAAGTAAAAGATCCGCATGCTTCGTCTGCAAGCATCTGCGAACCACGATGAATGGCCGGAACTTCAATTAGCAGCATCAGAACACAACGCACCCAGAAAGGTTGTTATGGAGATGATTGACAGTCAAATATGCTATTACAAAAGGATGCAAAAGATCATAATTACAATACTGAATTAATCAACATGGATTCGTATGTATAAAGCGCATTACAGACTTGATTTTCAAGGATGCCCCTTCTGCACCCCGCACTTTTGGTTAGGAAATATATTTTTACATCAAATCTGAATAAGGTGTATAATTGCAAGTATAAAACTAATATCATGGTGTAATATTCGTTTTTATTGTCGATAAAATTCATATATAATGATATAATGACATCTGGAGGACAGAAAAACCATGGAAAGATTGTTAATGCAGGACTTAATATCGTGGAAAGACCATCCGAATAGAAAACCGCTTGTTATACAAGGCGTGCGACAGTGCGGCAAGACTTTTTTGATACAGGCCTTTGCCCGGCGGTTTTATTCCGATGTTACATA
>JBBRWP010000050.1:0-16065 GCA_038249175.1 Acetivibrionales bacterium
AAGCAACAATGGAGGCAGTATGGATAAAGCGGGATGGACACCGGGGAAGGACCGTCGCACGCAGGAGCAAGATTTGCTTCGGCATATTTCTTGTGCGAACAGGCTATTCGCTCAACCGGTGTCGTATGCCACAGGCAAACCGCTATCTTATGATCCAAGTCAGCGGGTATTCCCTGCGACAAGCAAACCGCAAGAATTGCCTATTCCTTCTCCTTTTGTGGCAGAGTCTTCCGATTGGAAAAAAACACGTCCTAAAAAACAAACACAAAAAAGAAGCTTTGCGCGAAAGTCGACCAGCCCACACGAACCACCTTTCTTAAATAAAAAAACACATAAAAGAAGCTTTGTACGCAAGCCAGCGTTTGCCATCGCATCTTTTTTGTGTTTTTTTATTCTGCTTTCAATGTTTGCTCCTGGCCTTTTTCCCAAGGCGTCCCTTAATGAGAACAAAACAGCAAATTTGCATTTGAATGGTCAAACAACACTGGCAGGGCTTTTGGGTTCGGGCAGCATTCCGGAATATCCCAACGGAAGACCTGATATGCCCGAAACAAAGGATGGTGCTGAAAAGTCATCGCTGTTGCGGGGTGAAAAAGGGTACCCGACGGTAACCGTACAATTTCCGGGGTTGCATGAAGGGTTTGCCTACCTGCAAGGGGATGCCCTCAAGATGCATTTTGAACTGGATGCCACACAAGCAGTACTTTTCATGAATAATCGCGGACTGCGCCTGCCAATTGTTACATCAGAAGGTATTTTGGGGACATTGAATATTCTTTTTGATGATGCATGCAAAGCATCCGTCCTTCCTTCCGAAACAGGAAAAAATGGCACGCCAACCCTGTGTCTGCTTTGGCAGAAAACACTGAAACCCGGTCAGAAAAGCCATTTTGCTCAAGTGGTGCTAACATTCACGAAAGTGCCTGAGGTGCTTGACAGCGATAGTCTTGCGTCCATTCAACCGGCCTCATTGGTGGGCACACAGGAAGCACCTATGAAGAATACAAGCGCCGCCGCACTGGCACCGCTTCAGACGGCCGTGGTTGAATATCGTGCGTTAGCCCAAACAAGAGTTATGCAGCAACAAGACCAGACTGGTAAAAATGGCGCAATTGTTCAGACACCCGTAAAAACCAACGGCGTACAACAAAAGAATCCTATAAAGCCAAAGACCTTACAGCAACAATTTGCAACACTGGTGGTGAAATCCATCCTCGAGGCAGATATGAACAACAACGGTTCAGTGACATTCCGCTTTGCGGAGATTCCAAGCCCTGTTTCCGGTATGCTCTTGCAAAAAGAACCGGATGAAAACCTGCGGTATATCTCTTCCGATTTCATCCTTGAAAAGGACTATCAGCCGAAACTGACTTGGGTTTCTGCTGTGGCCGGAATGGAAAAAGGTGAAGCATTTCAGTTCCAATCGGCCATGGTGTCAGACCTGAAGGCGATGTTGTCTGAGGCGAAAAACCAGGGCATGCAAGAACTCGATTTTGAAAACAGTTATCGTTCTTATACCTGGCAGAAGAATTTGTATGACCGTCGACTGAACCTGAGTAAAACTGATAAATTCATTCCGAATCCGCTGGCAGCGACCCTGCGACGGGTTGCACGCCCCAACGGGAGCGAACACCAAAGTGGCATGGCATTTGATATCTCCACAAAAAAAGCGAGACTATTACAATTTGCGGACACACCTGAATATCAGTACCTGATGCATGAAGGGTGGCAGTATGGCTTTGTTGTCCGCTATCCCGACGGCTGGGAACCTGTAACGGGCGTTATGTTTGAACCCTGGCACATACGATATTTGGGCCGTCCCATGGCCAGCTATCTCTATCATGAAAAAGTGCCCTATGAATCCTTTGTTGCCGATGCTGTAACAAATGGGTCTGTATGGCTTGGAAACAAGGATGAAGAAAGCACGTATCTCGCGGTGCCAATGCAGGCAGGTGCTCAATATTCAGCATCTGAAGATGGCATTGCTCCAAAAATATCGACATTTTTTGGGGATCATCAATTGTGGTTGATCGAAGTGGCAGAACACAATGCGGCTAGATAGACATTTGATTGCATTGGCTGTCCTGATGATCGTATTGGCTGTCCTGATGATCCTCAATTGACTTTTTCGCTTGTGTTCGATGTCATGGACAACATAAAAAAACCCTCTACCGACCTATCTGACCGGTTTTGAAGGTGTTGACAGAATTGAATAGCATTAGATAGACCTACCCGATCGGCTTTGCTTTTCGTTCAACATACTGTTGGCGCGAAAGATTACCTTTTCAATGGTTTCGTGGTCCTCACTGATGGCATAACCCCACGTAATATGGATGCGATAGCTCTTATTTGCCGTCGCGTTGACGTAATCAATCTGGTTGAGCAGCCTTTCCTGTATGGCGTAAACCGTTCTATGGTCGGCATCCTGCACCATGGCAAGATAAGCATCCCCGCCTTGACGCATGACACGGTCATTTTCGCGTAGGGATTGTTTGATGGCGGTTTGTACGCTTTTTACCACAAAGTCGCCTTCATGATAACCAAAGTGAATATTGATATCTTTCAGTCCATCAATATCTACAATAAAAATAACGAAACTCATCTGTATGCCCTTGCTGTTTTGTCGCATACCGTAGAGGGGTGATGCATCTTTTGTGGTAAGGCTGTTTTGTATATTCAAATCGTTGATGCGTTGGTTGGTGGCCATCAGTTGCGTCATGGTATCGGATAGCTTTTTTTTGTACAAAGCATCTGTCTTTAGTTGCTGGTGGGTTTCCAGCCATGCCACACAATAAGTCATGAGTGCATCCAGGTATTCAATGGCCACACAACCAATAGACGCATAGAGAATGCCGCGAAGGGTAGTGCCAAAACGGAATTGCCGAATGAGGCAGGGCTCTGCCGGGGTGTCTTTGGAAAGACCGAAAGGATTGGTCTTTTCCTCAAAGCCCTCCTCTGCCAAGCCTTCCTGAACATACGAAAACAGCAAGGTAGCATTGGGTTTTCCATCCACCTCTGGCAGAAATTCACCTGTTTCGCTATCTGTTTGATACTGCAGAACATGGAACGACTGAACTTCATATAATTTTATGGTTTCTTTGATATCTTCCCAAAATGTGTCTTCGGAAGAAGTGTAAGAAAAGTAGGGAGAATGATAAAGGCCTGTCATTGGTTTTCTTTTTAGTTCTTCATGTAATTGTGTTGTCTTTGAAAATGCTTTGGTGGATGCATTCGCCAATAATACCGGCGGACATAATTCCGTTGTCAAAGGACTGCTTTGGTCCAGCTGGTTTAGTTTCTGAAGGGCGCGACTTGCCATCAAAAGGGTATCGTTGCAGGCGGTGGTCAAGGGCACCGGCAAGAGCAGACTGGCACGATTGCCGCCAAAGCCGGTAATGAGGACATCTTCCGGGATGGATATACCTTCAGAAACTAGGAGCCGAAAGCCACCCATGGCAGTTTCATCATTACAGTACATAATGGCATCCAATGCTCCTGATCGAATCCAGGGCAAAAGGGTTTTGGTGGTATGATATCCTGAAACCGCCGCAAAGCTATTGCCAATAACCCATTCGGAACGGGTGATGAGGCCATGTTTTTTGCTGGCCTGCAAAAAGGATTTTTTTCTGTCCTGTGATTCGCTGCTGCCAGTTGGACCACCGATGTGTGCAACCGTTTTAACCCCTTGTTGGTGTAAGTGCTCGACCATCATTTCCATGCCAAGAACATTGTCTGATTGTACCGTGGGCCGGTTAGGGAAGCTTTGCCCAATCGAAACACAGGGGAGGGCAGTGGCATCCATAAAGTCTTCCAAATCTTCGTACGAAGCAGTAAGCAAAATGGAATCGGTGAGGAAAACGGCACCGTCGATGTGGTCGTTTTTAAAAAGTTTGATGAGGGTTGAAAAATCGAAAAAACGAACTTCGTAGACAAAACATCTCAGATCCTGTTCTTTGCAGACAAATCCAAGCGCTTCTGCCATGCGGCAGTCATAATCCCAGGTAATATTTTCCGTAATAAAGGCGACACGTTTCATGCTTTCCTCGTTAGGCACATTTTATACAACGGAGTTTCTACACAGCTGATATTTATATTTTACCATATAACAAATCGAACATGTGAGAAGAAAAAAACCATAGTTTTGATTGTTTTTCTGCAATAGTCTGTGAGGTTGCACTATTGCCAAGCCCGGACGGTACAGGTATAATGAGCATGGATGCCAGCGGCATCTTTTCTTTGCCCAGACATCTTTTGGTGCCTGGCGGTTCTACAGTTGACGATTGACACTTGCTTAAGAAGAGGTGATTGTTAGGGAAAGAAGGTGACTTCTTATGATGGAAATATTCAGAACGACGGATCCTTCCACTGAACTTGTTCGCGTGGCGCAAATTGAGCGCGGATGCTGGATAAATCTTATTGCACCGACGCAGGAAGAGTTGGACCAGGTTTCTCATGAAATGGGCATTGAACCGAACTTTTTGAGTGATCCATTGGATGATGAAGAAAAGGCTCGTGTTGATATAGAAGACGACCAAACGCTCATTATCGTTGACGTTCCCTATGTATATGAAGAAGATAAAACCATTAAATTTGAAACCCTGCCAATGGGTCTGCTGCATGTGCGGGACGATTACATCATTACCATCTGCAGCAAACCGGCAGCGGTACTGGAACGGTTTAGAAATGGACATATTAAAGGGATGTTCACTTTTAAAAAAACACGTTTCATTTTTCAGGTTTTATACCACGTCGCAAAAGATTACCTAAAATACCTGAAACACATCGATAAAAAAACAGATGAGATTGAGGGACAACTGCACAAATCGATGAAGAACCGGGAATTGTACCGGCTCATGGAACTTGGGAAGTCACTTGTTTATTTCTCGACATCTCTAAAATCCAATGAAACGATGATGGAACGGATTTTGCGCGGCCGCATTTTAAAAATGTATGATGAAGATCTGGAATTGCTCGAAGATGCCATTGTTGAAATTAAACAGGCCATTGAAATGGCCAACATTTACAGCAGCATTATGAATGGGACCATGGATACTTATGCCTCCATCATCTCTAACAACCTTAACGGGGTTATGAAGTTTTTGGCATCTGTGACCATTGTGCTGTCCATACCAACCGTTGTATTTAGTTATTTCGGCCAAAATGTACTGTTCCCATACGGTCAGAATGGCTGGATGTGGCTTTTTACCATCATTGGATCAGTGGTTGTTTGTACAGGTGCAATCTTGTTTTTATATCGAAAGGATATGTTTTAGGATTCACCTGTGATTCAGGTATAAAAATCCCGGTTTCGGCTCCGGAGGGGCTGAAATCGAATGAAAACAACCTAAAATTTCGCTCTTAAGGATGAAAATTCAGGTTTTTACATTAGAATCAACAGTAGCCGCCATTAGAAGGAGTTTGAACGTGAAAAACTATTCTGTAGACAGTGACAATGATGACATTGTATACCGCATCCCCTATGGCAGTCTGGGCATCGTTTCTTTGAGCGGTGCAACGGAAATCGGCAATCTCGTGGACGAATGGATTGTTGGCTGGCGAAAAGAAACCGTCGGCTTGTACCCGGATATAGCCAAAATGTCCCCGGACTACTCCAGAGACTCTTTCTTGCTGGATCATAGGGCCAACCGCTTTGCCACCGGCGAAGGGAAACTGGTCATCAACGAAACTGTTCGTAACCACGATGTTTTTATATTGGCCGATGTTGGGAACTACAATTGCAAGTATACGATGTATGGGCAGGAGCGCCCGACCTCACCGGACGATCACTACTGGGATATTATTCGAACCATCGGTGCCATCAGCGGGAAAGCCAAACGTATTTCCGTCATTATGCCCCTTTTATATGAGGGGCGACAGCACAAACGCACCTCCAGGGAATCCCTTGATTGTGCCATAGCTCTGCAGGAACTGGTTCGACTGGGTGTTTCGAACATTATTACCTTTGATGCCCACGATCCACGGGTATGCAATGCCATCCCATTGGCCAGCTTTGAGAACCTCAGCCCGCACTATCAGATGCTCAAAGCCCTGCTGCGCAAGGAAAAGGATTTGATTATCAACAAAGACCATATGCTGGTGGTCAGCCCGGATGAAGGTGGCTTGAACAGGAATATTTATTATGCCACCATGATGGGACTGAATGTGTCTACCTTTTATAAACGAAGGGACTATACAACGGTCGTGAATGGCAAAAATCCGATTGTCAGCCACGAATATCTGGGAGACAATCTGGATGGTAAGGACGTTTTGATTGCCGATGACATTATCGCATCCGGGGAATCTGTACTGGATGTGGCCAGAGAGCTTAAAAAGCGCAACGCCAACAGGGTTTTCGTTGTCGTTACATTTGCCCAATTTACTCAGGGCCTGGAAAAATTCCATGAAGCGTATGCAGAAGGCCTTATTTCCAGAGTGTATGCAACAAACCTTACCTATCGTACCCCCGAACTCTTGTCTTCGCCGTGGTTTGTAGATGTGAACATGTCCAAGTTTATGGCTTACCTCATTGAAACACTGAACCATGATCAATCATTGAGCCACCTCATCGATCCGTCTGAAAAAATCCATGACCTGATACAGCGCAGAAAAAAAAGTAAAAAGGTTTCATGAAAACAAACATAAAATTTTTGCAACAGAATCATAAAAGCCACTAAAGCAATGTGCTTCAGTGGCTTTTGTTTGGCGCGCCCAGGAGAGTTCGAATCCCCAACCTTCTGATCCGTAGTCAGATGCTCTATCCAGTTGAGCGATGGGCGCAAGTTGCAGGTGGGCGACCCGTGAAGCCCTGTCCTGCTACGCACGGAATGACCAAGGCCATTTCCGGAGGCGCATAAGATATCATAATACAGACCGGCAAAAAAAGCAAGTAGAATTTTTCAGAATACAGCCCGGAGAACGGGGTGCATTGTACATACATTCATATAAACAGGAGATTTATTCGGATTATGATGGGTCGATTATTTTGAATCTACCCTTAAAAGCTGAGAATTCAGGTGATGACAGTGCAGTCATGCTGAGAATTCAAGTGATGACAGTGCAGTCATGCTGAGAATTCAAGTGATGACAGTGCAGTCATGCTGAGAATTCAGGTGATGACAGTGCAGTCATGATGAGAATTCAGGTGATGACAGTGCAGTCATGATGAGAATTCAGGTGATGACAGTGCAGTCATGCTGAGAATTCAAGTGATGACAGTGCAGCCATGCTGAGAATTCAAGTGATGACAGTGCAGTCATGATTAAAATTCAGGTGATGACAGTGCAGTCATGATGAGAATTCAGGTGATGACAGCAATCATGAATGGTATAATGTAACCAGATGGAACTGTTTTCTGTACAAGAAGGTCGTATGTTAACCAGGGAGGATGAACCATGGAACAATATCAGGATGAAAGCCTTTCATTTCAAGAACGTGCGAAAGATTTGGTTTCCCACATGACGCTTGATGAGAAAGTGGGACAAATGCTGTTCAATGCCCCGGCCATTCCACGTCTGAACATCCCTTTTTACAATTGGTGGAACGAGGCCTTGCATGGCGTCGCCAGAGCCGGTACGGCAACCATGTTCCCGCAAGCCATTGGCATGGCTGCATCTTTTGATGAAAAACTTCTGGAAAGCGTTGGTGATGTTATTTCAACAGAAGGGCGTGCAAAACACCATGAATCAGAACGGAAAGATGATCGTGGTATTTATAAGGGGCTGACCTTTTGGTCGCCCAATGTCAATATTTTCAGAGATCCACGCTGGGGTCGCGGTCATGAAACCTATGGAGAAGACCCATACCTGACATCACGACTGGGGGTTGGCTTTATTCACGGCTTACAGGGAAAGCACCCGAAATACTTGAAATCTGCCGCTTGTGCCAAGCACTTTGCGGTTCACAGTGGGCCTGAGTCCGAACGCCACTCCTTTAATGCCGTTGTTTCTCAGAAAGATTTGCATGAAACCTATCTGCCGGCCTTCCGTGCCGCCGTGACAGAAGCCAGGGTGGAAGCCGTGATGGGTGCCTACAACAGAACCAATGACGAACCCTGCTGCGGCAGCCAGGCATTGCTGAAAGATACCTTGCGGGGTGCATGGCACTTTGATGGCCATGTGACATCCGACTGCTGGGCAGTGCAGGATTTTCATTTACACCACCATGTCACCAGCACAGCGCCGGAATCGGTGGCTTTGGCGGTCAAAAATGGTTGTGACTTGAACTGCGGAAACCTTTACGGGAATTTGCTGATTGCTGTCAAAGAAGGTCTGATCGAAGAACGGTTCATTACGGAGTCAGTAACACGTCTTATGACAACACGCATGCGGCTTGGTATGTTCGATGAGAAAGGCCATGTGCCGTATACCAGCATCCCTTATGAAGTGAATGATTGCGGTGAGCACCGGTCGTTGGCGTTGGAAGTGGCCAGACGGTCTATGGTTTTGCTGAAGAACAATGGTACCTTGCCTTTGCAGGCGGATCAATTGGGTGCCATTGCAGTTATCGGACCCAATGCTGACAGCCGCAAGGCCCTTATGGGCAACTACTATGGCACCGCATCCCGCTATATCACGGTTCTTGAAGGCATCCGGGAAGTGGTTGGTGATGAAGCTGATGTTCTGTATGCTCAGGGCTGTTCGCTGTACCAGCCGCAGGTAGAAGATCTGGCACGCATGCTGGGTGAAGGTCCGGATCGTTTGGCAGAGGCTGAATCTGTCATGGATAGGGCAGATGTCGTGATACTTGTCGTTGGTTTGGATGAATCTCTGGAAGGAGAAGAAGGCGACCAGGGAAACCAGCATGCTTCCGGTGATAAAACAGATCTTTCTTTCCCGGGCTTACAGCCGCAATTGATGCAAAAAGCTTTTGAAAGCGGCAAACCGGTCATTGTTGTGAACATGACAGGTTCGGCCATGGATCTCTGTGAAGCAGATAAGTCGGCTGCAGCCATATTGCAGGCCTGGTATCCCGGTGCCGAAGGTGGCCTCGCCGTGGCTGAGGTGTTGTTCGGGCAAACCAACCCGTCCGGGAAACTGCCTGTTACTTTTTATCGCAGCACAGACGATTTGCCGGACTTCCATGACTATGCCATGGAAAACCGCACGTATCGCTACTTCCGTGGAGATCCACTCTACCCGTTCGGTTTTGGACTGGGATATACAAACTTTGATATCGGTGAGATAAAATTGAACCTGAAGGATTCAGAAGGATTTGCAGGTATTGCTGCCGGAGAACCTCTAGCCGTTACTGCGACTGTAAAAAACACCGGAACAACGGCGGGTATTTACACCACACAAGTCTATATTTCTGATCTGGATGCCTCCGTGCGAGTACCCCGTTGGTCACTGGCCGGTGTTTGCCCGATTGCTCTGGAAGCAGGTGAATCCGGTGAAATTCGACTGGAAATAAATCCGCGTCAAATGGCTGTGGTGACAGAAGAGGGACAATTCGTCGTTGAACCGGGTTCGTTTTTATTGGCTGTCGGTGAATCTCAACCAGATCCCAGAAGTATTGTTCTGACCAATACACTGCCTGTTTATGTACCGTTTGAAGTTACCGGTACGATTGAACTGCCAGCGTAGTTAAATGACCATTGATGTTCATTTTCAAAGAAAGAAGGCTGAAGCATGACCCATTCACATTCTTTTAGACTGAAGAACGCACTCCGAAGAAAGAATGCTGAATGATGACCCATTCACATTCATTTAGACTGAAGAACGCACTCCGAAGAAAGAAGGCTGAAGCATGACCCATTCACATTCTTTTAAACTGAAGAACGCACTCCGAAGAAAGAAGGCTGAAGCATGACCAATTCACATTCATTCCTGACGGAAGAACTCAAAAAACGAAAACTGCCAGACCCTCTGGACAACCCGGCAACAGGTCAAAAATATGATTTGACTGACACGATGCTCTACCGGAGGAATATCCTGAAAACCTTGTCAGATAATATTTTTGGAGAGCCGCCGGTGAAGCCTCAGGCGATGCGTAAGACCATGCTGAAAAGCCTGGAAAACGATTTTAACGGCAAAGCAACCCATGAAATTCAAGCGTTGACTTGTGATGTTGAAAAAGGAACGTTTTCTTTTCCTGTACACCTTATTCTTCCAGTAAATGTAAAAAAAGCCCCGTTATTTTTGCATATTACGTTCTCCAAAGATGTTCCGGATCATTATTTCCCGGTGGAACATATTGTGGATGCCGGTTTTGGTGTGGCTTCATTTTGTTATAATGATGTGGTGCCGGATAACGAAAAAGGCTTGAATGAGGGGCTTGCGAATGTTTTTCATGCAGACCACCGGCTGGAGAATGGCGCTGGAGCCATCGGCTACTGGGCATGGGCGGCACAGCGGGTCTTGGATTTTATAAGTGAAAGACAAACGGTTGATATGGCAAACGTCGCCATTGTTGGTCATTCCAGACTTGGCAAGACAGCCCTATGGTGCGGTGCAGTCGATAAGCGCTTTTCACTGGTGGTCTCGAATGAATCCGGCTGTGGCGGTGCCGCCATTGAGCGTGGGAAAAAGGGGGAGCGTGTGGCAGCGATAACCAAAGCCTTCCCGCACTGGTTTTGCAAAAAGTACACAAGTTTTTCAGGCAAAGAGTCTGAAATGCCTTTCGACCAGCATTTTCTCCTTTCAGCCATTGCACCGCGGCTGCTTTATGTCAGCAGTGCAGTCAAAGATGAATGGTCCGATCCGAAATCAGAATTTTTATCGTGTCTGGCTGCATCTGAAATCTATGAAATATTTGGAACAGAGGGCTTGATAACGCCGGATGTTTATCCGGAACCCGGGACAGTGCTTCATGATGGACGGATTGGATATCACCTCAGAGAAGGGGAACACGCTTTTGCTGTAGAAGACTGGGATAATATTATGAAATTTTGGAAAAAACATATGTCGGATGAGATGATAACACCCCAATGAGTTGTGAAACGACTTTCTGAAATCAATCAAACGACACAATAAAACAGAGGATTGATTGTCCATTTTAAATGACAACCAACCCTCTGTTTTATTTTCTTTTACGATTTCCTCTTGCGATTCCATCTTACGATTTCCTCTTACGATTTCCTCTTGCAATTCCATCGACCGCTAATTTTTACTTCGTGAGACCTGTCGGCGATGATCGTCTGCAAGTGTGAACGAGTACGTTGTAACAATTAAAAGTATCCTAACAGGCATGATGAAACCTTGGCTGGGCTTGTTATTTTCAATCAGAAAGTGAAAGTTTTATACGTTACAACGTACGAGTTCAATTATTTATGCAATTTACATTACTTTGTTTCAATTGTAACGACATCGGCAGGTATTTCCAGTTGACTGCTTTTCACAATAGAACCTTCCATAATCGCTCCTTCGGCTGTATATACGCCGGGAGAAGCCACCCGTGCGTAATAGACAATTTTGTGATCCAGGTCCCACTCCCGTCCAACGACAAAACTGACCTGCTGTCCATCAAAGTTGCGATACCAGAAGCCGTTTGCCGGTTGTATACCGTATTGCCATGGGTTTATAACCGGTGTTAAGCCGGCAGGCAGTGTATCTGTGATTTCATAAACGCTGTCCATGGCATTTTTAGAGATATCCCAGATCAGCTCCACCCGAACCAAATCACGGATGCCAAAAGTATTGCTTGCCTTTCCGGTCACTTCGTTGATATATGCTCTTTTTAGTGTCAGATTCACATCATTCTTCGTCGCTTCACGTGGCGCAAGGTAGGTGGATGTGACCATCCCTTTGCCTTGAACACTGCTGATCCTAAGATCGCTTGCATTTTGTGATATGACAGTGATAAAGGCAACCTGTCCGTTTTTCAAAGTTTCTGTTTGTGTTTTTCCAGCATAAGACCAGGTAAAAGAGAGAGTGCTGGCCGGAGCGGAGGCAAACCGTGCTTTCGCATACATCCAGTCTTCAACGCCGGTAAAGACGTTTTTAGAGCCATGATCTGCCACCCAGCGGTGTAATCCGTCTGCGGTTTCCAATGCCAAGTCTGCGGCTGCTGCAGATATCAGGGCTGTCAGCTGTAGGGCATCATCTTTATTCAGATTTGTATTCGTTTTTAACCGTGTATATGGATTGGCGGTTTCCAATAGGGGGGCAATGTGTTTGTCCCATAAATAGTGCGCTCTTGCGTCATCTCCAATGGCATGATAGGCAAGAATCATGAATGCCGCATCCTCTGTTTTAATATTCTCAACTTGCGCTGCAATATCCAGTTCCATCAGCACCGGTTCACCCAAAACGGCAAGTCCATAAAGTGCTGCAGCCTCGGGGCGGTCAAGTTCGTAGATCCTTCCGTATAGCCACGCCTTTAATTGTGTTGTGTCACCATTTTCAGCCAGCAGATCCGCCAATAAGGCTGTCATCCTAAGGTCACTTCCTGCATAAGGAAGGATGCCATAGCCACCGTCGGAAAGACGATAGGCTTCTGTGTCAACAACTTCCGGCGGAACAATACCAAATGTTTCACCGGGATTTGCTTCTTCATAGAGTGTATTCAGCCAACGCTGCGCAGCTGTGGCAACAAGACGCTGGTCCAATCTGAGTCCGCTGCGCCAGGCTATGTTTTGCAGGCTTTGCACAAAAGTAGCACGTTCAGGGTCTGAAACAACCAATCTGGTTAAGCCCTTTGTACCGGCAGGCACTTGCATGCCGTCTGTTAGCGAAATACTGACGGTTTTGTTCATTTCCCTGTAAGATGAGACAACGGTAACAATTTTTTCCTTCGCATCGGTATAGCCTCCAGCCGATGCTTTGATAACGAAATGGTATGTCCCTTCGAGCAGCTTGCCAAGCGGCAGATGAACGCGTTCAAATGCTTTTGCCGAAACACTTGCCTGCAGTCCGGGCAGTTCTATTGCAGTAACCTGAAACAGAACGTCTTCACCACTGGTTAACTTTGTACCATAGGCAGTCAGGCCGATTTGCGGTTCATCTCCGGCGAGGTAGGTTTCATTCAGGGTTTCATTCAGGAAGAAAGGCAGACTGACAACAGCGGAGCCTTCTCCATTTCCGCCGTCCAGAGACTGTGAAATGCCGGAAAGGCTGATACGCCAGGTGGTGATGTTATCCGGAATTTTAAAGCTTAATGTGGCCTTGCCATTTTCGTCCGTTGTGACAACAGTAAAATAAGCACTGTCTTTGAATTCACTGCGCAGAACATATTTCGCATCCTCACCGCCGGTGGCCGCAGACTTTTCATATTCCGTGGATGCAGCCATGGAAGGTGCCGGCATTTCTTCTGACTTCATCCCGTCCATGACGAGAGATACGCCGGATCTGTTTCCGCCTTCCAAACCATTGTTTTGGCGGTTGCCATCATAGCGACGCAGAATGCCATTTTCCATCCAGCCGTATAGCTGGGGAAGCAGGTCGTTTGTCTGGTCTGAAAGCGCAAAGAGGGCTTCGTCCACAAGGGCGGCATTTACGGTAGCCATGACTGGCTTTCCATCCGGGGTTTTTGCTGTCAGTTCCAGTGTTACAGTGTCTCCCGGTCTGTAACTGTCCTTGTCTGTTTTTGTTTCAAAAGTAATCCGCTTTTCTTCATAGTCATAGGTTAAAGTTGTTTGCGTGGAACGATAATTCCGCCCGTCAAACAACACACCATCCAGGGTGGTGTTTGGCGCCATAGCTGCAGCAAAGACTGTTTCGTAAGATGTGCTGTTCGATAGTGTATAGCTTTGGATTCCTTTCCAGGAAGCAACAAAGAGCGCGCGGCCTTTTGCAATTTCCATATCGTCGATGAGCATGTCGGCATGAACGAGTTCACCGACTTTATAGCGTTCCTGATTTGTTTTGAGATTGTACCAGATGTTCTGTCCCGGGTAGTTGCGGCCATTGGGTGAATGCCACGTGTTGAAACGCATGACATGATTTTTGCTGTCAGTGGTTGTGAACTCTGCCGTGTAATAACCATCCAGTCCTGCCGGCATGGGGAAGGAATATTGTGCTTTACCGTCTGTACCGGTTGAAAAACTGAATCGGTCAACGACATCTATTTTTTCCTTATATTCGTAACGCGGGACGACCACTTTGTTCACAAAGTCGTATTCCTCGCCCAATTCTGTTCGCACCCAGGTGGTTCTTTTGACAACACCGGTGAAGGTTTGACCGACAACAGCCGCACCTTTTATCAGGGCATCGTTTTGAGAATCATCATCATTGAGAACAGCAATATTGTTCTTGTTGGCTTCGACCATGATGCGTCCCGTATGGTCTTTTTCATCCCCGTAAACAGCAGGAGAACCATCGGTATTTACAACATCGCCGCTGCTTTGCACTGTGATGTTATTCATAAAGACACGAACGTAGCTGTTGGCACTGACTTCGCCGGCTTCCGGCAGTTGTGCGCTGGCATAAAAGGAAACCCAGGCTTCTCCCTGCTGTCCGTCAAAATAACGGGCCGTATAGGGAACCACCAGTTCGCCTTTTTCATTGGTTCGCCCGTCTCCGGTTGTGCTGCCATTGGCTTCCTGTAGGGTATAGCGGATTTTCTGGTTTACAACCGGGGTGCCATCAAAAAAGGCAGCGGTTACGGTAAACTGAACCGTTTCATCCAAATCCAAAGCAACTTTGTCTGCTTTGGCTGTTATTTGATAAGCCGGCTTCACATAGTCTTCCACAGAAAATCCTGATGTGGCTATAGTGACATCGCCGTCTTTCACAAGTAACTGATAGTAACCAGCTTCCAGTGCAGGTAGTGCGAGTTTTCCGTCCCAAAAACCATTTTTCACAGGCAATGTTGTTCTTAGCAGGGGCTTTTCGTTCATGGGCATAAAGGACTGCATACGGCTGCTGAACCAGGGGTACATCCAGCCGCCTTTTGACAACTCAATGGTGACGGATGACGGAGACGCTGCGGTTTCACGGCTTCTGGCAAAACCCCAGAAGTTGACCGTATCCGAAGGTTTGTAAAGGTTTCTGTCCAATCCCATGTAGCGCCAGTAGTCGCCTGTATTGTCAGGCACATAACCATAATGCAGGTTGTATTCGTTTCCGATATATACCGGGTAACCGCTGTAAAGGATGGAAACGGTGCCGTCAGATCCCGTAAGTCTGAAATAGACCGGTTGTTCAAGTACTGGATAAATGTTGTTTACCACCGGTTTAGCATCGCTGGTCACCTTTGCTGATCCATTGACTGTTAAAGGGTTTGTTTCCGGTTTACTGAGTTCGGCCAGTCCGTCACCATTGGTGATTGCGGAGACGTTTGTGCTCAGGTTTTCAATTTTCAATCTCTGAAGGGGTGAACCGTTTTTCATGCTGTTTACCCAAAACAGCAGTTTTTCCTTGTCCTCTATATACCAGGCGGTTGTATCTGTTACCTGGAGCAAAGCTTGTGCTTTCAAGGGACTTTTGCTTGATCCGGAGGTCAGTTCAACCAAATAAAACCCGTTGGGCAGTTTTTCAGGGAAAATGGTGAACCGGGCCTGAGAAACCGTAAAATCGACGGCTTGCTCATAAGACAAAGCTGTTTTCAGCCCATTGGTTGGCAATACGTTTTGTGTGAAGGAATACCATGCCCAGTCGGGGGATTTATCCCTTTGTGCCACAGCTTTCATAAAAGCGGCATCATTCTGATACTGATAGACGGTTACTTGCATATTGGCTTTTCCGTTCGGAGCCAGGTTGTCGGGTAAATATAAGTCGTAAGGGACAATGGGTTTGTCAGATGTCGGAACTTCCAGCCAAGTGTTGCTGATACTCAGATAACCTGTGGATGGATTGGCCGAATTTTCCGCGTCAGGGCTGGTTTCGAATGAAAAAACGATATCTTCCGGAAGAACCTGTTCTGTTCCGGGCAGGGAAAGTCCGGATTTTAAGGTCACTTGATAAATCGTTCCTGTTTGCAAAGGTTTTTTTGGAACAAAAACCAATGTTTGTCCATGTGCCTCAAAACGTCCTTCTACCGAAGGCGAAATGGAAAAGGATGAGCCGGGATCCGTGATGCCGGGGTGTGTGAAATAAAGTTCTATGCCCGTATCCACAGGCACGCTTGAACTCCGGTTGGCGGGCAGGGTGCCCATGAGGCCAAAAGCACGCTGCGTTTGAAAAGCAAATG
>JBBRWP010000051.1:0-15958 GCA_038249175.1 Acetivibrionales bacterium
AAAACCTGCCTTATCCTCTGAAACAACAGAGCCCGACAAGTCTTCCTGCGCTGCATTTCGTGCCTTGCATGTCAAGGAATGAAAATCGGCGCTTTACACCAGAATCACTTACAGTTTTAAGCCAATGGCGTCCGAAACATACTTCATAATATAATCCGATGGTCGTCGGGCCCCATGCCGGTCCGGAATCTCCACCAGCAGCGGCAGGGCATGGTTCAGTTTAATATCCTGAACCATTTCCGGCACGCGGCTGGACAACAACTCGGTGATGAGAATAACACCGATTTCCGGATCTGCAACCGCTTTTCTTAACGCATCGATAATCTCGTCTCGTTCGTGCACAACTACCCCATCGACACCTGCCAGGCGCAGGCCGGTTTTCGTATCCACATTATCGCTCACCAAAAACATTTTCATTGGTTAACTGCCTTTTCCGAAGGCGGTTGAAGCACTCCCCGGATTCACAGGTCAAAGCGTTGAATACCAGAAAACGGAGAACATGCAACCCGTCACCTTCTTAACGATTCAAAATAAGAATGGTAATAATCATACCGTAGATGGCAATACCTTCCGCAAGACCCACAAAGATAATGGTACGCCCCAAGAGGCTGGAATCTTCACTGATGGCACCGATGGCTGCCGATCCGGTAGACGCCACAGCAATACCGGCACCGATACAGGCAAGTCCGGTAGAAAGTGCCGCGGCAATAAACTGTAAGCCGGCCGAGGATGACGTTGCCGTATCGGCAGCAAAGGCGTCAATACCCCCTGCAAACAAAACAATGGTGGCAATCGCGACCATGCCAAAGAGAGAAATAACATTCATTCCCAGCAGGCGACGTGCATTTTTTCCCTTTACTTTTTTGTTTGCGACCGCCAGACCCAACCCGATAACACTCATAACCAGGCCAATTGCAACAACCAATACAAACTCCATTTTTTTACCCTCCGTCTATTTTTTCTCTATCATTTAAATACAACACGCCTCTTGTCAAGGACTGTCATACTTATATGTGACCTTTAATTTCACTGCAACAACTCGAAAGCAATCCCATTTCAGCCATAATACATGGCGCACATCCCATTTTTATGGTTAAAACGGGCTGTTTTCACCACATTAACTGCTGTTTTTTATTCAACGAAGAGTTGTTGCAGTGAAACCACCTTTATGTGACCCTATTTTTTAGCCAGATCCAGTTTTTTCAGGGGTTCTTCGCGGATAACCAGGGGCTCAAATTTATGCCCCTCCCCTCTGTAAAAACGGCCAAAAGCTTCATAAAACTCAAGACGCAAGCATTGAATGCCCACAATCATACCTTCCAAAACCATGATCAGCAGGTTGCCAAGAATCAGGGCAATCCAGCCACCGGCTGTACCCTCCATCATATGATACAAGGTCCAGATGGCGAGCGAAAAACCGGCATGGTTCATGGCAAATGCTGCAATACGGATAAATGAAATGGTATTACTGATAAAGCCTAGGATGGTTTCGAACAATTCAAAGCCGGCTTCTGTGAAGTACATCCCCTTGGCTTCCGGTAAGAGGGGTCTTTTCTTCTCGAGCAGATGCTCCAAGGGTTCCTTGAGCAGCATTAACAGTAGCGGCAGAACAATAACAATGCCAATGATTAGCCCGGTCAACTGCAGGTTGCCTGTGCGCAGGGCATTGAGGACCACCACCAGAATTCCGCCATAGAACAAAAGGCCGGCGATGCCATTCCGGTCAAAAAACAAGCGCCCCCAATCCCTTGTTCTGAGGGCGTTGTACATATTAAATCCCATACTGAGTAAGACAATGAAGGCGCCGTAACCAATGGCCACATACATAAGGGTATTGATATTATCGGCTGATTCTATCGGATAGAGCCAGGCGGCATGAAAGACTTCCTCATTGCCAAAAAAGCTGCCGTAAAGGAAGCCGAAAACGGTGGAAGATATCCCGGCATACATCATCACACCACCCAGCATGCTCTTTTTCGCCAGGTAAAGATAGGTGCCCAGCAGGGCTATTAAAATACCCTGACCCACATCGCCAAACATAAAACCAAACATAAGGATAAAGGTGACGGTGACAAATTTTGTCGGGTCGATTTCATTATGTGACGGCAGGCCAAACATGGTAACAATGCTTTCAAAGGGTTTAAAAAAACGTGCGTTTTTTAAGATGGTCGGCGGGATGGAATGGGCTATATTAATGGGATCTTCGCTATCAATCATCACGCCATCCATGGGATCCAGTGTCCCCACAAGCTGTTTGTAGGCATCAGAAGGCATCCAGCCGACAATATGAAAGATGTCCCGGGTATGTGCGCACTGGTTTTTAATTTCACAGCCTTTGGACAAGTAGGTGAGGCGGTTGAAAAGGAGATTGAATCCTTTCCGCTCTTTGCTCAACCACTTTTCCATTTCTGTGTCCTCTGCCACCAATTCTTCCTGCAGTGCCGCCACTTCCGATGTTAACTGGGCAATAGCCTCTGCAGTAGTGCCATGAACCGACTCTGGAATACGCACCCGGATAAACCCCAGGGCAGCAAAAACACTATCAATCTTCGGACCCAAAATGTTGGGCGTGAAATAGGACAGCCATATGTCGCCGTTTTCTTCCACCGTCGGCGCCACAATAACATCGAGGGCTTCGAAATTGGCTTTCTGTTTGTGAAAGGTATCTGCCGGCATATAGCCAAAACGGAATTTAAGAAAGTTGACATGGAACATGTCATCCACGTCCACAGACAAAGCAATGAGGGGCTTAATCTGGTGAACAGTCTGCTCTCTGTCCAGTATATCCTGCTTCAGTTTGTCTGTGGTCTTCTTGTAGTGCCGCAACCGTTCTTCCACCGTATCCAACCATAGCGGAATGTCCTTCACAGGACATTCTGCCAGCACGAGCTCTTCAATTTCCTGTCGACCGTAAGCAAGAACCCTGGCTTTCATAATGTCATTGAGACCACGCATCCGTTTCAGCACGGGTTCGTAGTGGTTGGTTTCATTGTAGGGCTCCAGCCCCTTCATGTGGAGCGCCTGGTACGATTGTTCCAATTGTATGCCGCTGTTGAGGACGTACTTTAACACAAACGCATCAAATACTTCAGCAGGCCCCACCATGCTGGCAAATTTCATCTCCTGTACAGCCATCCTGCAAGTCCCATCCTTTCAGCCAATCATCGTTGCTTCTTCCATGAAGTGAATTCCTGTAAATGCTTCAGCGTTGTACGTTGTGTCTCAAATTGTCGTCTGTTGCTGCTTCATTCCCCACACATTACACAACACCAATAAGGTACCGTTCCAGCTGCTCTTCCGGCATGCCATAGCGGACACCTTCAATGAGGGATACCAGGTTGCGCAACTCAATTTCCCGAATGCGGAGGTAAGAAAGCATACTGGCAATGGTGAAGACCTTGTGCTGAAACATGTGGTAATGCAAATCATAAACATAATCCAGCAAATTGATATCGTAAAAGCGTTCATCACCCGCCTTAAAAACATCCCGGTAGGGCGTCTCCTGCACAATGCCCAGAAAAGTCTCCTTATCATTGGCGGCAAGGAGGCGTACCCGCATCTCAGAAGATATACGGTAGGTGTTTTCAATCCAATAGCTGTTAATGACATCTTTGTCCATCTTATAGTAAACCTTGCAGCGAAAGACCGTCATCAGGTTGAACAAATCGATTTCACTGCCAAAAAGGACAGCGGCAACTTCTTTGTCCTCCCCCGTAAAAACTTTACCCAGGGCTTTTGCAAGGGTGCTGTAGTAGTAGACATCCAAAATCATCTCAATCTGAAACAGCGATATATGTTCGGAATCTCCCAGGTAGGGTCGAAGATATTTATAGTACTCGGTTCCTTGTAAGTTGTTAATAAATTCAGAAACATTTCTAGATAAGGCGAGTTTTGGAATGTTTAAGCGATCGAACCTTGAAAGGAACATCAGGGAATCTTCCAGCGTTTCCTGTGGAACATTGCCGGCAGCAAAGGCACGAAACAGCAGTTTTATGGCATCAATTTCATACTTTTTATAAACGAGGCGAACAAAACTGCGCAAATTAGCCGGGACAAACACAGATAATTTTTCGTAATCCTTGATGAGGCCACGCCGCAACATTTTTTCCAATTTACCGCGGTGAATGTTTTCAGTATCGCATTCCTGCAGATCATCCCGATAACGCGTATGCGACTTCAGGTAATCAGCTATATCGGCAACACTTTGCCGCCGTATCATTTCCTGATAATCGGTCTTCTTCAATATTTGCCCGTACATTGCCCTGGTTTTACCCACAAGCGCGCTGTATTGTGCCACCGAAGCCATACATTCACCTTCTAATGATACGGTTAAAAATATCATCTTCCCAAAAAGTTTGTTCTTTTTCAGCCTGTTCTTCCATCAACCGCATTTTCATCGCAGTATCCCCATAGATGCGAATAATACGGTCATCTGACTCGTTCTGCGTCCGACCTTTTAATTGGGTAATTTTTGTGTCTGCCATTTCATGGATGTGTTTCGACATTTCATCCACTTCAACAGAAGCTTCCTGAGAAATGCGTTTTTCTTCTTCTTTGGCTTCAAGAACCACTTGATTGGCACGTTCTTCTAAGTTGATAATGCGCTGAATCAGCTCTTCCATGAAAACGCCTCCTTGGTATTGCGGGAGAAAAGTCTTTTCATTCAGTGTATACCTTTTTATTGGCGGTTTCAATCGTCATTATTTGTATAATCGGTTCATTCTGTGCCTTACAATCGTCTGACTTCACAGATGCCAGTGCAAAAAGTGTTCAACAACCGGCAAAACTTAGCAGGCATATAGGGCAGCATCCCCTTCTTATACCGTGGTTGCAGATTTTCTATAAAGTCCATCGTTGATGAAGCAGCGCACAAACGATATAATGAGAACACGTCTGCGAAGCAGGCTCCAATTGCCCATGGATGGCGTTCTGAAAAACAGCATGTTGAAGCATTGTAATAATGCAGGAAAACGGTTTGCACGCCACGAAACAAAAACATTGCGGGCAAATTCTAACACAATATAGCTAAAAGATAAGAATACCAAACCAAATGAATGACAGCTCCAAACGAATAGCAAACGGTAAAAATGTCAAATCAAATGAATAACCAAACAAAAAGAAAACCAAAATGGAGGACGAACAATGAATTTACAGGAAGTTGTGCAATTGGACGAACAATACTTTATGAACACCTATGGCAAACGCACCCCGGTCTGCTTTACCCATGGGAAGGGTATGACGCTTTATGCCACAGACGGGAAGCCCTACATGGACCTTCTGGGAGGCATTGCCGTCTCCGCCCTCGGCCATTCACACCCTGCCTTGGTACAGGCTGTCACCGACCAGGCAAATAAATTTATACACTGCTCCAGCCTTTACTATATCGAAGCACAGGCGAAGCTTGCCAAATTGCTGGTAGAAAACTCCTGTGGTGACCGCGTATTTTTTGCCAACAGTGGTGCTGAAGCAAATGAAGGGGCCATCAAACTGGCACGGCTGTATTACCGCAAAAAGAATCAACCTGATCGCTTCGAGATCATTACCCTTGAAAATTCCTTTCATGGCCGCACCCTGGCTACATTGGCCGCCACCGGTCAGGAAAAATACCAGAAAAACTACAGCCCCCTCACACCAAAGTTTTTGAGTGTACCCATCAATGATCTGGACGCCCTTTCCGCAGCCATCACAGAATACACTTGTGCTGTCATGCTTGAGCCCATACAAGGAGAAAGTGGTGTCAACCCAACCCATGTGGACTATATGCAGGGGGTTCGTAAAATCTGCGACGAGAGGGGCATTCTGCTCATTTATGATGAAGTACAATGCGGACTGGGTCGCACCGGTACACTTTTCGGTTACCAGCATTATGGTGTAGAACCGGACATCTTCACCCTGGCAAAAGCCTTGGGCGGAGGCTTCCCCATCGGTGCCCTGCTGGCAAAAGAGGAAGTAGCAAAGGCGTTTGAGCCGGGAGACCACGGCTCCACCTTTGGTGGAAATCCATTGGCTTGCGCAGTCGGTTATGCTGTTTTAACAACAATACTCGAAGAAAAGCTGGTACAAAACAGTGCGGAAATGGGTGCTTATTTTATGGAATCGTTAAGAACCCTAGCAGGAAAAACATCCGGTGTCACCGATGTGCGGGGTTATGGTTTAATGATTGGGATTCAGCTAAAGGAAGCTAACGCCAAAGAATTGAATCGGAAATGTTTTGAAGCCGGTTTCCTGGTGGGGAATGTCGGAGGCAACATCCTGCGCTTCCTGCCACCGTTGATTATTACGAAGGAAGACATTGACAGGTTCATGGATTTTTTCCAGACTTTATTTGTATAACGCGACCTTATCGGGCTCTTACGGGTAATACGGTGAAATATATTAAGATATCTGAATATTTCATTTCAATTGTACTATCCCATGATACATTTGAGGATTTATACGATTACTGTTATCATCGTTTTCCCGTAAGAGCCCCTTATCGTGTCAAATTACAACTATTTTTGTCCTCAAAAGTCTTTTATACCTATGATGTCAGGTTCTATTAATATCTATGATTTATGCAACTCGACCCGAATGGTTCCTATAGCCAAATACGCAGCATTTTCAGCAAGTTTTGTGCGAACTTGGCGAGGGCGTATGGGTATAAATAGAAAAGCAGCGTCTCCAGACGCTGCTTTTCTATTTCCCTTTTTTGCCGGTGATTTCAATTCCTTTTTCCAGAATACGGTTTTGTGGCGGGTATTCATCCGTATGGAGAAGGATGCGTTCCTTTCCCGTAATGCGGTATACGTTGACGCGCAGCCCCGCCCTGCCGGGAGAAATGATACGGGTTTCATTCGGCTCCAGATCATTTACCGGGCTGAATATGACTGGCGGCTCCACTGTTTCAACCACATCCGAAAAAACCAATGAAGCCGGTTCATCAGAAACCGAAAAAATGGCAAGCCGAATCTGTCTGTCGTCCCGTTCCGACAGGATGAGCCAAGGAGCTGCGCCGGCATTGCGAACCACCAATGAATGGTCCGCATCCAAAATAGCTTCCTGCCCGGGTTCCGTGTAGTTGGTCGTATACGGCGCACTTTTTCGCACCTCAATTTGTACATCTTTGAGGGCTATCGCCGCAATAAAAAAAGCAGAGGCCGCTCGCGATGAAGAGTCAGCCGACTGAAGGGATGTCGATGTACCGGCAAACACTGCTTTCAAATCGATGCTTTCACCCGGACGAAGATAGATACCATTGAGTTTTTTGGCCAGTACATCGGCATCTTTTTCAAAAGAATCGGCCATTTTCACCCGGGCGTTCCCCAGCAATTGAAAATGGCTCAAGGTTTCTTCTGTTATTCCCGGAGATCGTTTTTCAATCCAAACAGCAGCACTCTCATCCAGTGAAATATCACCCGCATCCACCCCGGCAAAACCTTTTTTTAAAGCTTCCTGCAGCACCGCAGTAAGGAGGTCTATGTGTACCTTACGGCCCACCACCTCCGGTACAATTTGCAGGATATTGCCGTCCAAATAAGCACTGGCGGATACAGGTTCCCGTTCAACCCGCCTGACAAAAGGAGCCAATGCTTGTGTCAGCATTGGCAAATTTGCCGTCAAAGGGACAGAAAATGTGGTTTCCATGATGGTTTTCTGCCGCGAGAACCCCTGTACCATGGCATCCCAACCTGAAGGTAAAACACTGTTTTGCAGTTTTTCAAGTAAGAGGTCTGTATCCGGCGCTAATGAGATGGCATCCGCAGACAACATCTCCTTTTCTCCTGTAAAAAGAAGACCCAAAGAAGCCGGCACCCCGGCATTCTTTGGGTCTTCAAGTATCATTTTCAGAGCGTCATTCGGACTTTGTCCGCCAATATCCAGAGAACCAGCCTTCATACCCTCAGGTAAAAGACCGCTTGCATCCTGTTCCACCCAGCCATATCCCGAGAGAATGGCGATGGAAGCCGATACCAGCAACCACAACATCAGTTTCCAAAGGAATCCCTGTTTTTTCATCATCATGTAGCTTCGTTATTCATCACCAGCTCGACCAGTCTGCCGGCATTACGGGCCTTTTCCATCAGTGGGTCATCAATAATTTCTCCGGCAGCAGCCACCAGATTGCCATCGGCATCAAGGATGCTCTCGGTGAGTCTCCTGCCACGCAGATAGGCAATTCGCCTGTCTTCGAGCATTGCCCCAACCGGTTCGCCCTCTTCGGCTTCTGTAAACAGGCCGTCCAGAGAAATCTCCGGCTCAGAGACCGTCTCCGCATCTACAGAGGCAGACGATGGTTCCGTTTTTCGAACTTCCGCTTCGCTGGCAACAGCCATTGGTTCAGATGTGCCGCCTGTAAATGAGAGGGTGGACTCACTCGCATCACTCAATGGTTTGGCTGACATTTCTGTTGGCTGTGAAGGCTTGGGCATAAGTTTTTCTGAAAAATCCTCTTCAACAACCAGCAAATTCTTGCCAAAAGTAATGATAGTTTCGCGGGGGATAACGCCGGCCTGTACTTTCTGTGTGCCAGGAACAAATTCTACACCGACTATACCGCAGGCATCGTCTTCATTCACATAGATGTCGCCAGCCTCACCCAACAGACTCCCTTTACGTGTGAGCACCCGTGTGCCGCGAACCGTAATGTTTTTCTGCAAAAGATCAATGGCTGCCGGAATCTTAACAATGTCACTGACATCATCTGCTTCCAGAATGGTAAGTGCATCCGCACCAATACCCAGAACTTTGGCAACAGGAATAACACCACCCGCCAATGACCGCATGGCACTGTCGATGACAAAAAAGTCTACCGTACCCTTGACCGCATTGATCATGATGTTTTTCACTTTACCGATTTCATTCCCATCCGAAATACTGACAACGGGAAGTCCGATAATCTGCTGAGATGTCTTCATCCCGAGCGTACCTCCTTAGTTTAGTTTGCTGATGCTTAGCTATCCAGACCAATAAGAGAAGACAGCATTCATTCCAGTTACCCATATCTTATCAGTAACAATCTACATTGACAATAAAAAGAAGGTAAAAAAAGTGCGATTTCTTTTTTTTTTACACAAAATACTTAGTTTCATTCTTTTTCAGGTTTTTCAGGAGCGTTTCTTTCCACTCTGGCTGCACATAACGGGTCAAAGGACTGGATAAAATGGCGTATGCCGTTGTATAAGCGCCTCTTTCCTGAAGGAGTTCACACATATCAAGAAGCACATCGGCATCGTACTGATGGTTGTCTGTGTGCAGCAAGTATGAACAAAACCAGTTCAGGGCATCGGTGGCATTCATTTTCCGTCTGGCTTCCAGCGCGAACACAAGTTGATCCTTCAGACTGATGACATCCGCTTTACGATCAGTTTTAACACCCGTATTTTTCTCTGCAGGGGTTGCCATGACCACTACTTCGGGAACGAATGCTGCGAGTGGATCTTCTTCATCTTCTTCCAGTACAGGACATTTCTCTTCTTCCAGGACCGGGTATTTTTCTTCCTCCAGGACCGGGTATTTTTCTTCCTCTGGCATCATTGAATAAGACCCCGCCTCAACGACTTCCTTTTTCAACCTGTCCGGAATGCTCATCGGCCGATCGGCATAGAGGTCGGACAGGGTGGGCTTTTCCGGTATTGCATAGGGCCCTGCGGTCTGTTCTGCATGTGCAGAAATTTCCTGTAAAACCCTTTCCTTTTCCAGAAGGTCTCCAATATTTCTCAACCATGAAAAAACAAGCAACATCAGAACCCCGATAAAAACCCAAACTAAAAAAGCGGGTATAACGGTCCTTCCCAAAGAAACTGCTCGCAGGGGTGGAAAAGACCAGGCTATGAATGAAATGAGTGCGGAAAAAAATATGGCAACACGCAACCGTACCTGCCATCGCGGCATCTGTTTCCGCAAAAAGTAGACAAACACGGCAGACAAAAGAACAGAGACCACCAACGAAACAATGGCGTAAGACAGAAACTCTCTCAAAAACTACATCCCCCAAAACCCCTTGCCTGTTTTTTTACGGGGTTTTCTAATGCGGACTTTGGGCGTGTAGCCAATCAGCTTATAAAATCGTTTCATCAGATAAAACTCTTTCAAACCCGCCCAATATCCAAGAAAAGCCATACCAGCCAGTAGCAGCAGCGTTGTGGGGTAAAGCAGTTTACTCGTTCCAAGAAGAGAACTAATCCAATAGACCGGTACAGAGATTACCTGCAGGATACGCAGTTGCAAGGTGTCCAGGTCTTTTAGCGGAATGAGGCTGACAATAAGTTGCATAAGCCACACCGGCACCAGGCCTGTCAGTCCCAAAAGAAATCCCCGCAGCGGTGTTGGATAAATTTCATACTGCGGGCGCTTTTCCCGAATGGCCATTTCCTGCATATCCTTATATATGAGGGCAAACACAATCAGAAAAAGAATGAAGGAAGCCCAGCGCACCACCCTCCCCGGATGATCCCCAGACAGGTTAAGGATGGGATAACTGAAAATGGCGAAGATGAAAAGCCCGGAAAGGTAGTCCAGCGTTATTTTCATCGCATGCTGTAAAAAAGTTTTGAAGCTGTTGTCCATTCGTTTCTCCTGACATCTCTATTCCATTATTTTTGACAAAAACCCGACGTGAGCATTGCAAGGAAAAGCCGGTTTTTGACTTTTCCATCCAACCTGCAGCAATGGCCTGTCGCAGACTGGCGTTGAACCCCTGTTTAGAGGCATCACATTGGCATCACGCATTTATCGCAGTGGATGACGATATCTTCATTATTATTCCTTATTTCATCCGAATTGTCAAAAGTCCAATGCCACGGATAGCCGACCTGCTGTTTCTGTATCACAAAATGGTCATCCAGTGCGGTTCGAACTGCAAATGGACACCTGATGAATCAAAATCACAGATGAATTCACCTGCTATTTCTGTATCATAAAGCGGTCATGCAGTACGGTTTTGTTATTCTCAACATGGGAGGCAGAGATTGTTAGCGTTTTGTCCGTCACATCCACCACGGTAAAAGACGGGGTATTGCCATCATAGAGAATTTCCGTCCACGTCCTTTTCTTGGCATCATAAAACTTCCCACCGGCAGCACCGCCGCTCACATAGGTTGTGCCGGTGCCGGGCAGTACCTTTTTCCCGCCCTTCATGGTGGTACGGGACCAGGTGTGGTCATGGCCGGATAAAACCAAATCGATGCCGAGTGCATCAAATACGGGCGCCGCTTTTTTTCGGTATTCTGCTTCATCGTAGAAGCAGCCGTAAATACCACGGTGCATCACCACAATGTCCCATTGGCTGTTGCTGGCGGATTTCTCTTTTTTCAACCAGTTCAGCTGGGTATCCATATTGCCCTGCGTATCCAGCATATAAAAGCGTGCATCGCCATTTTGGACAGTATAGGCTGTCTCAGCAAAATCTTTCGGACCGGTGGCTGGCAGCCCCCAAAAAGCATGGTAAGTGCTCAGTTTTGCATCCTTGTATTCGTGGTTGCCGGGTACCGTCAGGGTGGGAATACGATGCATCCAGGTGGCACTAGCCTGAAAAAGACTCCACCATTGGTTTTGCTTACTGCCATCATCGACCATATCCCCGCCAAATAATATAAACGAGAGTTTGGGTCTATTCCCGAGCATGCGTTGCACGACATCCGAGAACGGTGCATAGCCTTTGGTGTCCACCGCCTGGGGATCCGTCACAAAACCAAAGGAAAAGGCTGATCCGGCGTCGGACACCGGTGTTCTGAATGAGCCGGTTTTTCCAGTGCCGATATCCGTGTCCGTGATACGCCACGTGTATTGTGTACCGGAATCCAGGTCATAAAACACTGCCTTGTGCTCGAAGAGTTTTTTCTTCCCAGTCGGGTCAGTCACCGTCAACGCCGTGTTCGATGCAGCCGCGCTAATGGCGTTTGCCGGCATTGTGCCGTCATACTGTGCCGTCTTGATCAACTGCACAGTGCCCTTGCTTGCTTCAGACAGCCAATGAAAGGCCATCCCACCCGGTTTTGAAATGGGGGAAATGGATACCGCTATGGGGTCGCCACCCCTGGCCGCTTCTGTAACCACCACGGGTATAGTGGTGGAAACAAGCCCGCCTTTTGTTGCCCTCAATGTCATTTTAGTGCCGGCAGGAAGCACACCTACCGCTTTTGTATCCACTGTGCCGTTTTTCCCGGTCACAGCAAAGGGGGTCTTTTTTGACCCGTCAATGGCAATGGCGGCCCCTTCAACAGGAGACCCATTGCGGTCTGTGACTGAGAACCGTGTTATCCCACCCGTAACAATATTGGAAACATCCAAAATATATGTGGGAGAAACGGTCACAGACTGTGCCGGCAACGAAAACGTTTGTGCAGCCGCCGCCGTGGTACTCTTCATCACCGCGGTCGTGGTGCGCAGGGCTGCCGTGCTGTTTGCGGAAGTTTTTGCACGGAATCTCAGTGTCAGCATTTTTCTTTCCATGGTCTTGATGGTGCTGTTTAGCGCAGATACGGAAAAACTGAACACGCCTTTGGCCGCTTCTATGGTGTTCTTGGTAATCTTTGCATCAGAAACATATTTTTCTATGCCAATCTGGACACCCGCCTTTTTACTGTCCTGGTCGAGAATATCAATTTTGGCGGCATCCCAAACCAGCTGCAGGTCCATGGCCTTCATGGGGTTGGGGTTTTTCAGGTTCACCACAACATCAAACTGCTCTCCTGCCGCAACATTTTCCGGCACAGAAAGGCTTACCTGCGGCGTCTTGGTATCCACAAAGAATTGGGTGGTTTTTACGCTTTTATTCCCAAAACCATCTTCCATGGCAAGGGTCACCGTATGGTAACCGCCGGCCAAAGGTTTGTCCTCCCCAAAGACCAGAAAGGCTGTCGCCTTGCCAGCATCGCCCGAAATAAGTGCTGAAGCTTGTTTTATACCGTCTACTAACATCGAAGATTTCGCAAAATTGATGCCGGAGCCTCCTTTATCTTCAAGGGTGGCCGTTATCGCAACCACACCCGAAGACAGAACCGCGTTCCCTGCCGGCGTGATACCGGTGACTTCCGGTGGTGTCAGGTCATCATTGGCTTCTCCATATACCGTTCGCAAGCGATCGAAATAAAGATATCCACTGCCTTTCATCTCTTCCCGTGTGCACATGACACGGATAGGTGCAGTCAGGGTATAGGGTGCAACAGCTCCTTTGGGAATTTGGGCTTCAACGTACTTCCATCCTGTCCAATCAATACCACCGTTTCTGCTTTCAGGCATGTAGTCCTTTGTGTAATCAATGTCAAAAGCCGTGCCGTTCGCATCGTTCAATCTCGCGCGCAACCAGGAAAAGCTTTCATCGCCATAGACCCATAACCCGACTGCCGTAGGGTTTCCGGACAGAAGAATGGGCTGAACCGTGGTCAGACCGTTGGCATCAGGCAGGCTTGACGGGCCGGCCTCAATGCTGGCGGCGCCTTTGTCAGCATTTGTGGCAGGGCGGAAATCGTAGTACATCCGAAGCAAACCATCGCCATAGACAGCCTTTTCATCCAGAACAGAACGGACAGCACTCTTGCTGTTGAGGATGTTTGTCCATGTCCAAGCCGGCGTGGTTTCAAAGGTCTCGATATCCTGTGGTTCCCGGGCAATATACACGGATACCTGCGCTACCGTCGGCCCCCAGGAAACTGTCATGGTCCCGCTTGCTTCCGGAACATTGGCTGCTGTGAATATCCCGTCTGCTGTTACCGTTCCCAGAGAGGGATCTACCCACCAGGTGAAACTCGCATCCACACCACGCACAGCAATGCCTTCGAGATAACCAACGGCGGTCAAATCGATGCTTTTTCCTGCAGAAACCACAAGAGCCGACTGAGACACGCGGATTTCAGACAGCTGATCGGGTACAATAAAACTGGCGGTCCCGATGGCAAGCCCGTTGCCGGCCGTGACCTGGTAAAAGCCCGGAATACCAGCAGCGACCATGGTACCGTCCGGAGTAAACACCCCGCCGTTCGATGACCATGTCAACCCGGTGGGAACAACTGTCGGATGGTAGCCGTTATCTGTGGCCTTCGTTTCCCAGGATGTGCTTGAACCCGGCAGGAGATATTGTTTACCGGGATATAGGTGAAGTTTAGTCGCATATTCCCGGGGCATCAGATTTGTGATAAGATCAACCGGCCCTGCCGGCAAAGTTTTGGAATAAAAAAGAAGTGCATTAGAAATAGCCCGCTCTCCACCATCGGAAGGGCGGTTAATCAGCCGGGTATAATACTCTCCCGGGGTACGTGCATAAAACGTTGACGACCCGCCACCGTCGCACACCATCGCATCAGAACAGCCCAATTGCATCATCAGTCTGGCGGCTTCTGCGTAACTGATGCCGTTGCTCCAGGAAGCCTGTCGACCGTCAACCTCAAGAACAATGACACGTCCATCCGCTTTTTTACCGATAATGGTGGCCGGGTTCACATTGGTCGCACTCAAGTCTGCTACAGGAACACCGCCGGCAAGTAAGCTTTTCATACCCCCCAGAGCCTCCGTAACACCTGTCCATTGGCCATCCATGTCCAGAACTTCCAAGCGGATAATGTCACCGGCTTGCATGTTGGAAAGACCTGTGTAGCCATTTTTTCCAGTTCTGGCCGAGAGCACCATCTGGTTCTGACCAATGGGCGTTCCCTGGGTGTCCAGACGAACCTCGGCAACCTGTCCTTCAACAGCAGTGCCGACAGATAGGCGTGTTGCAGGGAAATTTACAACAACATCCACACCCAACTCATTGGATCCCGCACGCGGACCGTAACGGTTGGAATAGACATACGGACCGAAATCACCCTCATCCTTATTCAAATGGTATTCGTATAAACGTTGGCCATTTCGGTACAGAGCATATTGCAGGTTTGGGTTGCCCATCACTGCAGAGCCATCAGACCGAAAACCCAATGCAAGGTAATTCGTTCCGTCGGAACTGTAAATTTCACCGTCACGCACCAGGAAACCCAGTGGGGAACCACTTTTGATGTTGAAGAAATCCCCATTGACAGCACCCACCACCGGATATCCAGTCGCACGGGCGTTGCTGACCAGAGCTGACAAGGTGTTGCGTTCGACCAACACACCACCACTCCACACCTTTGCCCCCGTTTCAGGGTTTAGCGTGTCGAGTGTCAGTGTCTGAAAAACCACTGGTTTACCGGCGTCATTTATACTTTTCCAGGCATTTTGCTGTATCCCGGGCGCTATGTCCCGTGTTTCTGAAATAATCGGGTTACCGGGAAGCGGACCCTCCACTTCCCGGTAAGTGAGGGCAGAGGTGTTTAGCAGGGGCATCAAGGCGATTGTTGCCGCCATAAACCAGGCGATGCTTCTTTTTCCTTTGTATTGCTTCATTGTCTTTCTCCTTTTATACATGATGTCCGTTCAGTGTACCACAGAAAACAAACCCTGAGGCGCTTAAATGCGGAATGTTGTCGGACTGTAACCCGAATGTAAAAAGAAGATTTAATTCTGAAAATGTACAGCATTTTCAGCAAGTTTTGTTCGAACTCGACGAGGATGCATGGGGTATAAATCTGATTATAAACCAAATACCGTTTTTGAGGAAGTCCGCCAATTATAGTCAATTGTCATCTTTTTTCGGTTTTTCCATATTTTCAGGTTTATTCATCTGCATATAAGGGTAATTAATAGAAAAAGGTCATTTACGTAATAGTCAATCATTGCCCCGCAATATGCGGGATGACAGGAAATGGAGCGTGGTGAACATGTATGAATTACTACATGCTGGACTAACAAAAAGAGAAAATTCTAACAACCGCATTCAAGTAGCAATCATTGGATCCGGTTTTTTGGGAAGAGGGGCTATTGTTCAAGCTTCCTACATGAAAGGTATCCGAATCGCCGCTATCGTCAACCGCGATTTATCTAAGGTAACCGATGCGCTTGCACAGTGCAAACAACCCCAACCCTATGCCACATGCACCACCGGCAGCGAGATCAACCGATGTATTCA